>NZ_AUBP01000012.1 GCF_000429305.1 Desulfovibrio inopinatus DSM 10711
ATTCAGGGACTTCAGGCTGAATTTGTAGCCGCCGACAAGGCTTATGACTGCAACAGCTTCATAAGTCTCATTATCGGACAGAATGCCAAGCCTGTTATTCCGCCCAAAAAGAATCGTCGCAACCAGCGGAAATACGACAAGCACATTTACAAAGAACGACATCTCGTAGAGTGCTTTTTTTGCAAGCTCAAAGAGTTTAGACGAATCGCTACTCGTTACGAAAAATTGCAGATGACTTTCTTGGCAATGGTTACTATCGCCTCATGTCTCATCTGGTTGCGGTAATTTAGAAACACGCCCTAGCAGAACCGATTTATCGCGTCGAGACAAGAACGAATTCATGGAACCGATCACCATGAATGGCCGTACGGGTAACAAGCGAATCAATACGCATTGCTGCAGCATTCTCAAAGCGAGAGAGTGCGATCTCGGCACGATCACGCCGCCCCGCTACGGCCTCACGGGCTTCAGGCGTATCGCCAAATCGAGCGAGCTTTTGCGAAAACCGCTTTTCCAAACCAACGTATTCATCCGATGCAACGAGTTTATCAGCCAAACAAACAATTTCGGCTTCGGTTATAGGGCCGGTAAATGATGTGAAATCAACATGGTCCGCCACGATATGTGCCAAATCGGATCGTCCTAAAGAACGCAAAAGTGCTGCACCGGACGCGGCATGATTCGGTTTCCCTTTGGCGATATCATGCACCACGGCGGATTCGGCAACCAATTCAACATCAATACCGGCGCCGGCATCACTCAAGGCCAGTGCCATGGCAACGGCGAGCCGAGCGACGGCCCGACAATGCAAGGTGCGTTCTTTGCCCGGATTGTGAATATCCAACAGGGATTGCCCGCGAATCAGGGCTGCACGAACCGTTTCTGGCAGATACTCGTCCACCATTTCATTGTGAAGCATTTTTCTCTCTCGAATCTCTTAATATAATTAGAAAAAAATCTCGCTGGCTTTTTCCCCAAACTTAACGTTAGAAGCGGCCATGCGAAAAAAATACCTACTCTTTGCCCTGCTTACACTGCTTGGCATGCCCTGCATGTCGTCTGGACAATCCATGCAATCCACTCCTCCGCCTCCGCCAGCTGTCACAGGTGAAGCCACTCCCCTCACTCCGACAGCCGACACGCGGCCTAGCGAGACGTTGAGCGCCGAGGAACAAAAAATGCGGGCCTATTTTGAGGCTCTTCATCATCAAAATGACGCCGATTTCTCGCAATACAGAGAGTCAATAGTCAACAAATATAAGTCCGTGCCCCAAAAAGACAAACAGGCACGTCCTCCTAAAACACCATAACCACTTAAGGAGTTATAAAAAACGGCTCTGGAAAGGTATGTTCTATGCCAGCAATACATCTTGACCATCTTGTTCTAACGGTTGCCGATATCAATCGCACCGCCCAATTTTATAATACCCTACTTGGGCTTGAAGTCCGAAAGACGTCATCGGGACGCGTCTCGCTCCATTTCGGAAATCAGAAAATCAATCTTCATCAACACAGAGCCGAATTCGAGCCCAAAGCCCAATATCCTCTCCCGGGTTCGGCCGATCTGTGTTTTCTCATTGATGAGACCATTGATGACCTGACATCTCGCCTTGCAAAAGAATATATCGACATCATCGAAGGCCCGGTCCAACGAAACGGAGCAAATGGCCCTATGCTCAGCATCTATTTCCGCGACCCTGATGGCAACCTCCTCGAAGCCGCGACGCTTATTGCCTCATAATATTTGCTCTCTTTTCCTCTAAGAAGCGACCAAAGGCCCCCTCTTCTGCCAACCAAAAGGAGACGGCCAGAAGCAGCGCGGGAAAACATTCTCCCGTCCTGGTTCTGACCGCCTACCCCATATATCTGACGACTACCCTTGGGGTTCGATGACTTCGCGACCATGCATATAGGGACGAAGCACTTCTGGAATGACCAGAGAACCGTCTTTTTGCACATAGTTTTCAATAACCGCGACAAGCGTTCTGCCAACGGCCAAACCTGATCCATTCAGAGTGTGGACAAGGCTCGTTTTCTTGGAACCAGAAGGACGAAAACGGATGCCGGCTCGACGAGCCTGAAAATCCTCGAAGTTGGAACAAGACGAAATTTCACGATATTTCTTCTGACCGGGCAAATAGACTTCGAGATCGTATGTCTTTGCAGCGGAAAAGCCGATATCACCGGCGCACAAGGCAACAACCCGGTACGGCAAGTCAAGTCGTTGAAGAATGGCTTCGGCGTGGCCGGTAAGCCGCTCAAGCTCATCATACGATGTATCCGGATGGACAAACCGGACAAGCTCGACCTTGTTGAATTGATGTTGCCGAATCAGACCGCGCGTATCTTTTCCATAGGAACCGGCTTCGGATCGAAAACAGGGTGTATGCGCGCAATACGTAATGGGAAGATCCGCTTCGTCAAGCGTTTCATCACGATGCAGATTGGTGAGTGGAACTTCGGCTGTGGGTATGAGATAAAAATCTTTGAAATCGAGACGAAAAAGATCTTCTGCAAACTTAGGAAGTTGCCCTGTGCCATAAAGGCTATCGCTGTTGACGATAGCAGGGGGCAATACTTCCGTGTAGCCGTGTTCGACCGTTTGCATATCGAGCATAAAGTTGGCCAGAGCACGTTCCATTGCTGCGGCCCAGCCCCGAGACACACAAAAACGGCTGCCTGTAATTTTTGCTGCACGCTCGAAATCAAGACCGGCAAGGCGTTCTCCCACCTCCCAGTGATTGGGGGCATCGTCCTGCGCCTCCGGAATTTCGCCGACAACACGAACAACGGGGTTGTCATTTTCATCGGTCCCATCGGGAACACTCGCGTGGGGCATATTTGGAATGGCCATCAGCAACTGGGAGACGGCCTCGTCAACGCCCTTGAGTTCTTCATCAAGAGCCTTGATTCGCGCAGACAAATCCCCCATACTCGCGATGATATCGGAAGCGTCTTCCTTGGCCCGCTTTTTTTTAGCAACTTCGGCGGATGCGGCGTTACGTTCGCTTTTGAGGGTTTCCACCTCGGTCAAAAGAGCGCGCCGTTTGGCATCGATTTGGGCGAATTCGTCCATATTGACGCCTGCGCCTCCTCGCCGGGCCAGGGCGTCTTTGACCGCCTCAATATTGTTTCTGACGAATTTGACGTCGAGCACGACGTGTCTCCTTGTTGTAGTATAGAGTCGCTTGCTGCTGCAATTCAACGTGTGTTCGGCGCGGTCTTACTCGCGTTTTCAAGCATGCGTCAAGAGAGTGAACACGGTATGATGAAGCGTTCAACACAACCATTTTCAACGTCTTGACAGGAAAAACAGAAGAAAATGCGATGTTTTCCCCTTGATCCCGAAGACGAATGCAGGCAATACGAACTCCGTTCCGAAAAAGCTAACCATTTACGATGCTAGTTATGATAACACAACGCGAACTTGAATACACTATTGGTCTCCTCGGTGATCGACTTGTCGAACGAGGCCTTACTCTGTCGTGTGCTGAATCTTGTACAGGCGGTCTGGCTGCGAGTCTTCTGACCGACATTTCGGGCTCGTCCCGTTGGTTTGTCGGAGGTATTGTTGCCTACGCCAACCAAATAAAGACTAACATCCTTGGCGTTGCCGAATCGATTCTGATAGAACATGGAGCTGTCAGCAGTGAGACGGTTCTGGCAATGGCTGCTGGTGTGCGTCGTACAATGCAAGCGGATGTGAGCTTTGCTCTATCGGGCGTTGCCGGCCCAACCGGGGGAACTCCGGAAAAACCAGTCGGCACCGTTTGGATAGCCTGGGATATTGGAGAGCGACACATCAGCGATGTATATCATTTGGGGGGAGATCGGCAGGAGATAAAATTTCAAAGCGCAGCTCATGCCATCACACGTCTGGCCGAGTTGCTCGAATAAACCAAGAAAGAGGATAGCCCGCATCTCGTCTTTACAGATTGCCAAAGCGGTGCTAACGGCCTGTTCACATTACTTCTGGAGGATACGTTCCATGACAAAAGATGATCTCGTTACGAAAATGGCTCAAAGCGCTCAGTTGAGCAAAGCTGAAGCCGGCCGCGGTCTCGATGCCCTCTTGCAGGCCATTGAAGATGAACTTGTCGCTGGCGGAAAAGTCACCCTGACAGGGTTCGGCACGTTCTCAAGCAAAGAGCAAGCCGCTCGCACCGGCCGCAATCCTCGCACAGGCGAACCAATTCAAATTGCAGCTCGCAAATCCGTCAAATTCGCGCCGGGAAAAGACCTCAAAGAAGCCGTCAAATAATAATGACTGCCCCGCGATAGCGCCACGAGAACGACGTAGCGACACCACGTTTATCCTCGCACAATGCCAAGGGTTCTTCCCTTGAAAAAAGGCCGGTTTATCCAACCGGCCTTTTTGTTTTCTTGTACGCAAGACCATGCTATACGACAAGGCATCATCTCTGAAGAAACGATGCAATATCACAACCCAAAACAAGACGGCTCCCACTGTGTCTGAAGATTCCCGAGAAAGAAGTACGACGTCAGCTCGGCGCATAATGCGTTCATCGATAAAGCATCGGCTTTTTCTTGGGTTTGGCCTTATATTTACTGTCATATTTTTTATTCTTGTTGCAACGAGCCAACGCATAGTATTATTCAACGACCAGTTTGACACATTTATCCACTCTGATATCCCTGTAGAAAAAAGCATATATGAATTAAAATTCAATGCAGAACAAGTCACGTCATCAACATCGAACTATATACGAAGTCACAACAAAAAAGATTGGAACAAGATACACTCATCATCTGTAGAATACGCACAAAATATAGAGTGTATCATCTCTATAAGTCGATCAACTTCACTTCAAAATATTGCTAAAGATATCCAAACAGAATTTCAATCTTTTGTTAGAACAGCAAGTAAAATCATACAACTCGTTGACAATCGCAACAAAGACCTCAAGTCTCTTCAAGAAGTCCGTGCCGCATTATACGAAAAAGCTCAAAGCCTGAAGAAAACTATAGGCGCATCTCAGGATGAAGCACGCCAAACACAATTACATATCGATGAAGTACTCCATGCAATAGACGACATGTTTCTTGCCCTCCATGCAACCATAGATATCTCGCACAACACTGCACGCATGGAATTTTATGAACGAGTCAAGGCTATCGAGCAAATTACCCCTCCCCTCCGTCTCAACTTGGCGACACCAAAGACATATCGCCAATTCATGTCGCTGCTCGCACTCAAAAACGACGCTGTCGATAAAGGCAGGACGATTATATCTCAAACGCTGGACATTCACCGACTATTTGAAAAATTCGATGAAAAGAGAACACGGCTCGACACGATGATAGACCGAAAATTGAGTGTTGTCCTGGATCAAAACATCAATCAAGAGCTGGTTGCGACAAAAACGGCGAGCCGCTCGGCTTTTGTCCTGATTCTCCTTTTCGGTGTTGTGACTTTTGTTCTTGGTGTTCCTCTTGCTTGGCTTTTTTCCCGCTCCATTTTGAAGAATGAAGCCTCCCTGCTCCGCTCCCGTCGTCATTTGAGTATCACCAGACGCATAGCCAATGCTTTTTTGGCAACAAAAACTGATGAAATCTACGTGCAAGTCTTGGCTGTTGTCCTTCATGCGCTCCAAAGCAAACATGGATATTTCGGATATATCAATGAGCACGGCGACCTTGAATGCCCGACATTGGATAAACAGCAAAAGCCTGCCTGCCATACGGCACCAGACATCACACCGAACACAATGTGTTGCACGCACTGGCAAGAGCAAAGAATATCTCCACAGGTTTACACGGAGATAGCCCGAGCACGTCTGCCCAACGGACATATCCACCTCGATAATGCCCTGGTGGCACCGATCATTCATCAGGAAAGACTTGTTGGACAACTTGCCGTAGCTAATAAGTACAACGGGTACGACCAAGAGGATGTAGAACTTTTTGAAGTTATCGCCGGATACATTGCCCCGATTCTTGCCTTGCACCTGGAAAACTATCGAGCAGAACGTAAACGGCATGCAGTGGAAACGGCACTCCGTGAAAGCGAACGAAACTACCGATTGTTGGCTGAAAATGCAGACGATGTCATTTGGAGTATCGATGCATCTGGTCATATCCAGTATATCAGCCCTTCAGCTGATCGACTTTTCGGTCAGACCACGCAATCCGTCTCAAGCATGACCGGACATTCCTTTGAAGAATTGTTAATGCCGCAGTCACGTCCCATATTTCGGAATGTCCTGACACAAATGCGTATACCTCTCCCAGACGCCCCCACTTCCTCACATTCAGGGCATCGATTAGAGCTTGAGGTCCCCGGCCCCGGTATGCTGCCCGTCTGGACGGAAACACTCCTCACCCCGTTGATTTCGGAAGACACCGCCTCTCCGGTCTTCTTGGGAGTCACCCGAGACATTACCGTACGTAAAAATATGGAAGCCGATTTGGGGCTACGCCTTCGGTATGAAGTGACGTTACTCGCCTGCGCGACCAATCTACTTTCCACATCGTCTATGGAAACAAAGACCACCTTACCTCAAACACTCTCTCTCATTCTCGACGCAGCCGAACTCGATAGGACGGTGCTCTATTATAATGAAGAGTCCGACCATAGCATTCCAACAGCCAAAATATTTATTCAACTTCGATCGAACCGCGGACTCAGACATTCCAACGAGTTCAATGAAGCAATCGACTTCTCCTATGCCAATCTCGACCCCGTTATACGTCGCGACCTCTCTTCCGGCCACCGTGTCGTTTTGACTCGTGCCCACAACAGCACCGTTGGACACCTTTTAGGAAATACTGGAAGCGGTGTATTATGCCCTTTATTTGTACGTTCCCAATGGTATGGGATTCTCTGTTTTTTCGATGATCAACGCACAACGACTTGGGCTGAAAGCCGTCAACGATTCCTCACAACAGCGGCGGAAATGGTCTCAGCATTTCTCGAAAGCCGCCTTGCTGAAGAAGAGCTCACCCAAGCCAAGCAGCAAGCCGAACTGTCAGATAAAGCCAAAACAACATTTCTCGCCACGATGAGTCATGAACTCCGCACCCCAATGAACGGCGTTCTCGGCATGGTGGAACTTCTTGAGACGACAGCGCTCAGTGACGAGCAGAGTGAATATGTGGACTCCCTGAGGTCGTCGAGCAAACTCTTACTCAATCTCATCAATCGTATTCTTGAATTTTCGAGGATGTCTTCTCTAAAGGAAGAACTCGAATCCATCTCCTTTTCGCCAGCCTTCGTCGTTCAAACCATTGCAACGACACTCAGTGCTGCCATTGAACAAAAAGGGCTTGAGCTGACGACAGATGTTGACCCCGATGTCCCCGAATCTGTTGTTGGCGATGTCGGTAAACTCCATCAAATTCTGTCTCATTTGGTAGAGAATGCTGTCAAATTCACCGAAGAAGGAACACTGCATATTCACATCCAACGCATCCCCCCTGATGAGAGAGATCCCCTGCCCCTTGCACCACGGCATGTTCGCCTTGCGTTCTCAGTCACAGACACGGGCATAGGGATCAGCGAGACCGATCAACAACGTATTTTAGAACCATTTGTTCAGGCCGATGACGTCAAAACCCGCAAATACGACGGGACAGGTTTAACTCTTTCAATAGCCGCCCGACTTGTAGAACTCATGCAAGGGCGTTTAACCATTACAAGTGCTTTGGGTAAAGGAAGTACGTTTACAGCGATTCTCGATTTTGGAATTATGTCGCACTCCGCAACAACACAGTAGCCCAACGAGAAACGATATGATCCGTCGCATCATTGCTATTTTTATTATCTACGCTGGCATCAGCTTGGCATGGATTGCACTCGGCATAGGAGCATCGTTTCGTGCCGACGATGTCGAAAACGGATTGCGTTCGGCGGTTGATTCGCTTTGGGGAGCACCGCAACGACAATATGCACCGCACGTTTTCTATACGGAACCAGTTGCAACAGAAACGACGAACTCCGATGGAACAACGATTATCCATGAGACAGAGCGCGAAGTGGATCTCATGTTGAGCAGGTCACGTATCAACATCGACATCCAACTGACACCACGGCGAAAAGGTTTAAAATGGTACGCCACATACACAACAAAATTTGCAGCCGAATATGCGGTCATCAATACAACAGATGCTGAGCACAGGCTGCTCTTTGACTTTAATTTTCCGGATAGCGAAGGAATCTTTGATGATTTTCAGGTGAATCTGAATGGAAAAATTCAGGAAAGCGTCAAAGTACAAAATGGGTACTTTCGCGTGGAGCAACGGCTTGAACCTGGAGACAGCATGACGGTCGGCATCGACTTTGCTTCACGCGGCCTCGAATCATGGACCTACATTCCCGGAAACGGCGTAACACAAGTTCGTGACTTCATCCTGACAATGACCACGGATTTCAATGCTGTCGATTTTCCTGATACGGGAATGTCTCCAACGAAGAAGGAATCTCTCGATCACGGCTGGCGTTTAACGTGGGGTTTTTCCAATCTCTTGACCGGCTCCAACATGGGGCTTGTCATGCCCACCAAACTTGATCCCGGCCCCTGGGTGGCCAAAGTCAGTTTTGCTGCGCCTATCTCGCTGTTCTTTTTCTTCTTTATACTGTTTATTCTCAGTCTGGTACAAAATTGGTCGCTACATCCCATGCATTACTTCTTTATCGGATGTTCATTCTTCAGTTTCCACCTCTTATTAGCTTACCTTGTCGATCACATGAGCATCCATACCGCTTTCGCCATTTCCTCGGCGGTATCCATGCTGCTTGTTATGTCTTACACACGGCTTCTTGTCAGCACCCCCCGAGGACTCATGGAAATTGGACTTGCCCAGCTCGTGTATCTCATTTTCTTTTCCTACTCCTTCTTTTACAAAGGGTATACAGGCCTCATCATCACGATACTTGCCATTGTAAGTCTCTTTGTGGTCATGCAGGTCACGGCAAAAATGAATTGGGACGAAATTTTTTCACCGACAAAACGACAAGCGATGTAGTGTTGCATTGTATTTGAAATCAATCGTTTTTTCTATTGTCGCGCCACAAAGAGCACGATACGTCAACGCTATGACAGAATGTGACATTTAAGCTTTTTCTTGTCATATTTAGCCTGTTTTCCCGAAAACAGGCTATGAGAGCGTCTTACAAGCCGGCGACGACCAGCATAACCTCGAACGGAATGCGAGAAGATGTATGACTCCGAGCGATATTCTTTTAGAATCAGGAACGAATGAGCTGGAAATCATCGAATTTCTCATCAAAGAAATCGATGACGAGGGAAAAGAACACACAGGCCATTACGGCGTCAATGTCGCCAAAGTTCTCGAAATCATTCGACTCCCCCGTGTCACAGCCTTGCCAGGGCATTTTCATCCAGCCGTTATGGGTACGTTCAATATGCGCAATAACATCATTGCGCTTATCGACTTATGCGCCTGGTTGGGAAAAACGCCGGTGGAAACCGATACTCCCAAAGTCATTGTCACGGAGTTCAACCGTGTAGTGAACGCGTTTCTCGTTTCCGGAGTGACGCGCATCTACCGCTTGAGTTGGGAACGTATCGAGCCACCGGACATCAATATGCAAACCTACGCCGAGGGATGTATCACCGGTGTGGTTCGTATGGAGGACCGGATTCTTTTTATTCTGGACATGGAAAAAATTATCGCTGACCTCAATCCCAATCTTGCTGTTGGAACGATCCCTCCCTCTCCGGAAACGTCCTCGGAAGCCGAAGTCCATTATAAAACGCTGATTGCCGACGACTCTTCGACAATTCGTCACATGATTGGCCATTCCCTGGAAACAGCCGGCTTTGAAGTGGAACGAACGATCAACGGCAAGATGGCATGGGATAAACTCATGGAGTGGAAAGAACGCGCAGTCCAAAACAACCGCCCGATCTCCGACTATGTCCACCTTGTTGTTTCAGACATTGAAATGCCTGCCATGGATGGGCATACCTTAACCAAGAAGATCAAGGACGATCCCTTTCTCTCCAATATTCCGGTCATTCTTTTTTCGTCGCTCATCACTGAAGGTTTGCGCCACAAAGGTGAATCAGTAGGAGCCGACGACCAGATATCCAAACCAGAACTTGCAGAAGTCGCTATACGTGCCAAAATGTTGGCTGATAAACATTGGCCAACCTAACCTCACTATTTTCCTCAAGGCTTCCCTCATGAAGCCTTGAGGTCAAATCCATATTGCGTGTCCTGCCAATCCACAGAAAACGGATTGCACTGACAATGTGCCCTCCTCTTGGCAGAAACCAGGAAAGACCGTACACTTCCGTAACAATATACGTTTTCCTCTCTGCAACAAGGATGACCTCATGCTTTTCATTGATCCGATTCATCGTGCATGTGTTTTTGGCCTTCTCTTTCTCGTCGCGATGACGGCATCATATTCGGATATCACATCACGCCGGATTCCCAATCTATTGACCTACCCCTCCATGCTTGTCTTTCTTCTTGTGCATTTCATTTTTGCTGGCGTATTCGGATTGAAAACATCGGCGATTGGACTGGTTGCCGGGATGACGGTCTTGTTTTTTCCCTACCTGCTCCACGTCATGGGCGCTGGAGACGTCAAACTTATGGGCGTTGTTGGGGCAGCGTTGGGAACGTCTTGGCTTTTGACCGTCTTTATCTTCACCAGTTTGGCCGGTGGCGTCATTGCAATAATTTTTCTTATATTGCGTATGTTGTCTGCCAAACGCGAAAAGCTTCCTTTGTTTTTTCCTCATCTTGCTCCGTCCCAAAGTCGCGTCGACACATGGTTCGGTCGTTTTTGCTATGGGCCGGCCATCGGTCTTGGCGCCGTTGCAACCATGGCGTGGCAATATTGGGGAAAAGCCCCTATGGAGCTTTCCACCTTTTTTTAGCACTCTTTTGCACACTCCTTGCAAACTCCCCATCCAACGGACTTTGTGTCGAACATCCGACGCTATGTCCTGCGTTATACTGGGTTGACACTTCATCTCGTTGTTTCGGCGTTATAGACGACGCCGGGATCGCCAAGGAGGGTGGTTCGTGGCTAAATCACGTGCAGTCTTGCATCTTGTCCTGGCGCTCGTTCTGGCTCTTGGAGCGGGAGTCGTGACATTGTCATGGCTCAAGAACGCCGGACAAAAGAAAGTCGAGGTAGAACAGGCCGCACCGACAGAAAAAGCGATCGATGTTGTTGTGGCTGCCGCACCGATTAAACGGGGCGAAAAACTGACAGAACAATTCCTCACGGTTGCGCCGTATTTTCCTCAAAGTGTTCCCGAAGGCGGTTTTACCGACATCAAAGACGCCATTGGTCGTGTCGCTGGAATCGGTCTGTCTCCACTTGACCCTGTCACGGAGAATAAACTCCTCCCGGAAGGCATCAAAGCGGGCAGTCTGGATGCATTCATCACACCAGGAAAACGGGCCATGGCCGTCAAGGGCAATAAAGTTCTCGGACTTTCCGGTTTGGTCGCTCCAGGCAACACTGTTGACGTTCTTATGACCGTCAATAATCCGGAAGACCCCAACAGCCGCATCACAAAAACGGTGTTGGAAAACATCCTCGTCATTGCCACCGGGCAGGAACTTGAAAAAAGCGAGTCCGGTCAAGTTTCTTCCGTTGATACATATACCCTGGAACTCACCCCCGAGGAATCAGAACAACTCGCTCTGGCCGCAACAGAAGGAACGATCCATTTTGCGCTCAGAAACCCTCAGGATCTCCAACAAGTTACAACGGAAGGCGCAGACATTGCAAAAACACTCGGCGCCTATCGGGGTGACGTAAAAATCGCCCAGAAAGAAACTCCTGAGGAAGCAACCAACGTTAAGGTCGAGGCACCGTCATTCGAGGCACAGTCGATCCGTGGAACGGAAGTCGAAACCATCACGTTACAATAGTGGGGAGCTGTCATGAGCATACATACATACTCGAACCAAAGACCCCGACCGGCATGGATTCTCGTCTGCACGCTGCTTTTGTTTGTATCAGCCACACCGGCCCATGCGCAAAAAGCCGTTCATTCCATTCAGAACCCGCCGTCTCTCGATATTTCCATGGGGAAATCAATCATCCTCAAGTCACGAAAGACCCTGGGCCGAGTTTCTGTTGCCCAACCGGAGATCGCCGACTTTGTACTGCTTTCCCCAACACAAGTGTATGTTACGGGCAAAGCTCCTGGTGTCACGAATTTGACTTTGTGGGATAAAAACGACCGCATCACGCAAATTTTCGACCTTGTTGTCGCACCGGACGTCGCACGACTTGAACGCATTATCCAGCAAGCACTGCCTGAAGAAGATGGGGTCAAAGTCATTGCGACCAATGATGCCATTGCGTTGTCCGGAACGGTACGCAATTCCAACAATTTGACCAAACTCGCGTCTTTGGCTGAAGTTTACGCTCCCAAAAAAGTTATCAATTTGCTCAGTGTCGGTGGTGTCCAGCAAGTCATGCTTGAAGTTCGTGTTGCCGAAATGCAACGCAACCTTCTCAAGCGTATGAAGATGAACTTCAACTACTTTTCGGAAGGAGACTTTCTGTTATCCATGCTCGGTGGCCTGACCACACCAGCAACGGAAGTCTTCGACATCGTCTCGGCCGTTCCCAACTATTTCTATGCTGAAGACAGTTCAGGAAATACCCTTCTGCCCTTGCAACAATACCAGGCCGGGCAGGTTACTCCGAACTCCATTAATCCGAGTATCTCAGCGCAAAGTGCCAATGCCGCCTTTCGAGTCAATACGAACTACGGCAATACCAACAATGGAACATGGACGGGTTTTATTGACATCCTCAAAGAAAACGGACTGGTCAAAATTCTGGCAAAGCCAACGCTCGTTTGCCTGAGTGGTGAGACGGCCAAGTTTCTGGCAGGTGGTGAAATTCCTGTTCCCATTCCGCAAGGATTTGGCACAATTTCCATCGAGTACAAACCGTTTGGCGTCGGCCTGCAATTTACCCCGACTGTCCTGACGGATTCACGTATTTCCATGAAAATCAGTCCTGAAGTCTCGGAACTGGATTACAACAACACCATCACATTGAATGGAAATATCATTCCCGGTCTTAATACACGGCGTGCGTCAAGCGTTGTCGAAATGAACGACGGGCAAACGTTCGCACTGGCTGGGCTCATCAAGGAAACCGGTCGTGATGCGGCCAGCCGTTTTCCCGTACTCGGTGATGTCCCCGTCCTTGGTATGCTCTTCAAGAGTAACGAATTCCAGGAAAACGAAACCGAGCTTGTCATTGTTGCAACGGTTCATCTGGTTCAGCCTGGCTATAAAAAAGATATCAAACTTCCAACGGATGACTTCAGAACACCGAATGATCTTGAATTTTACCTTGGTATTCCGACGGAAGAGCCGACGATTCTGGCCGAAACATTGAAGACGGCCGGCCTGGGTGGCAAAAAAGCAGGGATGTCCGGAGAATTCGGTCATGCCGTCCCTACCATGCCCCGCAATTTCTAGCCACGAGGATCTGTCATGAAAACAACGCTTATTCTCTGCTCTCTTGCTCTGCTTGTTATGACTGCCGGTTGCGCTGATGAACAACGCCTCCATTGGCGAGCCGGAGAGGCTTACCACGAGGCCTTTACATCCCAAATCGTCAATCCAGCTCCATCGGCCATGTATGCCCAAGTGAACGGGATGGATGGTGTGAAAGGGATGAACGCCGTCAAGAAGTATCAGTTTGGCGAGGAAAAAAAGAAAGACGGTGTTCTTGAGTCCATGGTGGAACTCATGAGCAAACGGAAGGAATAGCCTTCAAACCAATTGAAATATCAGCACGCGTACCGGCTATCGGTACGCGTGTTTTTTGGGGCTCACGACATTTCAGCAAGATACTGCGTCATCAACAATAATCAAACGTCTACAAAACGAAAGACATACTCCAACCCCTCTATTTTGTAGCTAAAAATAATTTGGCACACTTCCTGATACTCTCTTTGCAAGACGAGACGCAGGAGGGCGCCATGTATGAATTTATCAAGTTTGCGTGGAGTTTTTGCAGCTCATTGGCGCTTATCTATCTCATAATCAAGTGGTTTCTGTTCGAACCGTATACGACTCGCGCCATGCTCGCACAAATCCTCTCCATCTTTATAACGTAATTTTCCCGTCCGCGACATCAATCCTTGCACAGGCTTCGCAATACATGCATACAAAAAAACGGGAGTTCGTATACTCCCGTTTTTTTTGTATGCATTTCATCAGCATAAATGCGCTACAAGAATTCAACACAATATCACGCATCTTCATCCCATCCCCATATGACTTCCAAATCATCTTCGGTGATGGTTTCAATACCAAATTCTACAAGCATCTCAGCAAACACACCATTTCCCGGTATAAGTCGACCGGAAAATGATCCGTCGTACACGACGCCTTTTCCGCATGAAGGGGACCGTGATTTGACCACTGCCCGGGAACAACCGGCGTCCAAGGCCATATCCAAAGCTTTTTTCGCTCCCTCTTTGTACGCATCGGTCAGATCTAGTCCATCATGCGTTATAACACGATCGCCAGAAATTTCGCAGGCTGGTCTGGGAATGGACAGGCCACCTAATACCTCGGGGCATACGGCCAACACTTGCCCTTTGTCGACAAGCTCCTTGACCAAAGGATGTAGGCTCGCTTCTCCGTTGTAGCGACATGCCTCTCCAATAAGGCAGGCACTGACGACATACATAGTTTTTTCCATCCTGGTGATCCTTATGATAAAGCTCGTAGGACATCATAACAGCAAACAACAAAAACTCTATTCAGCACGCTCTCACAATGTGTTGGCATAATTAAATAATATCAATATTCAAAACACAATAGATGTGACATTTCTATGACACAAGAAATGACAATGAGAACGCATAGCAAAATATTCGTGCACCAATAATAAACACATGCTCATCAGCAATCCATGCAATCTTTATCAAAAACAGATCAAGCTAAAACCAAATGCAATGCACAATATGCATGATTGACCTTATTATGCACGACAAGTAGATTATCATGGCTACAAAAGTATTTATCTGCGTATACACAGAACAAGAAAAAAACTTCATTCGTCACGACACACGATATTGAATACGATTGATATTATTTTCGTTCTGTACTTTTGTCTGGCGTCCAAAGCTTGAACGTAGACGATTTGTTCGGTTGCTTGTCGGCAACTTTAATTCCATAGCTATTCATTTCGAGCGGAAGACGAAACGTTGCCGTGCCAATATTTCCCGGAACGAGCGCATCAAAAAGAAACATTTCACACTGGCCATCACGTGCAAGGTTTCCAAGCTCATCTTTTTCATAAATACATACTCGTAATTCAGGAATTTTCTTCTGGCTGGAAAAAACGGCATCAAGGCCCATAGGCGGTTTCTTCAAGAGTTCAGCAACAATTTTGACACTTTTATACGGCACTTGCTTTAAGACAGCCTGTGAACCATCGTTCACAAATTTTTCTTCGCTTTGTTCTGTTTCTTTAATTGCAGTAACCTTGATGAAGTCATTCTGTAGAATTTCCATCTCCTCCTTGCTTGGCGGCGTGGCAAAAGCCAACGTACCACACAAGAACAAGGCCACCGCGAGCATGAGACATATCGGTCCTTTCATGGCATTCTCCAAAGCAGCTGTTTCCCAGCATCAGACAAGCCGGGGCTCAAGACATGAAGGTATCTTTAATTTTTTTGAACAGTAAAAGCAGAAGGGATTCTGGTACAGCATTACCGTCTATGGTCAAATTGACAAGTCGCGCCACCATATTCTTTTTCGGCGTCAACGTCGGCCGAATCTCAAGAATATGACAGTGTCGTCTGCCGATATGATTTTCTACGGTATTCAATCGAAGAATCCACCGGATATCACGTCTTTCCCATTGCAGGGAAAACGTTTTCTTACCATCGCGGTTTCTTTCAATGCCGCGCATGAATTCTTTAAGATTAAAATGCTTATTCTTATCAGCAACACCGAGGAATTCATTTTTTTCTGACCGGATGACAAGAGGCAGGCACATGATGTAATCAGGCGGCGTTGTCGGTGAGCCCGACTGAGAATTCACATAATCCATAAACATGCGCGTCAGCGCATCACGATCGTTTTGAAGTTCGCGCAGAGTGACTTCGAAATGGTGAATTTTTTGTTTATACGCGAATTCGAGTTCCCGTTTTTGACGCTTCAGCACACCAACCTCGTTGCGAAGCTCGTCAATATCGAGGCTCAAACGATTTTGGTCATCCAACAGCCCGGTCATTGTATCGAGAACGCCAGTAAGCTGCCGGACGATCTGTCCTTGCCGGTCTGCGTCTTCACCTTCCACATCAATGGGAGGAAGAAAATCCGTGTCTGAAGCGGTTTTCTTGGACAACGTATCGTATTTGAAGTGGAGTTCCTGTTTCATGGCATCAAAAGACCCGTCGCGGCTTGTCATGGCGCCGTTCTCCAGAAATAGGGTTCGACGACGGGGCTGGTCGCAGGTGTTATCCAATGCGCCCCATTGAGTATTAGAGGCGTTATACAACGTTGTCCAGTCTTTTATGTTTTGCAACGACATTGTTGTCATGTCATCTTGCAGCATGTTGCGAAGTATGATTTGAAACGCCCCATACGTTTCCAAAAAGGGAGAGTCACATGATTGAAGCCGAACATTTGAGCATGAACTACGGTCCGGTCAACGCATTGGATGATGCCGGGTTCGTCGTTCAAAAGGGGCAAATCCTCGGTCTTCTCGGCCCCAACGGCGCCGGAAAATCGACCATCATGAAGATCTTGACCACGTATTTGCATCCAACCAAAGGGACAGCTCGAATCTGCGGATTCGATATTCTGAAAAACCCTCTTGAGGTCCGCAAACGCATCGGTTACCTGCCAGAGAACCTTCCTCTCTATCTCGGTATGGAGGTCGGGGAATATCTTGACTTCGTGGCCGAAGCACGTGGACTCCGCGGAGCCGATAAACGCCTGCGCATTCGTTGGGTGTTAGACCACACGGGTCTTGGTCCCATGCTGCACCGACCGATTATCGAATTATCAAAAGGCTACAGACAACGTACGGCCCTTGCCCAGGCATTGGTGCACGATCCTGAAGTCGTCATTCTCGATGAACCGACAACCGGGCTCGATCCACATCAAATTTTGGATATCCGGCGTCTCATTTCCGAGCTGGCCAAGGATAAAACCGTTATTTTTTCCACCCATATTCTCCAAGAAGTGGAAGCCATTGCTGAACGCGTTGTCATCATTGCCGATGGCCGCATCAAGGCTGACGGTCCTATCGAAGAACTTGCGGCCAAAGCAGAAGTTCAGGAAGAGGTCAATGTCCTTTTACTTGGTCCACCACAACATTTCGAACCGAGCCTCTCTGCACTCGACGGAGTGACCAAAATCCGCCAGGAGCACGCTCCACAAGGCTTTTCTCGATTCATTCTGTCATGCGACAATGCCATGGCTCAAACAGCCTCTATTTACAGTCTTGCCGTCGCCCAAAACTGGGAGCTTGCCGAACTGGCACAGAACACACCGTCTCTTGAAGCGATCTTTCTTGCCCTGACCAAGGCTGAAAACCCTCTTCTCGAAGCCTAGGAGTACCTCATGCACGACATGTGGACGATTTTCAAACGCGAACTCAGTGCGTATTTCAACTCGGCCGTCGGATATATCTTCCTCATTGTTTTTCTTATTATCAACGCTGGCATTTTCGTCACCGGATTCTTTCAGTTTCCGCTGGCAGAAATGCGCCCGTTTTTTGCCATTTTGCCCGTCACCCTCTGTGTTTTTATCCCGGCCGTCACCATGCGTCTCTGGGCCGAAGAACGTTCTGAGAACACGGTAGAAATGCTTCTCACCTTTCCCATGCGGCCGTTGTCCATTGTTCTGGGAAAATTTATGGCAGGCTTTATTTTCTATCTGCTTGCCTTAGTCGGTACCGGCATGATTCCCATCATGCTTCTCGCCCTGGGGCATCCGGACGTAGGACAAATCTTGTGCTCTTATCTCGGAGCCAGCTTACTTGGTGCCTTCTTCATCAGTCTCGGCCTGCTTATCTCCGGCTTTTCCCGTGATCAAATTGTTGCATTTGTCGTAAGCTTGCTCGCTTGCTTCGGATTCTATCTGCTGGGGACCGATTTTATCGCTGCAGCTCTTGATGCCTGGGTCGCTGGTTTCGGCGGCTTTTTGCGTGATCTTGTCGGGGCAACCGGACACTATCTCGTCTTCACCAAAGGTGTCTTCGAAACGGCTGATCTCCTCTACTTTCTTGTCTGGACCGGCTTGTTTCTCTTCCTGAACGGACTCTTTATCGAAGGTCGTAACCGAAAAACTGCGACCATGACCTTTTCCGTTGCCTGCCTGCTATGCCTCGTCATCGGCGTGTTGTTCAATGCCTTGGTCACCGACGCTTCTCTTGGCCGAATCGATATGACCGAAGGTGCCATTCACACCATAAGCCCGGCATCCAAACGTATTTTGGCCAATCTCAAAGCTCCGGTCCAAGTGACGTATTACGTCACTCCCTCCGAGGACATGCCGACGGAAATGCAGAACCTCGAACGCGATGTTCTCGACATCCTGCAAGAGTTGCGTGTCGCCTCAGGGAACCGTTTCCAGTTCAAACGCGTTCACATGCAAGCCGCGAATGTGCTCAGACAAAATCCGGCTGACAAACCGGATGCCGACCCACTCGAACAGCGCATGCTGCAAAAAGGCGTCGAACCGTTTTCTGTCCAAGCCATGCGCGAAACCGGTGCAGTCACCAACCTCGTCTATTCCTCTCTCGGTATTGCGTACAAAGACAACGATGAGGAAATTCTTCCACAAATCGTTCCTCAAAATGTGGGGCAACTCGAATATAATCTGATCAGTACCATCTACCGTCTCGAACGGGACAAACCCGCAAAAATCGGTGTTTTCTCTTCAAAACCATTTCAATTGCTCAACAATTATCTTGCCCATGAAAAATATGAGGTCGTCCCGTTCGGAATCACCAAAAGCAGCCCTATTCCGGCCGATGCCGATGCGCTGCTTGTTCTCGAACCACGGAGCCTGAGCGATCGCCAGCAATACGAATTGGCCCGGGCTCTTGCATCGGGACGTAAAATACTCATGGCCGTGCAGGATAACGTCTGGGACTATAATATCATGCAAGGGGCACTGAATATCACTCGCATCCCCGTGACACCCAATGTGAATCCCCTTCTTGCTCACTACGGTCTTGGTATTGATCAAAACGTGCTCATGGACGAAAGCAACACCGGTATCCGTATGGCTCGAAACCAAATCGAGCAGCTTTTCGGTGGGGGGCTTGATCTGAAATTGCCGATCCAAATCCTCATTGATCGCGAATCCATGAACAAAACCGATCCCATCACAGCCCGACTTTCACAATTTCTTTATATGTGGGGATCCGCTCTCACAATCAACCAGGAAGAACTCGAGAAAAACGCTTTGACGGCAACGATCCTTGCATCCACAAGCCCCAATGCCTGGACCGTCACTCCACAACAACGCCTGACTCAGGAAGACATCACGCCTCCTGCAGCTTCCAAACGCAAAGCGTACCCCGTTTTAGCACGCATTACCGGACAATTCCCCGATGTAACCAAAGACCAGACGCCTCCCGCCTGGAATGATCCTCAGATACAAGAGGGGGCATCTGAGCCTGAAACCGTTCAACCCATCACGCCAGCACCGGGGGAACTCTATCTTGTCGGTTGTTCCGAGCTGTTCAGCGATGATTTTCTTGCTGCCAGTCTCGATCTTGTCCTCAATATCGTCGACTCGATGGCCCTTGGTCCCGATCTCATTACTATTCGCGGTAAGAAAGCCATCAATCGTATGATTCCGAATGTATCGCCTGAAGCGGCCGCATTGTGGAAAATCATCAACTACGGACTTGTTCCTCTCTGTATTGCCATCATTGGGATTCTGCGCACCATGTCCCGACGACGCCGTCGTGCTCGATATGCCGAGGATATGTGTAAAGTTTAAGCTCACGGACCAAACGATACGTCCCGTTCGGAGCTATCCCCGTTAAAAGTTTTTGAGGGAGGAGTTGGCGGCTGGAGCCATCTCCCCCTCTTCTATACACTAGGAGAACATCATGAAGAACAAAAGCGTCGCCGTTCTCGGCATCATCATCGTGCTGTTGGCCGCGGCTCTGCTGGCAAAAAAAACCTTGTTCGCTCCGAAGGATATTCTTTCCTATAATGACCTGTTCACCTTTTTTCCTGACAACGCCACTACGGCCGATGTTGCGGAAATCACTCTTTTCGACGGGGCGAAACCCGATGCACCGATTACGCTGAAACGCGATGGAGAAACTTGGCGACTTGTTTCCATGCAAAATGCGAAGGCAGATATCGGCCAAGTGGCCGGTCTCCTCGGATGTATTGCCAAAATGAAGGGTGAGGCCCGCGCTGACGATGCCAGCTTGCATCCCGACTTCGCGGTTGATGACGCCTCTGCCGTGCATATCATTCTCAAAGACAAAGATGGAAAAGAACTGGCGAATATTCTCGCGGGGAAAGGAGACTGGAAATCCTCGTTTGTCAGACCCAATAACGCGGATGTGGTTTACGCAGTCGAAGACAATGTCCGTGGTCGTGCCGGGTACGTTGGAAACGCTCTTGACCCAACGAAATGGCTCGACAAAGTCGCCTTACGTCTTCCCGAAGAAATGATTGACACCATCACGGTGACAACCCCGGAAGGCACAGCCACCTTCACGAAAAAAACGGAAGCTACCACAGCAAAACAAGAAGGCGAGGCCGAAAACCCCGAGTCCGTCTCATGGCAGGCACAAGGAGGTTCATGGCTTTCCGATTCACAACAGGCCGTGAAAGAGCTTATTGGCGGTCTGTTGGCTGTACGCATTGTCGATATTGTTCCGGCGAAAGACGCCACGTCCCTCGACTTTTCTACGGCACCGTATTCCATTACCACGACCGGAAAAGTCTCGCATACGATCACGGCATTGCCCGTCGGGATGAATGCGAAAGATCAATCAACGGAGTCGAAAGTATATCTCAAAATAGATGATGACCCGTTGGTTTATGTCATGCCGACATCGGAATTCACGACACTCTTTCTCCAACCACAAAACGAAAACCAGACAGAGGCCCCCGTCCCCAACGCTCCCATGACCATGCCCAATATCATTCCTATGATGCCGCAGCAGGGTCAATAACCTATTCGTGATCTTCGTATAATACACAAGGCCCCTGAACATTGTGTTGAGGGGCCTTATTTGTTCTTCACCTTTTCTTTATAGCAACTCATCTCAGAGTACGGACGGAGATCAATAGATAGGATTATTCCAGGTAACGAAATAAAGCTGTTCACTTACGATGTTGAACGCTCCCCGCATCAACTCCTTTGCAAAGCATACTTTTCGAAATTTATGACGCGAAAACGAATGGTCAAAATTCTTATTTCTTCTGAAAAAATCGAAAATATAACCGTTCAATGATCGGGAGTGTTTTAGGATCAATCCGTTCAAACACCTCGATCGGTGGAACATTTCCTCCATACGCCGCTTCAAGCTCTTCCCATGTTATTTCAATTTGACTGGGATCGGGACGGTCCTCATACCGGCTCATGGCGATAAGAAGGGAGCCATCATCATTGAGAACTTCGATAAGAGGCAAAGGAATATATCCAGAAGCCTTGGCCTGTTCGATCAACGCTTGACGACAACGTCGAACATATCGCGCTCCGAAAAACGGTATTTCCCACAAGGCGTGTTCCAATATCGGAAACCGCCCAGCAAGACGTGTCTGAAAAAAAAGTCCTTGAGGTGCTTCATGGACAGGGAGCGGGTGGGGAGCAAGCTGAATAAAGTCTACATCGCTTGGACGAACGATGCAGCCAGCGAGTGCTTTACTCGCATTCCCATTTTCATCAAATTGATAATATACAATAAAACATGCTGTCGACACCACGCCGACTGTTTCAAATACTTCTTTTTGAAGCGCTCGAGCGGCTGCCCATAGCTCCATAGTCGGACCAAAAACTTCGCGGCCCACGAGGGAAAACGGCCCCATTGACGTTATCGTCACGCGGACGGGACCGATGATCCCGAACATGCGCAGAAACCAGATTGCAAGCCCAAAAACAAGCCCGATAAAAACCAAACCCAAGACCACGTTCATAATCCAGCACCATAGAAGACTCGACAGCGTTGCGATGTTTTTATTATGATACAACACTTCATAGCACGGTGTTTAATCACTTGCTCAAAACGCACTGGACCCCCAATATGTATCATTTTCATCGATGTTCATATTTTATGGTATGATGTCGTCAACGACAAGTATCGTTCACGCATCGTTCCTGATACGATAATCAACGATATGTCTCAGGTGAAAGCGGCCTTGTCACAAGCTTGGGAAAGCAGTAATATCTTTTCCCTTGGGCGGATGAAAACACAAACCGCCGAGGCAGCCTCTGCACGCCATACTTTCGAGATCGTTCAGGGCCATGCACCAAACGCCGTATGGGTTTGCTCGATCTGGTTGTTTTTTCGTGTCCTTAAAGGCAATGCGCGTAGAGCATAAAGTGTAACTGTTCAACTTTTTTCAAAGAGCAATGGATGTCTATGTTTCAACCTGGTGATTCGGTCGAGGCGCAATGCGGAAAATGTAAGGGTGTCACCCGACATGCCGTCGTAGTTGTCGAACGTGGCGAAGCCATGCAGGTCCAATGCACGTTTTGCGGTTCCCGTCATAAATTCAAGCCAAAGGATTCAGCGGGTAACCAGGCGGCCAGGGCCCGTAAAACAGCCAGTGGTCCCAAAAAGGCCACAGGTGGCAAAAAAGCGACCAAGGCGGCACAAGCCTCGGCAGCAATTCTGCGAGAGTGGGAAGATGCTGTGGCCGCTGCCGATCCAACACAAGCCAAACCCTACTCAATGAACAGCGCGTTCGAAGAAGGCGATTTGGTGGATCACAAAAAGTTCGGCATGGGGATCGTGAGTCAAGTCATTGTGCCCGATAAAATGGAAATTCTTTTTCGCGACGGCATCAAACTGTTGCGATGTAATTTGCAATCCTCCTGATGCGGTAGCGAGGCGACATGGAGCAGCGTTCCGATAGAATTGTCGCACGAATGGTCACGGGCTCCTGCTTTCCCCCATGAGCAAGGTCATCCCGATCCAAGGAGGCACAACGATTCGCGAACGCCTTTTGCAGGCGGTCGAAGAGACGTTAGTGTGTCATGGTTTTGAAGCCATCACTATAGACATGGTGGCTCGTGCGGCTCGTGTATCGCGTCCGGTTGTTTTTCGGTACTATGGCGGTTTGTCCGGGCTCGTTTTCGAGTACTCCCGGACAAACCGTTTTTGGCCATCAAGTGGAGATCTCGTTGACAGCGATCTCGCGATGCTCAAAACCCTTCCCTCAGCAGCACGTGTCGCCGAATTTTTTAAACGGCTCCTCCACGAACTGCGTAAACGACCGCATACAATCGAGTTATTGTGCTGGGAGTGTCGTCAACGCAACCGATTGACGACGATAATGGAAAATTCGCGCGTCAAAAGCTCGCTCGAATTCTTTGAAAGTGTTCTGCCTGATATCGACGACGACGTCGACCTTGGAGCCATTGTAGCCGTTATCGCTGCTGCGGCCTTTTTTCTCCTGGTTCGTTCACGTACCACACCGCACTTTGGTGGCATCGACTTGGCATCTCCTCTTGGTCAACAGCGCATCGACGATACCATTGATCTTCTTTTGCAGGGAACGCTCCCCTCTACATGGCGATAGTACGCTCTGTTAAAGAGCGCTCCCCTCTGCTTAAGGCAAGGAAAACGAACACAGGCCCCCCAAAGAGAAGAACATGACGTGAGCATGGAGAATCATGCACATACGTCACGGGATAGACCCGTTTTTCTTCTCGTTATACTAAGCCATCGAGCCGCCGCCAGGCATTTTGGACATGGTTCAGCCATAGCGCGGCTAAGGGTGGATGATCAAGTGCGGCTGTCAGGACAGGGTGGCAGGCAATATTCGCTTTTTCAAATTGCGTTTGCCATGAATCAGGGCTGTCTCCGAACAAATCCTTATGAGCGTGCCGACCGGCAGAAGAAAAGAACGGAATAAGCCATACGGTGGAGACGTTCTTCGCAATGAGCATTTCGTGCAATGCGCTCCGACGCATGACACCATCCTGCTTTCCATGCCCTAACGATCCAATATAAAAAAGTTCATCTCGGCGAGCACATTCGGCAGCCAAATCTGAATAGCGCGTATGCCCAGGATGGGAAGATCCGTGCCCAACCAACACAACAGCTTGGTCAGATTTCCGTTCTGGTGGAACCAACGAAAACACCGCGTCAGCAACACGCTCAATATCGGTTCCAACACCAAGGAGCGGATCGCCGACGGAGGTTCGGATGGAAATCCCAGTTTCATGACAGGCGTCATCAATCTGCACGAGCATCTCGTGAAATTCACGCCCCGGTATAACGTGCAGCGATTGAACAACGACCTGACGTATACCTTCTTGAATGAGGTTGACCAAAACCTCTTTCGGTGCTGGAGCTGGAGCCGGGACCGACTGTGCTGCAACAAAATCTCCCGACGCGATATGCGCAACGGAGACAGGAGCATCAGGGTACAATTGACGAACCTCATCGGCCAGCCGCTTCAATCCCTGGTCGGAGCCAGGGTGCCTGGAGACATGCGCCGTTAAAATGACAGCGCGAGGAGTGGATAATTGATGTGTTGTCATAACGAAGTCGATGTCGTTATCAAATAATGGACCCGGGGCCAAAACGTTTTTTTAGGGGTTCCTCCTTCGAACATGACGGCTCAAACCATCTTCGACATTTGCCCCGGTCGCGTTACCAATTTTACATAACGAAATGCGACTTCTTCTTCCTTTCGCATTGACCATTTTTGCGCTGCCTCGTATCGTCCCCATACTACTTTCTTTTTTGGAAACCCGCCGCTGGCGCATCTCGACAGAGGAAACCATGAAACGATTGCTCGCCATTGCTGCCGCTGTCATATTTTTCGTTGCTATTCTGTGGTTTGCACTTCGCAACGAATCATCGAATACCCCAGAACACAGTCTTGATCTGGCAGCTCAGGCCGTGGCCCACCATGATGTGGTTGCCTTTTCCAAAGTTGTTGACGTGCGCAACCTGACCAACAAAGCAGCTGATGACATTCGCGCCTATGTCGATGCGAATCCAGGCCTCGAGATGCAGTCCGTGCTCTCTGCCATTGGCCAATATATCGGTCTTGATTTGACGGCAGTTGATGAACTTGACCCCGGACAAGATTTGGCAGAACGGATTGAAGCCGCCGTACGGACCGGGAAAACTGGTACGACAGATAATCAGCCGGCTTTTCGAAATTTCGCCATTGCATACAAGGGGGCGATAAGCAATACCGATGGCGCCGTGAGTCTGCGCTTGGCAACACCATCAACCGGCAATGACCAGACGACGCCGACGATTCAGGCCGATCTTGCTTTGGAAAAGCTCAAGTCTGGGTGGCGCATTATGGAAATTGCCAACCTCCCCGATCTGCTGCCCTCCATCACGCCTTTACCTAGTCTGGATGCCGTTGAGGCCGTTCGCAATGTCATTTTGAGCGGCGTCCGACAATATTATGTTGAAAATATCAAAGAAGGAAAAATTTTCGTTATTGAAGGTATCGCCGAAAATCAAGGTGCCGCCCCGGTCTCGCATATCAGACTGCGCGCCGTCATTTTCAACCAGGCCGAATCGCGAATGGCTGAAAAAACCATTACAGCCAACAATGTCCTTGGATTATATCAGTTACGCGTGTTTGACCGTGCAAAACTGAATCAAAGCTTGGACAAGCCTGACGGCCCGATGTCTCAGACAATTGCTCCCGGAGGACAGGTTAAGTTCATGTTCATTTTTTATGACGTCCCTGAATCGGCGGCTGAATTCGAAGTCCGTGTGGTGGCGGTTAATATCGCGCAATCATAAGCAATACGGTCTTCGTTGTCTCTCGGATCTCCCATGCTCGACATCTTTGTGCTCCCATGAGAAATACGAGAGTTATGTTTAGCGTTTTTAACAGCACAACAAAAGCTCCTGTTTTTTCCCCTGCAGCACGTGACAATGCGGTGCTGTCTACGGGCACCATGTAGACGCCATATACCAAAGAAAACTGAATAAGGATTCTCAATGAATATATCACTGCGAGCCGGTCGCAAGCTGGCTTGTATGCTCTTGATGCTCTGCTTGGCCTCTTCGGCTTTAGCTGCCGACGAATTGCCCGGCAACGGGAAAGAAGTCCAACCAGCATCTCCCAGTTGGTCAACAGGCCTATTCCAAGACGCGTTGTATAATCGTGCGTTGGAAGAACTTGGATA
Organism: Desulfovibrio inopinatus DSM 10711; assembly: GCF_000429305.1. NCBI lineage: Bacteria > Pseudomonadati > Thermodesulfobacteriota > Desulfovibrionia > Desulfovibrionales > Desulfovibrionaceae > Desulfovibrio > Desulfovibrio inopinatus. The sequence continues at coordinate 26,326 of NZ_AUBP01000012.1, forward strand.
TACCGTAAAAAAGCCCAAAGAACTGAGTAATTCTTCATTCTACCAAGCGATCAGCCGAGGAGATGTCGATTTTTGGGTCAATGGATGGTTCCCTCTCCATAATGCACTTGTGCCTCGAGATTTCAGAGAAAAAGCTGAAGTTCTTGGCCATGTCGTCCAAGGAGGAGGGATTGCCGGCTATCTCGTTTCCAGAAAAGCTGCAGATAAATTCGGCATACACTCCCTTGAAGATTTCAAACGTCCGGACGTGAAAGCCGCTTTTGATATCAATGGGGATGGAAAAGCCGATCTTGTTGCCTGTCCCCATGGCTGGGCATGTGAAAAAATCATCGCGCATCATTTAGATACTCTCGACCTCAATGACGACATTAATGCAATGACGACATCCTACACCGCAAACATGGCGAACACTGTTTCCCGTGCTCATAGTGGACAACCTGTTTTTTTCTACACCTGGACCCCGAACTGGACCATTGCCAAACTGAAACCGGGAAAAGATGTTGTATGGATCAACGTCCCGCAAACGTCCCCGGAGACATCGCAAAAAGAACTTGAAGACAAACTTGTCGTGCAACATCTCCCCGGTGCAGTGACTGACCCCATCAATCTGGGCTTTATTGCCAACGACATCCAAGTAGTTGCAAACAAACAATTTCTTTCTGAAAACCCGGCTGCACGAGCACTTTTTGAAGTGATGACGATCCCGCTTGCAGACGTTGCAGCACAAAATGCAAAAATGTTTGAGGGAGAATCCTCTCCTGAAGATATTGACCGTCACGTCAATACATGGATCGCGAGAAACAAAAAGAAATGGGATAGCTGGATTCACGCAGCGAAAAAGGCAGCTGCCGCTACGCATTGATCTCGTTGCTTTCATTCTTTGCCTTTGCGAAGGCTTTGTTCACGAAAGCAGTCTTCCAACACATAGAGATTTCAAGTCATCGTACGCCAAGTCTTCGGAAGAAGGGAGCGCATATGACATCACCGTCGTCTCCCGGCAAGGAAACATTGAGATGAAACACGAGATTCTTCAATCCACTCACAATGACTTGTCTTCATCGCAAGCAACGCGAGAGAAGGGACTTGATCGCATCAAAGCGTGGGCAATCCTCTTTGTTATATTTTGGCACTATCAACCACTGCATCTCATCAACCTGGGACAAACCCAGCTCTCGACACTCATCTGTGAAGTTTTTTTTGCTGGAATTCGACAAGTTTGCCTTATCGCTGTACCGCTCTTTTTTCTTGTCTCTCTAATTATCTTTTTCAAACATGCTCCCAACCGGCCTCACTATCTCCGTAAGCGACTCACACGACTTCTTATTCTCTATGGATTTTGGATTTCCGTTCAAACAATCTTCGCCAGTGTTGTCTCGCCCGAGCCTCTCGTCATTGATTGGCATTTCATTGCTTCAGGAGGTCCACCTATCCCACTGGTGGGAGGCTCTGTCTTCTACTTTCTCTTCGACCTTATAATATTAACACTTGCTGCGGGACTATTTCTTCAATGCAGTGAGCGTGGGCGTATCGTCATCGGAGTGATTGTGGTTGCAACATCGCTCTTCACATTTAGTATAGTTCCATATTTCCCAGCTTATGCTCCTTCAACGACATCCCCGGCAAACTTTTTCGTCTTCATCCCTTTGGCTTATTTCTTGGCTCAAAACCCTGGGTTTGTATTGACATATCGCCGACTTCTCGCAGTACTCTTCGCCTTTACCTGCCTTTTCGACATGATCAATATCCTGTGGGAATTGGGAATATACTACAATTACTGCCGTCCAAGCACGGTCATTGGCGCTCTCTACTTCATGACATTCCTGGCAATCGAGTTGCCTCCCAAAGGAGAACGCATATTTTCCCTTATAGCACGATTCAGCCTTGGCCTTTTTGCCGTACATAAATTGGCTGTCTATCCTTTTCGTGCTTTGTTTATCCAGCTAAACCCCATACTTATCCCAATACCGATGACCGGTGTGCGTCTTGCCGCATCCTTTATCATTGTCGCTCTGGCAGGCTTCCTCCTTTCGATCCTCCTTCTCTGGCTCATGAACATCACTCCGTTGCGACGTTTTATCCGGTAAGACGGTCTTCCGCAGTCTTGGTAGAAATAAACTCCTCTTTGGGATCATCAAAACAATTCAATTGACCTCGCCATTGGTGTCAGCATCATCGTTTTCCACTGACACAGAAACCTGCGTATCTGTCTTTGTCCCACTCACAATGCCACGCGTAATGACACCAACAATCAGCGCAAACATGACATACCCAACCAGGCACTCGAAAGAGACAAGCAACTTGGCATCTGATGTCACAGGATGAATATCGCCAAATCCCAATGTCGTAATAACGACAACGCTAAAATAAATAAAATCGGCCAACGTCGGAGCTCCGCCGAGAGAAAACGCTTCGGGGGTGCTTGTGACAAGCCGATGAAAAGCGGCAAGGTTAATATTCGTAATGGTAAACGCGGCAATCATCGTGATATATGCGTCAACAATCTGCCCGACGTTTTCCCACGTCGGATAGGTTCCCGGCGTCAACAAGGCTAACAATTCCTTCGCAAAGAGACGTAACTCGAAGATAACAAGTGTCAGCGTCACGATGCACAGCCCCATGGATAAATAGGGAGATAAAAAGAGCAAAATACATGCGCCACCCGAAATAAAGGTGCTGATTGCAGCCAGCATAATCTCGCGGGAAGAAGAAACATGATGAAAGAGAATCGTACGCTTTTTTAATACCCTGCGATTACGAGAGATATGAAAAAGAACCGTGATCATTGACGCTGTTCCCCCTGAGAGCAATCCCGCCAGGGCATATTGCGACAATGTTTCAAACCCACTGATGACTTCGGGTGCGAGCAGCGCGTCAGTCATCGCGAGTGTGATCACGCCAAGGACAAGCCCTGGAATATAATGCCGACGAAAAATCCTCCCAAACGATACCTGCTTCATGTTACCTCCTTCTTCTCTCCGCAGTAAATTTTCACTAAAAAGCAAAAAGACTATATTGATTCTTCAAACAGGGTTGATCATAATCCAGGTTTTCCCTATAAGAATCATTCTGACAATAATGCCTTCTTCCGACAGAAGAATCTTTCCTGTCGATACAATAGGCAACACACTCAACACATAAGGAATACTACCATGACAAATCATCTCGACGGCGCAATTTTACAGCGTGACAAACAAAGCTATGCCATTGTCCCCCGCACCCCGGTTGGCCTTATCACACCGGAAGTGCTCGATGCTTTGAACACGGTCGTGAAAAAATACAAGATTCCCATTGTTAAAATCACCTCCGGACAGCGTATTGCTCTCGTCGGCATGTCCGAAGATCAACTGGCTGATATCTGGAAAGATCTGGGAACCGACATCGGTCGCGCAACCGAACTGTGTGTTCATTATGTCCAAGCTTGCCCCGGAACGAGTGTCTGTAAATTCGGCATCCAAGACTCTTTGGGCCTTGGGATCGAAGTGGAAAAGCTGTACCAAGAGTATGAAATGCCCGCCAAGTTTAAATTCGGCATTTCCGGTTGCCCCTTTGCCTGCGCTGAAGGATTGGTTCGTGACCTTGGCATTACCGGCAAGAAAAGCGGCTGGGCGGTGAGCTTCGGTGGCAATGCTGGTCAGTTCGCCCGAGTCGGCGACATCATCGCCGAAGACCTGAGCAAAGAAGACGCTCTGACCTTGGTCAAAAAACTCATTGAATACTATCGCGACAACGCCAAGAAGAAAGAACGTACCTGGAAATTTGCCCAGCGTGTCGGCATTGATGCAATCAAAGCCGCTGTATTGTAACCCTTTTTGACATACTGAAAACAGAACGGGAAGACGGCAACGTCTTCCCGTTTTTTTTTGTTACCATTTGAGCCTCTACGAGTTGTGACAATGACGCGTTTCACGTAAAGAAAACAATATTCTCTCTTTCAACGACCTGCAGCCCCATAAAGACATGCTCCAGTTCGTGCTACACATTGTCATTCTTAGCGGCCTTTTGGCCATTCCAGCACGTTGTGTTGCCGGGCAGGACATTCAAGCCCTCCCTGAAATATCACGTGCCACATTTCGTATCGCTATGAGCACAGACTCTGCTCCCTACGATTTCCTTGACGATACGGGAAACCCTTCTGGCATGGCCGTGGATATCTGGCGTAAATGGTCGCAACAAACCAATATTCCTGTGACGTTTGTTCCTGGAACCTGGGAAGAAACGCTCGACATGGTCAAAACTGGGCAAGTCGATGCACACGCCGGTATGGTCTTCAATGAATCTCGCACCCGTTTTTTCGATTATATATCACCACTCTTCCCGACCCAAAGTTGGCTGTTTTTTTCCAAAGAACACCACCTCCGCCAAAATATGCGTCAACTTGCCGGTCTTCCTATAGGCATAGTATCCGGCGATGTCGCTGAAGATGCACTCGACAACGCCTTCCCCAAAGCAAAACGCATTTTCTTCTCGGACAATACCCGTCTCTTTCAAGCCGTCGCCTCAGGGGAAATTCAGGTTTTTGTCAGCGAAGGCTTGACCGCCCGCTTTTTTTTACGTCGCTTCGGACTTCTCACCGCCTTTACCCACGAAGAGACTCCACTGTATAAAAATACCATGTATGCAACGGTTCAACAGGGAAATACGAAAATAGAGCATACCGTTAGTGCAGGATTTCAAAGTCTCAATGCTTCTCAAAAAAACGTAATCCAGAGACGCTGGAACGGTATTGCCGGGTTAGGTGACTCCACCGTTACGATTGCTATGCCAGCCAACGCCCCCCCGCTGACATTTCTTGACCCTAAAAAGAAGCCCTCAGGACTCTATGTTGATATTTGGACGACGATCCTTGGTGCACTCGGTCTCACGCCAATTTTTTTTCCAATGTCGTGGCCAGAATCCATTGATGCGGTAATAACAGGGAAGGTCGACATGCATTCCGGCCTTTTTCAACGTTCGGACGACACGCCTTCATTATATTATAGCAAGCCCATACACGAACTCGGCATTGGCTTGTTCACGCGGACCGGAACAATCCTCAGCAATGGTCTTCGCGATCTTAACGGCAAACGTGTCGGCATTGTGGAAAGCATGTTCAGCCCAGAAGAATTGCAAAAGCAATTCGCCAACCTTGTCCTTGTCCCGTTTCCAAACCTTGTTGCACTTTTACGAAATCTCGCCGCAGGAGAGATAGACGCGGTACTCGCCGACACGACCTCAACGAAACATCTTCTTCTCCAACTCGGTCTGTCTGGTCTCATCATGGCCAACGGTCCGCCACTTTCCCGAAGCACGGTACATGCTTGTGTGTCCAAAGACCGCAAAAGCCTTGTCGATCTCCTCAATAGTGGTCTTTCCACACTGACGCAAACAGAACGCATGGAACTTGAACGGCGATGGCTCGATAATCCCATTGATCGATATTACAAACCGCTTTCCCATGAAATCCCGTTAACAGAGGAAGAACGTGAATGGCTCGATGCACATCCCACGCTACGCCTTGTTGTGGACCCCTCGTTTCCTCCTGTCGATTTTCGTTCTCCAGAGGGAGCGCATCAAGGCATCAGTGCCGACTACCTGACAATCTTTGCGGAAAAGCTTGGTATATCCTTTGAAATTCTTCCCACACAAACCTGGGCCGAGTCACAAGACGCCCTCAAGGCAGGGAAGGCCGACTTTTCTCCGGCACTCATGGCTACTCCGGACCGAGAAAACGATCTCTTTTTTACCGAACCGTACATTCGCATTCCCACCGTCATCATAATACAAACGACTCAGAAGGATATCGCACATATTGACGATCTCGCGGGCAAAACCGTAGCCGTCGTCAAAGGGTATGCTTCGGCTGAATATTTCATGAATCGTCGGCCGGAAATCAAGTTTGTCCAGGTCGCAAGTCCTGCCCAAGGGTTGCAAATGACAGCCTTGGGTCAGACCGATGCCATGATCATCAACTTGGCTACGGCGTCATGGGTTATTGAACACGACGCCCTGACCGGACTCAAAGTCGCAGGCTCCACAGACTTCGATTTAGCTTTGGCCATGGGATCCCGCCGAGACACACCGTTACTGAATGCCATTTTACAGCGGAGTCTGGACAGCATCACACTCAAGCAACGTCAAGCCATTTTCAATAAATGGGTTCGCCTTGAAATGCCGATATGGAACCCGAGCCGTGAATTGATCATCTCGATAGCAGCAACACTTGGTATCATTATCATCATCGGCATTTGGAATCGACGGCTAGCCCGCGCCATACGTTTACGCGATGCTGCCCGAGAAGCCTTACTACAAAGCGAAGAACGATTTGCCTTGGCCATACGCGTTGCGGCCGACGGGTTATGGGATTGGGATATCACAACCAATGCTATTTATTTCGACCCAGGATACAAACGTATGCTCGGTTATGATGACGATACAGAACTCGACCTCGATACAGGCTTCATACAACGACTCCATCCCGAGGACAAAAACGCCGTCATCAGCCGTATAGAATCACTTCTCGAATTCCATGGCCCAGCCTGGGTACTGGAGTTTCGCTTGAAAGATCGAAGAGGAACATTCTTATGGATAGAACAACGAGGCCATGTCGTCACCCGTTCTGCATCGGGCACTCCGCTTCGGGCCGTGGGCACCCATACAGACATTACATCCCGAAAACATGCCGACATGCAGCGCGCCCATCTCGTTGCTGTATTACAGAATCTCCCGATCGCGGTCTTTGTCACCGATGAAAGCGGTCATTTTGAATATATCAATGCTATGTTCTGCTCCACAACGGGCTATGAACACGACGACATTATAGGAAAAAGCCCTGATATTCTTGCTTCCGGGCAGACATCGAAACATCGATTTCTACGGTTATGCGCCAACGTGGAGCCAGGCAAAATCTGGCAAGGACGTCTTCTCAATCAACGAAAAGATGGACAGGTCTACGAAACGGAACTTGCGATTGCACTCGTTTCGAATGAACACGAAACAGCAAGGCATTATATCGCAGTGGAGTCAGCCCCCTGCCAGCCATGTCAGGACGCTCCCGAGTCCGCCTCCTCTTCTTTCGAACCCGAAGAGATGATTTCGTTAACCCCGCAACAAACAACACAAGTCCAATCTCTTGCCCAAGAACTCAACCACTCACTTGATACCTTTCGTTATGATGCTATGGAGCAAACACGTCGTTTTGTCTCCATCATGACGGAACATGGACAAAGCGAAGCAGCGCACCGCCTCATGCGGCAAGTCAAGGGATTTGCATTTGATGATGCCCGCCAAACACTCCGTGTCATCCTTGTCGCCATTGGCCTTGAGGCTCCACAACGAGAGCCCGGTGACAAGATTCCTCCGGAGAGTCCTCAATGACGCTTTCCAACACAGCAACGCCAGCGCTTCTTCTCTTCGATGACGACCCGGAACGCCTTCATGACGTGGCCCGTGTGCTCACCCCGCTCCAATATCATCTGCATATTGCAACTCGCCGCGATATTGTCCGGTCTCTCCTGGATTCCGGTGTCACTCCATCGCTCGCAATCCTCGATGTTTTCACACAGGGTGATGGTTGCTCCTTGGCACGAGAACTAGCTTCACCACTGCGCCACACGCGCACAGAAATACTCATGGTTGTTCCGGAGACACAGCAAAATATGATCGATCGCGCGCTTGAGTCCGGTGTTGTCGATGTGGTGACACGGCCTTTTCAGCAAACACTTGTCCGCGCCCGTGTCCAATCATTGTGTCGACGTCGTTTCGACATCCCCCGGACTCCCGAGGCGCATCCCCATACCGATGTTACAATGCAAAACCATGATCATCCGCAACCGTCTTCCGGAAATTGGCGCGTCGGACTGACAGCGGCTGTTCTCTGCATCGAAGTAACATTCCATGACCGCACGGAAACCAATGATCCATTGGAAGGAGCGCTACGGCTTGATCGTGTATTTGATGAGATGACGAGCATCATAACACAACACGATCTGACTATAGCCACGATATATGAAAACACTCTTGTAGCAATTTCCTTTGGAAGTACGGACAAGCCCGGTTCTGCACATGGGGCCGCTGAAGCGGCTTTGACGCTTTTACAACGTACAGCCGCCTTACAATCACGTACACAGGCTCCTCTCACACTCCGTATAGGAATGGATTTAGGATCTGTCGTTTTTGAAAGCGCGAAACCAACACGGCCAGCTCCCCTTGTCTATGGGGCTGCGTTTTCACTCGCGAACCTTCTGGCAACAACAGGTATTCAAGGACAAATTCAAATCTCACACCGGATGCAACACATATTGGAAGGGCAATATCAATTTGAAGATCGCGGTCCATTTTTCAATGAAAGCACAGGAACGATCATGACATTTTTCCTGACGGGACGACGCGTTGACTGAAAAAAAATACGGTATCCCACGTTCGTCATCATCAATTTTCAAGTTGATTGATCGAATGGGAGCTTCTTTTGTGTCCGCACTGACGGAAACCATCACCTTGTCAGCGACCATTTGGGCTGCCGCGGTTGTTGCCTGTACGCCATCCACCTGGAATCGTGCTGTATCAAACGAATTTATACGGCAAATCGCATTCTGTGGTGGTCAGGGGATGGGGTTTGTTCTCAAAATTGCAGCTGTTCTTGGAATTTCACTGGTTCCACAAGTGCAAAAATTGCTCTCCACCGTCAACGATCCCACGCTGTTCGGCACCCTTGTTATCAAAGGGTTCATGCGAGAAACGTTGCCTGTCGTTGTCAACCTTCTCGTTGTAGGGCAAAGCGGCATCCCCATGACGGCCTTTCTCTGGCATATCCGAAGCAAAGGCGATATCCGAGCACTCGATTGTCAGGGAATTGATGTTTTGTGTTTCCTCATCATGCCCCGCATTCTCGCTATGAGTGTATCCGTATTTGGCTTATCGGTTTTGTTTCTCGTCGCAAGCCTGTTCTGTGGATATATCGCCGGGGTCTTGTTCAGTGTCCACTCCGTTCCGCCTCTCCAATTTGCGTTCAATGTCCTATCTCCCCTTTCAGGGCTTGATCTTCTTGGCTTCTTTCTCAAAACCATTATCCCTGGCATGGTGACAGGTGCAATCTGTTGTATTGAAGGACTGCGTTATGGACAAACGGCAACGGATGCCGCGGACGCAACAAAATCAGCTCTCGTGAAGTCGGTCTGGAATGTGTTCCTCATTTCTACCGTTATTTCACTTCTGGCCTACTTGTGAGATTCTATGAAGTATATTGAACCTCCACGACTGCGTTCAGGGACAACGACCTTTTCCAAGTGGATAGATATCCCGTATATTCTACGTTTTCAGCGCGTCGCTTTCACCCACACCAATAGAAATGAACGTATCCCGCTCAGAGACATTGATTTCACGCTTGCTCCAGGCGACCTGCTGCTTGTTCAAAGTACGCACGCGAACAAATTACCTTTGGCCGATCTCGCCAGCGGTTTTCTTTCACCACTTCGAGGGTCAATCGAATTTCTTGGAAAAAACTGGGCTGAGCTCCCTCCCAAGAGTATCTCTCGGCTTCGAGGACATATCGGTCGTTTTTTTGATGGATATTCTTTACTCCACGATCGCACTCTTCTCGACAACATTCTTCTCCCTGCTCTGTATCATACGAAACGACGTCGCCAAGACCTGGAAGACGACGTTGCAAAACTCGCTCTGTATTTCGGCCTTCCCGGCATCCCCATGATCACCGTCACCAATGCAACACCTCATGATCTTGGTTTGGCTTCACTGATTCGAGCCGTCCTCGGTTCACCGCAACTTGTCATCTTAGAGCGTCCATTGGAACAGCTTGGAGAAGAAATTTTCGCCCCACTGGTCAACATGATCGCTTCCATGCGTGTAAAAGGCGCTGCCATTCTCTGGATGACCAGCCACTATAATGAACATGTCGTTCATGCGATACGGCCAACAATGACCGCCACGGAAGAATCATCTCAATTTCTCATAGAACTTCAAACACCCAACACTTCCTCCTGAGAGAAAATTGTTCTACACTCTTTTTTAACCTGTCTTCCCTCAAACACCGCACCTACGCCGGACGCCCTTGGAGATGGCATGGATCAAACACAAGCCATAGTGAATGTAAACCGAACGGCCGGTTTCTTTGTCCTGCTCGTCGTTATTGTTCTTGTCGCGGCGCTTGCATTAGTAACAAAAGCCAAGCGACTCTTTGAAAAAGATTTCGATATTACAATCATCTTGCCTAAAGAAGGAACGTTCGGTGTCAGTCGTGACGACGAAGTCCACATTCTTCATCTTCAAGCAGGCTCCGTTACGACTGTGGACATTACGGAAGATGGCGTCATCAAGGCCAATCTCTCCATTTCTCCGGAGTTTGCCCGGTTTGTCCGTCGCGACTCCGTGGCCGTCATTCGACGTGGTTCGCTCTTGCTGGAAAAAGTAATCGTTGACATTACGCGAGGACAAGCTGCCCCTTTGCCCTCAACGGGAGCGCAAATCCCGTGTGTCGTTGAACCCGATCTCATGCAGACGGTACATGATACCGTTCGCCGGGTTGCTGCGCTTATTGCTGATATTGAAAAGGGAAAAGGATTACTTGGTAAAATAGTGGTGGATGAAACAATGGCCGACGATGTCACAACGGCCCTTGGCCAAGTAGATGGCATTCTTGCCGCGGTCAAAGCCACCATTGAACAAACACAGGCCATTCTGAAAACCACAGCCGCTTTTGGAGACTCTCTTCTCACCACAGCCGAAAAAACAAACACGATTGCCGCTGCAGTCCCCCCTGTGCTTGATGCGACTGGCCAAGCCCTCACGCAAGTAAAACGAACTCTTGAAGACATGCAGAAAACTCTCGCAACATTTCGCCATGTCGGTCAAAATGTACAGGATGATATTACATTGCTCCCCGCTCTCATGCTTCAGACGCAAAGTCTCCTTCTTGAATTGGAGAATCTTGTCCGCGGTATTGAAAACTCATGGTTTCTCAGAGACAATATCCCCAAGCCCACTCCGCCGACTCGTATTCCGGCACGTCGAGTTCAACCATGAGCACACAGCAATTGTACACCCCACCGTTTTTTCACGCCCCGCGACACACAACACTTGTGTACTGGCTCGTATTCGTCTGTGTTGCCTTGACACTCTCGGCAACGGGGTGTTCACTATTGCTTTCCTCACCACAAGAGAATGAAAACACTGAAGACCGGCTCTATGCCCAGTCCATGTTACTGGGGATGAAATCCTGGCAAGCAGGGCAGATCAAAGCTGCGCAACAAATGTACAACCAAGCTTTGACACGGGCTCGAACCATGGATTCGACAAGTAAAATAGCCGATTCTGCGTACAATCTGGCTGCGTGTCACATTGTATTGCATGACTGGGATGCAGCGTTACCACTTCTGGATGAGGCCATTTTGACGGGTGATCGTCCCGCCGACAGTCTTCTTCTCAAGACCCGAACCCTGCGTTACACCGGCCAAACGGAAGAGGCTCGCGATACGGCACATCAAGCTCTTAACGCTGCTCTTGCAACCGGACACGATGAAATCGCCACTGAAGCACGACTTCAGCTTGGTCTCCTTGACTGTGAAGCCGGTCAAAGCAAAGAAGCTCGGCAATGGCTTGTTGCGGCCGGACACGGCATGCAGAAAGAAACGACTATTCCGTCAGCCAAACAATTAGCCGGATGTTTGGCAAACCTGGACAATGCCCCGGCAACAGCCGCTCTCTATTTTGATGAGGAGACCACGTTGTTGCGCGATCAAAATGTCTATTCGGGACTTCCAGCCTCTCTTGCTCGTGCGGGGAAGGCGTATGCCAAGGCCGGAAACCATCAGGCAGCTCTTGATCGATTTTATCGAGCAGCCCGCACCGCCTCGGCCAATCAATTGCCCCAAGAAACGACTCAATATGCCACGCTGGGATTGGAACAAGCGAGGCTCATCGAGCGAACCGATTATATCTCGCTTCTTCAATCATTTCTCCATGCAGACTAGAAGCGCTCTCACTCAACCTCGGATACCCTCGGAGAAACCATGACGAGCACACCATGATAGATTTAATAACCATGTCGGAAATGGCCAGACAAGCCAATGTTCCAGAGACTTCAGCACGACGCTATGTCGAACAATTCAATGAATTTTTCATCATACAAAAAGCCGGAGCGCGAAAGCTTTTTGCATCATCCGGAGTTCCGCTCCTCCGATCTATAGCTGAAGCGTTCAAACGCGGAAAAGATCGAGATGATATCGCACAGCTCCTTCATAAAGCTGAAGCAACAACCATAGATGCGGCGCCTCAATACAGCATGCCCGACATGGCGACATCAACTATAGCACCGTCCCCACTGGCGGAATCACTTGCACAATCTTTGGCAGTATTACCGAAACTCCTTGAACAAAAAAACGATATTGATAATCTTCAGACTCATTTAACACAAATCCGCCAAGCATTACATGAGGAACAGACGCTTCGAAAGACTCTGGAAAAAGAACTGCACGCATTACGAGAACGCGTGATACAGTTGGAAGCCCACATGGAGACACTTCTCCCAGAGGAGCAGAAGCATATTACAACGGCACAACCGCAAACGATTGATGACAGGCACCAAGTGTTCGAAAAATTTTCGCTGGAACTGTAACCCCTTGAAATGAGTACGCCATGCCTATTCCATCCTGGCCCGATACTCCACGATTAACTCGAACGTATATTACAGCGCTCTGTCTCACCGGACTGTTGGCTACTTTCGTCTTTTTTGCCGGTTTGACCATTGTCCGTATCAATAGGGCCGCATCCGAGATCATTAACCTCAGCGGACGACAACGCATGCTGACACAGCGTATTCACGCCTATGGTCTTCGCATGCTCGACGGTGACCGAGAACAACGCATCCAAGCTGAACAACAATTGACTGATGCAGCGGACAAGATCATGTCCACGCATCGCTTACTCATGACAACTCCAAAAGCAGAGATGCTTTTCTTGTTGCAAGACCAATCGAACACAGAACTTTATACATCGGCTCCTGACTATATTGATACAAAGATAAAGCAGCTTCTTGAACTTGTTCATGCCATCAGCTTGGTTTCCCCCATAGATACTCCCGCCCAGCAATCTCTCCGCAAACGACTTGAGGCACAGACCGAAACGCTACTGCCCGTATTGGATAATATTGTTTACATATACGAGCAATCCTCCAAGCATATTACGATACTGACCGAAAGACTCAACATCATTGCGTTAGCAACCATCCTCTTGTTACTTGCCGGAGAAGGTTTTTTCCTCTTTCGGCCTATGGTCAACAACATCGCGGCGTTCAGAGAAGAAATCCTGTCCCAAGCTGGAGAGCTTCAAAAGAGAACCCAAGAACTTGAAGTGTCGCATTCCCGACTTTCTACGGAAATTGAGCTCCGAAAACATTCGGAGCAAGACCAACGGCAAAACAATGCTTATTTGGTGAGCGTGCTGAACGCATCCACAAAAGTGGCCATCATTACAACAGATATGGACGGCATCATACAAGTGTTCAACCGAGGTGCCGAAGCGATTTTAGGATATTCGGCCCAAGAGATGGTCGGCCAAAAGACACCGCAAGTCTTTCACGATCCAACCGAAGTCATGGAACACAGTCATATATTAACAACCGAAACAGGACACATCACCAACGGTTTCGATGTGTTTGTTGCAAAAGCCCGACAAGGCGGACATGAAACCAAAGAATGGACGTATATCACAAAAACCGGAGGCCGCCGCACGGTGAGTCTGACGGTGACGGGAATCCGTAACACCTACAATGAGATAATCGGCTATCTCGGTATGGCAATTGATATCTCAGACAAGATACAAATTGAAAAATCCCTTCGCCATTCCGAGCATTTATTTCGCATGTTTGTGGAATATACCCCCGCAGCTGTAGCCATGTTTGACACCAACATCTGTTATCTCGCGGCCAGTCAACGTTGGTACATCGACTATGGTTTAGAAGGAGAAGATATTCTCGGCAAAAGCCATTACGAAATTTTCCCTGAAATTCCAACACGATGGAAGCGGATCCATCAACGCGTTCTCGGAGGGGAGCCACTCAGAGCCAATGAAGACAGTTTTGAGCGACTTGATGGCAGTTTAGAATGGTTGCGGTGGGATGTACGACCATGGCGAGATGAAGACGGACAAATCGGTGGGATCATTATGTTTACAGAGGTCATCACCGAACGCAAACGCATGCAAAACGAGTTGAAACGCGCCAAAGAAGAAGCAGAGCGCGCCAATGCGGCGAAAAGCCAATTTCTTGCCCACATGAGCCATGAAATCCGCACCCCTTTGAATGCCATTCTTGGACTCAGCCATCTCGCCAGTGCAGCCACTGCAGACGCAAATCAACATGATTATCTCAAAAAAATCGAGTCTGCCGGATCCAACCTTCTCCAAATCATTAACGATGTTCTTGATTTCTCCCGTATAGAAACAGACTCTTTGCATCTTGATATCATTGATTTTAATCTTGATGAGATACTAACGGGCATTCAGCAACGCTTCGGAACTACAGCCCAAGCCAAGGGATTAAATTTTATTATCGACGTCGGGAATAACATCCCGAATCGTTTACGCGGAGATCGATCACGCCTTTTTCAAATACTGTCAAACATCATAGACAACGCCATCAAATTTACTGCCAAAGGAGAAGTCCACATCAATGTACAACTGGAGGAACAGCGAAAAGAATCCATCAGGCTCCGTTTCAGCATCACAGACACAGGAATTGGGTTCGATGCCAAAACTCTGGAGAGTCTCTTCTCGCCGTTTGTCCAGGCTGACGCATCGTTCACACGGACCTATGGCGGTGTTGGGCTTGGACTTCCCCTCAGTCGTGACCTAGCCCGGATGATGAATGGGGACATTCATGCCGTTTCGACACAGGAAGCAGGGAGCGCATTCACGGTTGTCGTCACGTTGGAAGTCGCACAACAAGGAGAAGACCAGCATCAGAATATCAGCCAAGACCAATTGGACGCTATTATTGGAGCACGAGTCCTTCTTGTAGAAGACAACGCCATCAACCTCCAGATTGCCAAAGAACTCTTGTCTCGCACTGGACTTCTTGTCGATACAGCATCGAATGGAGAAGAAGCGGTTTCTGCTACGCAAAACAAGGCGTACGACCTTGTACTTATGGACATCCAAATGCCAATCATGGATGGCCTCGAAGCGACACGAGCCATCAGAGCAATACCGGAAAGACGAGAGCTCCCCATTGTCGCCATGACCGCCCATAATTTGAAACACGACCAAGAACAAAGCCGCGAAGCCGGAATGAATGGTCATTTAGCCAAACCCATAGACCGCAACGCATTGGAAAAGATTCTTATTCAGTTTATTGCACCGGGTCAGCGTCTTATTCCGCCAGGATTTGTCAGACAATCGAAAGAGCAGCAGGCAGAAACGCCGGTTTCACAGATGAGCCTGCCACTTCCCAACTTAGATATCGAAGGAGCCTTGAATCGAACCGGTAATAACACCGAGCTCTACGCCAAGTTGCTCACGGAATTCTCCCGGCAATTCGATACCGCGACAACGAAACTCCGTGCCTACATTACAATAGGTGACGACAAGAACTTAAGCCACGCAACCGCCTTGGCCCATAGTCTCAAAGGAGTGGCCGGCAATCTCGGCATCAAAGACGTTCACCGCGATGCTGCAGATTTGGAACGAACTCTCAACGAAAACAATCTTGTCGGGGCGGAAAACGCGATAGTCCGTTTAGAGTCCAGCATTCCACAGGCGTGTGATGACATTGCAACATACCTGACCAACATGCCCTCCAAAGCCGAACCGTCGTCGTCTTCCCCCTTGGACATCCAAACAATCAGTGCACTACTGGGTCAACTTCATAGAGAGTTGGAAGAAAATCGTCTTGATGCCGTCGATACGGTCTCAGAACTCAAAGCGCGTCTTGGTCGCCCTGAGCTTGAAAACAATCTCGACCTTTTGGAACAAGCAGTAGACAATTTTGATTTCCAACTGGCTTCGACACATCTGTCAGACCTTGGCAAAGCACTTGATGTATGCTTGACTATCCAAAATATCTGCGGAGAGAAATCGACCTGAGAATGCTGTGATACGGCACTATCGCTGTGTTATTCATTGCAAGTCGAATCGAGTCTAGCCTGTATATTTCATCACGACGACGGTCACATCATCCTCTTTGGCCAATGCTCCGCCAAACGATTCAATATCATCAAGGACTGCGTCGATGATTTCCTGTGTTGACCGTTTAGCGTTGTCGCGCAAGCAGGCTTTGAGACGATCTCGACCATACATTGCGTTGTCTTCATCCATTGTTTCGGTAATTCCATCGGTTCCGAGCAATAAGATCATCCCTGGTGTCAAGGATTGATGTGAAACCGAATACTTCATATCGGGCATAGCCCCAAGCGATGTTCCTTTTCCCGACAATTCCATGACCGTACACGTTTCCGGATCATAAAGCAGCCCCGGTTCGTGTCCGGCTCGAACAAATTCAATCTCGGCGCTCCCCGAATGCACAAGGCACGCAAAAAGCGTCAAAAAATGTCCTGTGCCAAACGTGTCATGCGATACCGCATTATTGACATCGCTCATAATCTTGTCCAAATCCCCGCCCAAACCAACTCGTGATCGTAAGAAAGCCCGAGCCGAAGCCATGAACAACGCTGCAGGTACACCATGCCCGGAAACATCGCCAACGGCCACGAGAACTCCCGACGCCGATTCTTCACCAAGTGGGATGTAGTCGAAAAAATCACCACCGGTCTCATCGCAATACACACACTGTCCTCGAATTTCAAAACCGTCGGTATGTGGAGGAGCATGGGGCAACAGATGGGTTTGGATATCCATAGCCAGTCCCAAAGCTTCTTTCATACGGATACGCTCGGCCAATTCGGGAATCATGTTATCGAAAGCTCGGCCAAGTTCACCGATTTCGTCATTGGAACGGACATGAGCCCGTGCCGTAAAGTCTCCTCGTGCCAAGGCACGGGAGGCTCTTACCACTCGACCAAGATCAGCTGTAATTTTTCGTGACCCTAAAATCGCCGTGACCAAAATAGCAGCCAGCACGACCACAAGAAGCAAGGATGTTCGCGTAATGAGTGTCTCTACACTGTTGATCACAGCTGCTTTGGCCGATTCAGCCTCCGCTGTCACATCGGACAGCGGAATCATGAGCAAGAGCGCAACATTGTCCGTCCGTTCCAGCACCCCATAGGCAACAAGTTCTTTCTTGCCGTTAAATTCGACAAGACGGACTCCTGAACGACCGTGCTGAACGTCTTCAAGCATAACGGAAATAGAAGCTTCCGGTCCGGCGTCGAACCACGAAATTTCAGGTATCCCTCTCCAATGATGCACCTGTCTTTCGGAGCCTTGTTCACGAGCTAAAATGCGTAAGCCTTGTTTGCCGGAAGTCTCATTTTTATCCGGCTTGACGAGAAAGGACTCAGCTTCGCTTGACAGCATTTGAACATGTTCAGATTTCCGCATGACCGTTCCGACCGGAACAATAAGCCCAATCCCACCAATAACTTCTCGCTCTTTATTGTGCAGAGCCATGAATACTCCCATGGCAGACCGACGGGTAAACGGATCAACCATTGGAATCTTCCATACCAAATCCCGACCAGCACGTCTCAATTCATTCATGGAGACAAGATGACGAGGGTCAAGATGACGAGGAAGCACTGTGGCAGTTGCCGGATATACGGACAGTACTCCGGAGTTCAGCCAAATGACTTGCCATGTGTCTGGTTCATTTTCACTATCCGCAAGCTCCATGGTATATTCAACCATACGCGTCAGTCGACGTGCCTGGTCGCGAGCGTCATCCGTTTCCGAATAAAAGTGAAACGCTTGGGTTTTCATTGACACTTTTTGAGGAAAGCAACTTTGCCCCATCGCCAGACAAAGCCAAGTAGATGATTCCGCTCCGGGGGGAGAGGGTACATCAGCGGCACTCTCTTTCATGCTTCTCATGTTGCTCATGTTCCCCATGCTGTTACCCCAACCTTGGCCACGCCCCATCATCATTCCCATACCCTGTGGTACGATATAGAGATCTGTGTCCTCAGGAGCTGGACTTGATAAAGAACGCTCAGCACTGGCTGATTGCGTGCGTAGCGTCATTTCCATGAGTTCATGCTCAAGACCGAGCATGCGAGCATGGTCTTCAATCATTCTTTCCAGTTCCTGGCTTGTACGATGCACAAGTAAATTTGCCGACTGGGTTGCCAAGTCTTCTCCCAAGTCCTCCATTGAGGCTTGCCCATGCACCCGCATAATGATCATAGGGAGGATCGAAATACACAGTAAAGCGGCAAGAAATTTCCAGCGAATAGACATGAGGCATCCTCTGACACGGTTGGAAGGATATAAAATTCGAAGGCATTGTTACGGATTTAAGCAGGTTAAACAATAAGATATTCCTGGCAGTGGTGCAACGGGTCATACAATGCTCATCACAAAGAATAATATGCAGTCCTATTCAAATATCGTTTGTCACGAAATGTTTCTCAGGCAAATAATTTACAATTTGATATATCCATTTTTCTCTTGTTCCCTGCCTTTCTTCCTCACCAAACCTATACCTTCAATATCACACCATTTTCCAATAGAAATGGAATACACTCGGGAAAATCACCCGATTCAACGGTATAAATTCCCACCGAGCACAATATTTCTCCCCCGATGGTTTACCCTGTTTCCCCTTGACAAGGTGTTGCAATTGGGTGAGGGAGAGTGGGAAAGAGTGGGAAAAAGTGGTGAACAGTGTGAGAATAAGATATGTTTCGAGGGCACTCGTACAGAAACCTCGATGCCAAAGGGCGTCTGATGCTTCCTCCCGAGTTTCGGGAGACAGTGTTTGAGCATTCGCCCGAAGGAAAACTCATGCTGACCAATTTCGATGGTGCCGTCGCCGGATATCCCATGCCAGAATGGCAACGAATCGAAGAAAGCTTCGAACGTATCAATATTTTGAATGCCAAGGTGCGCAACCTGCAACGTTTTATCATCTCGGGTGCCGTCGAAATCACATTGGATAAGCAGGGACGAATACTTATTCCGCCGCATCTTCGCAATTACGCAAAACTTGAAAAGGACGTGGTCCTGGCCGGAGTAATCCAGAAGTTCGAAATTTGGGACATGACGCGGTTCGAAGAACGCCGCCGTCTGACCGAAGAAAATTTCGATGACGATATGGCCTCTTTGGCTGACGAAGGATTCGAACTCAGGCTGTAGTGACATGAACTGCGAAAATACCGCTCATCACGTCTCTGTTCTTTTAGAAGAGACGCTTGATATATTGGATATTCGCCCGGGTATGCGGGTACTCGACGCAACGTTGGGTCTCGGTGGGCATAGCCGGGCAATGATTGAACGCGCTGGCGGAGATCTCGAACTCATCGGTATTGATCGAGACGAGTCCGCCCTGGCGCTGGCCGAAAAACGCCTCAGCGATTTTCCCAGCGTCAAATTGGCGCACAGCCCGTTCAGCCAGTTCGACGAGGTGTTGGCAGCCCTCGATGTGGACATGGTCGATGCGGTGCTTGCCGATATCGGAGTGTCGTCTCTCCAGCTTGACGACCCGACTCGCGGTTTCGGCCATCGCCATGACGGGCCGCTTGATATGCGTATGGACGCCAGTGGAAACGAAATGACCGCTATGCGGCTTCTCGAAAAGGCATCCAGACGAGATATCAAGCTGATGATTGCACGTCTGGGGGAAGATCCCCAAGCCGGTCGTATTGCTTCTGCCATTGTGCGGGCCAGGGAAGAGGGAACCCTGACCAGTACAACGGACTTGGCAGAAATCGTATCTGCGGCCTATCCCGCAAAATGGCGGGCAACGGCCCGGCAACACCCGGCGACACGGACTTTTCAGGCGTTACGTATGACGGTGAACAAGGAACTGGAAGAGTTGAGGGAGTTTTTAGCCAAGATTGTCGGGTATGTGCGTCCGGGCGGGCGTCTGGCGATCATTTCGTTCCATTCGCTCGAAGATCGCATCGTCAAGCACACGTTTCGCGACGAAGCGCGTGATTGTATATGTCCACCACGACAACCCTTCTGCACATGCGGAAAAGTCAAACGGCTGGAAATCCTCACGAAGAAGCCGATCATGGCAGGCGAAGCTGAAATAGCGGCTAACCCACGGGCACGAAGCGCCAAGCTCCGCGCCGCCAGACGGATCGGTTGAGCCCGAACCAAAAGGAACAGGAACGTATCATGAAAAACGTTTCCACCGGATGGGCCGTTTCCACGGCTCTGGGTTTACTTATGGTTCTCACGCTTGGGCTTGGCCTGGTCTGGCTCAATATCGAACGTGTAGACTTGGCCTACCGGTTGAAAAAGACGCGAAACGAGATTGAGTGGGCCGAAGGGCTTGCCGCCAAGCTCGAAGTGGAACGAGACACGTTGTCGACTCCTTCACGTCTTCGCCGAATGGCCGAGAACTACGGTTTGGGTCCAGCCATGCCCGGCCAGATTCGCCAACTTCGCGATACGCCTATTTCTGCGGGAGCACTGAGTGAAAATGATCTCAATGCTTCATCAGGCCCACAAGTTCGAAAATCTGTCGACTCACGCAATTAATAGTAAAAACTCTGAACGTACGGCGAGACGCTATGTCGGGAAAACAGACCCCAATGCATGATTTCAGCAGAACCAAGGTGACTGTCGTCATGGTTCTTGTCTTTGTGCTGTGGGCCGCACTGTGGATTCGCGCCGGCCAATTGCAGATTGTGCGTGGGCCGGAACTGGCCGAACGCGCACTTCGGCAACATCTTGCCTTGGAATCCGATCGCGGCAGCCGTGGGCAGATTCTGGACCGAAGCGGCCAACTCCTCGCCAAAAGCGTGGCATTTACCTCCGTGCACGCACGCCCTGCGCAGATTTCCGATCTGGACTATACCGTTTCCAAACTTGCACCGATTCTCAAACAAAATCCGGCAAAGCTGAAACAACGCCTCTCTTCAAGCAAATCGTTTATTTTCCTGGCACGGCAAATTGATGACAAAACCGCAGCCCAGCTTGAAGATGTGAATCTCCGCGGTGTGTATTTAACCACAGAATACGGCCGTTCCTATCCTCACAAACACCTTGCTGGTCAGCTCCTTGGATTTGTGGGAATCGACGATACCGGTCTTGATGGCCTGGAAAAATCGTTCAACTCGATTCTTGCCGGAAAAAAAGCAAAATATGCAGTACAGCGTGATGCTGCGGGCAGACGCCTTTATTTGGATGCCCAAGGCAAAGCGATGGAAAATACGGACGGAGACAACTTGCGCCTGACCATCGACGCGCAGGTTCAGTTCTTTGCCGAAGACGCGCTTGAAAAAGCGGTGACTGATAATCACGGGACCGCCGGAGTGTGTATCGTGGTAGATGTTCCAACAGCAGAGATTCTTGCTTGGGCAAACTACCCGTTTTTCAACCCCAATACCTACAAACGGGGGCGCCCCGCTTCCAGGCGCAATCGATTGGCTCTTGATTTGATGGAACCCGGTTCGACCATGAAGCCACTTCTCGTCGCCGCAGCTTTACAAGAAGGTGTCGTACGACCTGATTCGGTTTTCAATTGTGAGAATGGACGCTGGCGTATAGGTCGACACGCTATTCGCGATACGCACTCATACGGACTTATCCCGGTGAATAAAATCATCAGATGGTCCAGCAACATCGGCGCCGCGAAAATCGCCATGGAATTGGGAAGTGACCGTCTGTACAGCTATTTCAAAAAAATGGGATTTACAGACCCGACAGGCCTCCCTCTCCCCGGTGAATCAGGAGGTATGATTCGCCCTCCAGGGGCATGGGGGGATATTGGACTTGCGACCGCAGCGTTTGGCCAAGGTGTCGCGATAACTCCGATACAGCTCGTACAAGCCTTTTACACACTGGCAAGCGGTGGCATTATGCGGCCGCTTCGACTCGTTCTTGACCCAGCTGACGAAACACGCGAACGCACATCTTATCGCCTGTTTGATGAGCGTGTGGCACGAGCCGTTCAAGATATGATGCGTGAAGTGGTCGAAGAAGATCATGGAACCGGCTCCAGAGCCGGTATTAAGGGCATGCATATCGGTGGAAAAACCGGGACCGCCCAAAAAGCCGCACCGAGTGGTGGGTACGGCAATAAGTATATCGCATCGTTCATTGGATTTTATCCGGCATATGATCCCCAATACATAGTTTACATCATGGTTGATGAACCGGAACCGTCGCATTATGGGGGGGTAGTTTCAGCACCGGCCGTACGCGATGTGGCACTTCGTACGATGTCCTATTTCGGACAAATGCCTGATGCTGCTTTTGTTGTTCAAAAACCCAACCCCTCTTTGGTTTCAGCCTCATCAGTCGGACAACGCGCCGCGACTTTCCACCGCTCTATTGAAAAGGAACATGTCGTCATTGGCGATACCGTCCCTGACCTTCTCGGCATGCCTTTACGCCGAGCGGTAGAAATCCTCGCATCCAAGGGAATTATTCCCTCCCTTGAAGGCGATGGTTTGATCATATCCAAACAGGCTCCACAGGCAGGTGAAGGTTGGCCCAAAGGAGAAAACCGTGTTTTTACTCTTTGGCTCGCGCGATCGACGTAAGGAAAAATGCATGAGTATGACACTTTCGCCTTTTGACGACCTCATAAGCCACGTTCGAGGTGGATTGCAAATCACCGATCACTCGGGAAAAATCCAACCTGGCGGCATTTTTGTTGCCGTTCCTGGCCCTGTGCGCGATGGAGCAGATTTCATTCCCCAAGCAGATCTTGCCGGTGCCGGTTTTATCGTCACACGGAATGACGCACCATGGCCCGATGGTATGCATGCCCAACGTATTGTTCACCCCGACCCAGCCCAAGCTTTGGGTGAGTTGGCCGCTGTAGCCAACGGAACGGACAATATGGCCATGCGTGTGACCGGCGTGACCGGAACCAACGGGAAAACGTCCATCTGCTATTTACTCGAACATCTTTTTTCTTCAAATACCGCCAAAGCAGGCATTCTCGGGACGATCGACTACCGTTGGCCAGGATTTCGACTTGAAGCGAACCTCACAACTCCGGGATGCCTCCAGTTGCACGAATTGCTCGGCAACATGAATAAAGCATCGGTCGATGTTGCGTTCATGGAAGTATCGAGTCATGCGATAGACCAGAAGCGGATTGCTGGTATATCCTATGATGCCGCTGTGTTAACCAATATCACGCAAGACCACCTGGACTATCACGGTGACATGGAATCCTATTTTCAGACCAAGGCTAAACTCTTCACCGAATTGCTCAAATTTCCACAAAACGCCTGCATTAATTACAATGATCCGTTTGGACAACGCCTGCTGACAAAACTCGATCAGGCTCTTGCTTACGGTCTCGATGATGTCCCCCATGGAATACGTCGTGCCCTGCGTGGACGAATTATCGACATCGATGACACGGGCATCACAATGGTAGTTGACTATGAAGGCAAAACCTGGGAAATCCGCTCCCCCATGGCTGGAAGACATAACGCCCAAAATTTACTCGCCGCTCAGGCCGTTGGCTTGAGCCTCGGACTGTCTCCGAATCAGATGGCCGTGTTCAACCATTTTCACGGCGCTCCGGGACGGCTGGAACGTATTGCCAACGACAAGGGCAAGACCGTGTTCGTTGATTACGCCCATACACCAGATGCATTGGTGAATGTCTGCCGTTCTCTGCGAGAACTTCCCTACGACCGGCTGATTGTCGTTTTTGGATGCGGAGGCGACCGAGACAAAACCAAACGCCCAAGAATGGGTGAAGCCGTATGCCAATATGCCGATGTGGCCGTCGTTACGTCTGACAACCCACGACACGAAGATCCACAAGCTATTATCGACGATATCAGGCCCGGTCTCGGTGGATGCACACGCGTGATGGAACAAGTTGATCGAAAAAAAGCAATCATCACCGCTCTGGACATGATGCACGACAATGACGTCCTGCTCATCGCGGGTAAAGGGCATGAAACCTACCAACAAATTGGTGACACCAAGCATCACTTCAATGATGCTGAAATTGTTTGGGAGCATTTGGCGTGAGAATGTATGTGGACGAAATAGCTCGGGTTATTGGAGCCCAGCTTCCCGAATCGGTTCGACCGGACACGGTCGTCGAATCGGTATGCTCCGACAGCCGTAAAGCCTGCCCGGGGAGTCTGTTTGCCTGTCTCCCAGGAGAACGGGTCGACGGTCATGCATTTGCCGCGCAAGCCGCCAGCCAAGGTGCAGCAGTTATTTTAGCCGCTCGTCCTTTAGCAGATATTACCGATGCCATCGTGCTTGTTGTCGAAGATCCTCTGTTCGCATTGGGGCAACTCGCTCGGGCCTGGAGGGAACAATCCGCGGCGCAAGTTATCGCCATCACGGGTTCCTGTGGAAAAACCACGGTGAAGGAAATGCTGTCGACCGTGTTGTCCCAGATGGGCTCGACATCCAAAAATCACAAAAATTTCAACAACCAGCTTGGATTGCCGTTATCGATGCTCGCGGCGTCCGAACGTGACGACTTTTGGGTAATGGAACTCGGCATCAGTCGAGAGGGAGACATGGAAGCCTTAGGGGCTATTGCCGCGCCGGATGTCGCAGTTTTGCATAACATCGGCCCTGCACACCTCGAAGGCCTGGGCAACATTGATGGCGTTCTCCATGCCAAAGCCACACTGTTTGAGTTTCTTAAACCCAATGGGGTAGCCATTGTTTCCCTGGATTACCCGGGCCTTTTCGACCGCGCCCGCACACAAACGGCAGCGGTTATCACGATCTCCACGGCCAATCCCGACGCCGATGTATTATGCCAGTACGTCGGATCACAAAACGACCAGGGCGTCTTTGTCGTGACGACAAAATCCGAGACCCGCACCATGACGCTTGGCATTGCCGGTGCACATTACGCCGAAAATATCGCCGCAGTATGCGCGGTTTGCCAACACTACAAAATAGGCCTGGAACGTATTGAAGAGGGCCTGCGTCAATTTGATAATCCGGATCAGCGGTTCGTCGTTGAAAATCTTGGCGATTATATCGTCATTGACGATTCGTACAATGCCAATCCTCTCTCTATGCGCCGATCAATCGAAGCAGCCCGCGACGTGGCCGGAGATGGGCCGTTGTGTCTTGTTCTTGGCGAAATGCGTGAACTCGGTACGGCGCGCCAAGCAGAGCATACAACCCTTGGCGTTGTGGCGGCTGGCGTCAACCCTGCCATCGTCCTTTTTAAAGGCGAAAGTGCGGAACATGTGCAGACTGGTCTTGCTCAAGCCCACTTTCATGGCCGATTTTTCCCGACTTCCGATGCGACCGATTTGACGGCCGTGTTGCAAGACAACTCGTTTACCCACGGAACCATCCTGGTCAAGGGCTCACGCTCCATGGCTATGGAAACCTATATTCAGCCTCTGCGTGAGATTTCCCCCAGGAGCACGACGTGATTTATCATATCCTTGTTCCTCTTTCGACCCAATTCGGGCTCTTCAACGTTTTTCGGTACATCACGTTTCGCTCCATTGCGGCCTTTATTACGGCTTTGGTCATCTCCATTTTGTTCGGACCGCGTGTTATCCGCTATTTGACGGAACTCAAATGTGGACAATACATTCATGAAGACGTCACGGCACACCAATGCAAAGCCGGAACACCGACGATGGGAGGCCTCCTCATCGCCCTGGCATTGTGTCTCGCTACGTTATTGTGGTCAGACCTGACGAACGGCTATGTATGGCTCACGTTATTTGTCTTTTTGGGCTTTGGCGCTGTCGGATTTTATGACGACTACCTCAAAGTGGTAAAAAAGAAGAACAAAGGACTTTCAGCGAAGGATAAATTTCTTATTCAAACCGCCGTTTCCTTTGTCGCCACGGGCATCCTGCTGATCAATCCTGAATATACAACCAGCTTGTCCGTTCCCTTTTTCAAAAATTTTCAACCCGATCTGGGATTTTTCTATTTACCCTTTGCAATGCTTGTCGTGGTTGGAGCGAGCAATGCCGTCAATTTGACCGACGGGCTCGACGGGCTGGCCATTGGCCCGACGGTTGTCGCCGCAGCCATGTTCGCATTGTTTGTGTACGTGGCCGGACATACCCAAATCGCCAAATATCTGCAGGTGACGAGTGTTCCCGGTGTCGGTGAAGTCACGATATTTTGCGCGTCCATGGCTGGCGCCGGACTCGGTTTTCTATGGTTCAACGCGTATCCGGCTCAAGTATTCATGGGAGATGTCGGTTCTCTGAGTTTGGGGGGAGCGCTCGGCTTCATCGCCGTTCTTGTCAAACAGGAACTGCTTCTTATGATTGTGGGCGGTCTGTTTGTCGCTGAAACGTTGTCCGTCATTTTGCAGGTCGGATATTTTAAATTCAGTGGTGGCAAACGTATTTTTCGAATGGCTCCACTCCACCACCATTTTGAACTCAAGGGGATCCCCGAATCCAAAATTATTATCCGATTTTGGATTCTGTCCATTTTGCTGGCGCTCGTCGCGCTTGGAACACTCAAGCTGCGATAGGACGAAGAGGCTACTTAATGCGTGAACTTCTGCACACCATGCAACTGACCGGCCACAAGGCCGTTGTCGTCGGTGCCGGCCGATCCGGTCTGGCCGCGGTACGCCTTCTTCTTGCTCTCGGGGCCACGGTCCGTCTGCTCGATAAGCGAACCGACGCACTGGACGATACGGATCGAATTGAACTGGAAGAGCGGCATGTCGTCATTCGTTTGGGCGAACATGCCAGTGAAGACTTTGCCGGAGCCGACATGGTTGTGTTGAGCCCTGGAGTTCGATCTGCCAGTTTAATGCCGTTCTTCGATCCGGCAAGACCACCGCAAGTCCTGGCAGAACTCGAACTTGCCTCCTGGTTCGCCGATGCCCCAATTATCGCCATCACCGGGACCAACGGCAAAACCACCGTCACCACTCTGGTGGGGGAATTCCTGCGCGATGCCGGGAAGTCTGTTTTTGTCGGAGGCAATATTGGTACGCCGCTGTCCGACTATATTTTGAGCGACCAGCCTGCGGACGTCATTGTTTTGGAAGTCAGCAGTTTTCAATTGCAAAACGTTTCGTCATTTCATCCCAAGGTTTCTATATTGCTCAACTTCACGCCTGACCATCTTGATTGGCATGAAGATATCGCCGAGTACTTTGCGGCCAAGCTTAACATCTTCTCCCGCATGGACAAAACCGATTTGGCCATTTTGCCATTCGATCTCAAAGAAATATTGGAGAACAAGATCGAACTGGCCTGTAAACGAGTATATTTTACAGCGACGAACCGGTTTCAAGCTCCGACACTGCCTGGCCGGCATAATCAAGCCAACCTTGAAGCCGCGTGGTTGGCCGTCAAAGCATTCGGCCTGAGTCAGGAACAGGTTCAGTCAACCCTGAACGCTTTTCCTGGCCTTCCCCATCGCATTGAACACGTCGGTATGGTCAACAATGTAACATTCATCAACGATTCAAAATCGACCACCATTGATTCCATGCGCGCTGCTCTTGAAAGCGTCGATACGCCCACCCTGCTGCTTGCCGGTGGTGTTTTCAAGGGTGGGGACTTGGATTCCCTGACGCCGCTTTTCAAAGAACGCCTCAAAGCTGTTGGACTTTTCGGGGACTCACGGAACGATTTTGAGCCCACATTCTCCAGTATTTGTCCGACAAGCTACGATCCAACACTGGGTGAAGCGACCCGACGACTTTTTGCATTGGCGGAACCCGGTGACACAATAGTCTTATCGCCGGGAACAGCGAGTTTTGACCAGTATTCCGGATACGCCGAGCGAGGAAAAGACTTCGTGCGTGTTGTACAGGAACTACAGGCCGAGCAGGAGAACTCATGAGCCGATTTTTACTCAAACCAAGCTCCGAGTTGGCCACAAAACCGACTATCGACCCCCTGCTTTTGGGCGCAGGGCTTGTCCTTGCCGGTTTGGGGCTCGTCATGGTTCTTTCGGCAAGTGGTGTCATGGCCGAACGTATGGTTTCGGATAAATATTACTTTTTTAAAAAGCAGTGCATTTTCGCGTTGATTGGTCTTGTGGTTATGGTTGTCATGGCCAAAGTGCCCCGTTCAATCTTGCATGGGCCCGTCTACCCGGTCTTATTCGGGGTGCTTATCATGTGTGCCATGACCCTTATACCTCAACTGTCCGTCAAAGCTGGTGGAGCTCGACGCTGGTTGGCTGTGGGTCCGATCTCGATTCAACCTTTAGAATTTGCCAAAGCCGCGCTCGTGTTCTATTTGGCTTATTTCTTTTCGCGAAAGCAGGACCTTGTGCGTTCGTTCACCATTGGGTTCCTGCCACCAATTTTTATTACGCTTGTGTTCTGTTTTATTCTTTTACTCCAACCTGACATGGGAGGCGCCGTTTTTCTTGGGATGCTCTTTTTCTTCATGAGCCTTGTCGGCGGCACGCGCATCTTTTATCTCCTCGGCTCCAGCATGATCGGCGTGGCCGCGATGGGATTGCTCATTATGAGTTCTGAATACCGGGTGAAACGTTTTCTGGCGTTTCTCGATCCCTTTAAACATTCTGCTGATATCGGATACCAGCTCGTTCAGTCTTTTCTTGCATTTGGATCAGGTGGTATCGGCGGAGTTGGATTTGGCGCAGGAAAACAAAAGTTATTTTATCTCCCCGAAGCCCACAACGACTTCATCATGGCTGTCGTTGGGGAAGAACTCGGTTTTGTCGGCGTCTCACTTGTTTTTATTTGTGTCGGTATATTATTGTGGCGGGCTTTTTCCGTGGCGCTTGCTCAAGATGACCTCCGGGATCGATTCACGGCATACGGCATGACCATGATTTTAGGCTTGGGATTCTTGCTGAATATGGCTGTTGTTCTTGGCTGTATCCCTCCCAAAGGCGTGGCGATGCCTTTCCTGTCCTATGGAGGTTCAAACATGGTCGCCTGCTTCCTTTGCCTTGGCATCCTCCTGAACCTCTCACGCAAGAGGCCTACATGAAGCGTGTCGTCGTAACAACAGGCGGCACGGGGGGACATATTTTTCCTGCCCTGGCTGTCGCCCGCACACTCAAGGAACGCCACCCCGACCTGCGTATCCTGTTTATCGGTGCTTCCGGTCCGGAAAAAACCATGGCCGAAGCCAGTGGACTCGAATTTGTCTCATTGCCCGTACAGGGAATCCTGGGAAAAGGGCTCATGGCAAAAATTCGTGCCGCATACGGGCTTGGAGTTGGTTTTCTGCAAGCTATACGTCGCATTCGACAATTTTCTCCCCAAGTCGTTATCGGTTTTGGGGGCTATGCTGGTTTCATTCCGGTATTCGTTGCGAAACTTTTTCGCATTCCAACGGCTATTCAGGAACAAAACAGTATCCCTGGTATGGCCAACCGAGTATTGAGCCGTCTGGTCGATCGTATTTTTCTTGGTAGCCGTGACACAACAAGACTTTTTCCCCCAAAAAAATGTGTTCTCACCGGCAATCCGGTCCGAGCAACGATTGCTGCCTTGGGTGAAAAGGCCCGAAACAGGACATTTGGACGGAACGTTCTTGTTCTTGGTGGCAGTCAAGGTGCCAGAGCCATCAACCGCGCTGTTGTTCGCGCGCTCCCTGAGTTTGAAAAGGCTGGGATTACCTTATGGCATCAGACGGGCAAAACAGATTTCGACACGGTGTATGCCGACTATACCGCTACGGGTTCGGCAGACCGACACACCGTCAGTGCTTTTATCGAAGACATGGCTGCTGCGTATGATTTTGCCGATGTTGTCATTGCCCGAGCCGGTGCAAGCAGCCTGGCTGAAATTACGGCCGCAGGGAAGCCGGCTATTCTTATACCGTTTCCGCATGCGACACACGATCACCAAATGGAAAACGCACTCGTACTTTCCGCAGGTGGAGCTGCTCGCGTGGTGGCTGAAAAGGGAGAAAAAGCTCCCAGCCTTTTGGCCGATGTGAATCTCGGAGCCCTTGCTGCCGATCTTTTAAACGACAATGCAACGCTCATGACCATGACCGAAAACGCCTTGACCTTGGCCGCACCCCATGCAGCCGACACAATTGCCGACAATGTGGAAGCCCTGGCCCTTCGGACGGCATAAGCGAGATGAGACAGATGGAAATACAAAAAATACATACTAACGGTGCCCAACGCGGGGGCATGCAACACAAAGTACGCCGTATTCACATGATTGGTATCGGCGGTTCCGGTATGAGCGGTATTGCTGAAGTTCTGCTCAACCTCGGTTACGAAGTGAGCGGCTCCGACATGGCTTCGGGAGCGCCTGTCAAACGATTGCGCGACCTCGGTGCAGAAATTTACATCGGCCATGGGCGAAAAAATGTGGGTAATGCCGACGTCGTCGTCAAATCCACGGCGATAAACGCCGATAATCCAGAACTGGTCGAAGCGCTCAGCCGCAGGATTCCCGTTATTCCTCGCGCTGAAATGTTGGCGGAGCTCATGCGACTTCGCACAGGGATTGCTGTTGCCGGTACCCACGGTAAAACAACAACAACATCACTTCTGGCGACAATTTTCACGGAAGCAAAAAAAGATCCAACGGTCATCATCGGAGGACGGCTCAATACATATGGCTCAGGAGCTCGGCTCGGTGAAGGGGAATACCTTATTGCCGAAGCCGACGAGTCCGATGGTTCTTTCTTGTGTCTTTTACCCATTATGACCATCGTCACCAATGTAGACGCCGACCACCTTGACTATTATACTAACCAAGACGACATTGATTCGGCATTTACAACTTTTATGAATAGTCTGCCCTTTTACGGGCTCAATGTCGTCTGCAGTGACGACCCCGGAGTCGCGCGTCTTTTGCCACATGTGAAGCGACCGACCATTACCTACGGTCTTGGCGAGACGGCTCGTATTCGTGGAATAATTACGAGTGGCGGCCCCGTAAATCGCTTTACAGTACTTGTAGACGGCGTACACTTTGCCGACATAGTTTTGCCGCATCCAGGCCAACACAATATACTGAATGCACTTGGCGCTATCGGCGTCGCACTTGAGGCCGGGATCAAAAAAGAAGATATCGTCACCGCTCTTTCTAAATTCGGAGGAGTCGGCCGACGTTTTGAAATTAAAGGTGAACGGAATGGCATCACTGTCATTGATGATTATGGTCACCACCCGGCTGAAATTGCGGCGACAATCAGCACCGCCAAAGCATGCTATCCGGGACGACGTATTGTGGTTGCCTTCCAACCCCATCGTTTTACTCGAACTCAAGCGCTGTTCGGCCAATTTTGTAAAAGTTTCGACGAGGTTGACGAGTTGCTTTTAACGGAAATCTATCCGGCTTCGGAAACCCCCATTCCCGGCGTCTCAGGAGAATCCTTAGCACAAGGCATTCGTCAAGTCGGAAATGCACGCGTTCACTTTTATCCGGACTTCACAGCGATGGAAGAAGCGCTGCCGGATATGTTGCAGTCAAACGACGTGTTTATTACGCTCGGGGCTGGGTCTATCTGGCGTGTCGGACAAGGATTTTTGGAGGGTTAAACGTGGCATTGCGCGAACTGCCCGAACCGGTTCTCGCCGAGCGCACCACACTGCGCCTTGGAGGACGTGCATTGGCTGAACTCGTCGTAGACGAGCCGGCCGATTTCGACGCCCTGCCCGGCGCTTTGTCACGGCTTGGTGCAACGCCGTACGTCTTTGGTTGGGGAAGCAATATCCTTGCCAAGGACGGAGAGTTGCCCCTTGTGCTCGTGCGTTTCGGCAAAGCAGCCGGTCCCACAGTTGTGGCCGAAACCGACGACACAATCACGATTGATGTCGATGCAGGATTGCGCCTCCCCGTTTTGTTGACCTGGCTGGCAAAAAACGGCCTCTGGGGATTATCCGGTTTAGCCGGCGTCCCAGGCACCGTGGGTGGTGCAGTCGCCATGAACGCAGGATCGTTTGGATGCCAGATAAAAGATGTTCTTGAATCGGTTGTTATGTGGTCCGAAGAGACCGGACTTGTCCGTTACGCATCGGACGATATCGACATGGGGTATCGCTTTTTCAAGCCACGTCGCATGACAGGGTTCTCTCTCGTCGCATCGGCACGATTGAAATTTGTTCGTAAGCCCGCAACGATGGTACGGGACGCCATGACAATGGCCATGGATAACAAACGAAAAACGCAACCTCTCGATACGCATTCAGCAGGGTGCGTTTTCAAGAACCCCGAAGGAGACAGCGCCGGCCGGTTGCTTGATGTGGCCGGATTTCGCGGGAAAAATCACGGAGATATGGCGTTTTCGGATAAGCACGCCAATTTTCTTGTCAACAAAGGGAACGGAACAGCAGCCCAGGCTATGGAGCTGATTGAGATGGCCCAAAATACGGTTTTGGACCAATTCGGAGTGGCACTCCACATGGAGGTAAAGACTCTGCCATGAGCATCCGCGCCAACGCATCTGGGGGCAAGCCTTCGGGAGCGAAAAAGAATTCTTATTCAAAGCAGTACCACAAGGGCAAGAATGACAAACCGTCACGCCTGTCCTTGACCGGAAGCTCCAAGAATCGCAGCCGATCGCCACGAGTGCACGTAGCTTCTCCTGGTAATGCATCTGCCATTGGCGTGGGTATTTTACCTTCTCCGCGTTTCGTTGCCGGCTTTTTTACGAAGCTGGCTGTTCTCATTGTTGCCGCCACTGTATTGGCCGGAGTCAGCGTCGGCTTACTGGCGGGATACCGATGGTTGACAACCATCCAATATTTCAGCCTGGATAGCATTGATGTCCAAGGGCTTCATCGTCTTTCAAACAAAGACATCATTTCCCTGTCCGGCCTCGCACCAGGGGACAATCTCATGGCCATCAAACTTGGTGCTGTCGAGACTGCAGTGGAAACAGAGCCATGGGTGGATACCGTTGCCATCAAGCGTGTCTTTCCGGACACCATCAATTTGGTGGTTACTGAACGTGTTCCAGCGTATTGGATGCAATACCAAAATAAACTTTACTACGCCGACGAAGCAGGCCGCATCATCGACGTGGTAGAACCGGACAATTTTGAATCGTTACCACAGCTTGAGATTGAAGCCGGTATGGAAAAACACCTGGACATGCTGAATCATTTCTGGGAGGCCGCTAAGGCGACCGGCGCCCCGTTCTCAAAGGATAATGTTGCCTGGGTGCGATTGTCCTGGAGACACGGAATCGAAATCATGCTTTTGGATCGCAATACCATGTTGTGCCTCGGTCTCGATAACTGGCGCGACAATCTTCGCCGCCTGACCCTGGTCTGGGCGGACTTGATGCGGCGTGGCGAAATCGAGCGAGCGGCTGTTATTGCCTCGCAGGACGACAAAGTTTTCGTCCAAAGCCGCACGTAGCACCAACTAACGCAAGACGAGGACTGGGGGCGGGATATGGCCAAATCGGAACTTATTGTCGGACTTGACCTCGGCACCACCAAAACCTGTGTGGTCGTGGGGGAGCTTTCCCCTGAAGGCGTGGACGTCGTCGGCATCGGCACGTCTCCGTCCACAGGCCTACGACGAGGAGTGGTCGTCAATATCGAGCAAACCGTACAGTCGATCAAAAAAGCCTTGGAAGAGGCAGAATTGATGGCCGGCTGTGAAATTCGCTCGGTGTACGCTGGTATTGCCGGCAGCCACATTAAAGGCTTCAATTCTCATGGGGTAATCGCCGTCAAAGGCGGTGAAGTTGGTCAACGCGATGTGGAGCGCGTCATTGATGCGGCTAAAGCTGTTGCCATCCCCATGGATCGAGAAGTCATCCACATCCTGCCTCAGGAATTTATTGTGGATGATCAACGCGGCATCGCCGACCCGCTCGGTATGGCGGGGGTGCGTCTCGAAGTCAAAGTCCACATCGTCACCGGTGCTGTGACCAGTGCACAAAACATTGTGCGCTCCTGTCACCGAGCCGGACTTGACGTCTCAGACATCGTTCTTGAAGCATTGGCATCGTCCAAGGCTATTTTGACGGAAGAAGAACGCGAAATCGGTGTCGCTTTAGTCGATCTGGGCGGAGGCACCACCGATCTTGCCATTTTTTCCAATGATTCCATCAAACACACGTCTGTCTTGGCGCTTGGTGGAACAAACCTGACCAACGATATTGCTTTCGGCTTGCGTACACCGATGCTTTCGGCTGAAAAGATTAAGATTCGATTCGGTTGTGCCTTATCGGATCTTATACGCGAAGAAGAAATTATCGAAGTCATGAGTGTTGGTGGACGCGAACCTCGACGGCTCTCTCGACACATTCTGGCTGAAATCTGTGAGCCACGTATTGAAGAAATGCTGGCCCTCGTCGACCAGGAACTCATTCGCTCCGGATTGAAAAACATGATTGGTGCAGGTGTCGTTCTGACTGGTGGCACCTCGCTTATTGAAGGAATGCAGGAGTTGGCCGAACAAATCTTCAATTTACCAACACGTATTGGATATCCAACGCGCGTAGGCGGATTGCGAGATGTTGTAAATAGCCCGATGTATGCCACAGCCGTGGGTCTTTTGCTCTATGGAGCAGAAAAGGAAGGAGTGGAAAAACGCTTCCGTATCCGCGATGAAAACGTCTTCAACCGTATTCTCGGCCGCATGAAAAAATGGTTTGTCGACGTTAAATAAGGCAGCGCTTCCATTCGTAGGATGACAAAGGCTAACCAAGGAAGGACTCAAGGGGGAGGAAACCATGGAATTATGGGAAATCGAAGGCGATTCTAACGCCCAAATCAAAGTCGTAGGTTGCGGTGGTGGTGGTTCCAATGCCGTCAACAACATGATTGATTCTGCCTTGAAAGGCGTCACATTCATTTCGGCGAACACCGACTTGCAGGCGCTCAACTTCTCCAAGGCTGAATACAAAATTCAACTTGGTGAAAAACTGACCAAAGGCCTTGGAGCCGGCGCCAATCCCGAAGTTGGTCGGGAAGCCGCCATGGAAAGCATTGATCAGATCAAATCCATTCTTGGAGAACCAGATCTTGTCTTTGTTACCGCCGGCATGGGCGGCGGCACGGGTACCGGAGCCGCTCCTGTCGTTGCCAAGGTCGCGAAAGAGTCCGGCGCACTCACTGTTGGCGTTGTGACCAAGCCATTCTATTTCGAAGGCAAAAAACGCATTCAATCAGCCGAACGCGGGATTGAAGCATTGCGCGAAGTGGTCGACTCCATTGTTACCATTCCCAACGACCGCCTGTTGCAGCTTGCTTCGAAAAAAGCCAGCTTCCTCGATATGCTCAAAAAGGCGGACGAGGTACTCTACTTCGCGGTCAAAGGCATCTCCGACCTCATTATGGTGCCTGGCTTGATCAACCTCGACTTTGCCGACGTTAAAGCGGTTATGTCGGAAATGGGCAAGGCCCTTATGGGATTTGGTTCGGCCCGCGGCGAACACCGTGCCCAAGAAGCTGCACAGAAAGCCATTACCAGCCCGTTACTCGACGACGTTAACATCGAAGGTGCCAAAGGCGTTCTCATGAACATCACCTGTGGCCCTGATCTGACGATCGAAGAAGTGGACGAAGCGGCTCGCACCATCACCGAAGCTGTTCACGAGGAAGCCAAGGTCTTCTTTGGTACCGTTTTCGACCACGATGCAGGCGATGAAATGCACATCACCGTTATTGCCACGGGCATCGACGCCATGCCGCCTCATGCGGAACTCGTTGAGACGCAGCAACAGCCACAGCCGCAATCTCAACCGCAACCACAGCCGCAGCCCATCAGCCAGCCCGTTGAGAATAAAACCGAGCAAGCTCCTCAGCTTCGTCGGCCCGATCCCAACGTGCGCTTAATTCAACAGCCGCGGCAGCAAGGCAACAATTCGTGCGTTCAAAGCCCTCGCTCGAAACGCTTTCAAAACGCAACACAGCAAAATGATCTCAATGTCCCGGCGTATTTACGCCGAAGCGGGAAAAAAGGTCCTGATGTCAATTACGACATGATGCAGCAAGCCAAAGGCTCTTCTCCCGGAGAAGAAGACTTTGTCTTCGATGAAGAAGAATTTGAAATTCCTTCCTTCATCCGTATGCAGGCAGATTAATGCCTGTGTCTGCGCAGTCTAAAACGACTGCGCAGACACGGCTGACGAAACAGGACAGTCCATAGTGGCAGATGAGATGCATGCATGCCCCGTGATGTAAGCGGGCTTCGGTCCTTTGTTGGCCTCAATGATTACGAACCACGAGATATCGGCGGCCGGTTACCCGTGGCACTCGTTTTCACGCAGGAGGCCCGTGCCGGACTGTCAGCCCTGGGTTGGCAGGCTGTCTATCGCATACTTGCGACCGATGACCGTTTTGCACCAGAACGAGTCTTTTTCGATCCGAAAAAAGACGGTGTGACTTCGCCTGTTTCCGAAGAGACAAACAGACCGCTGTCTCAGTTTGCCGTTGTCGCCTTTTCGCTGTGCTTTGAAGAAGACTATCCACGCGTTGTATCCATGCTTTCCGACGCAGGGATCCCCCCCTTTACGAACCAGCGGCCCGATTATCCAATCGTTATTGGAGGCGGGCCGCCGGCCTTTATCAACCCAGCTCCACTTGCCCCTTTCTTCGATATGTTTTTCGTTGGAGAAGCCGAAGCAGGCCTCCTTGATGTCTTTTCTCGACTCCACACAGCGCTCTTGAGCGGTATCGGTAAACACGATGTTCTCACTGCAGAAAAAAACGCTCCAGGTATCTATGTACCCGGGCAATCCACCACTCCGGTCAAACGTGTCGTCGCAGCGCAGGATTCTCGTCGCCTCCACGATCCGGCGTCCTCGGTCTTCATCAGCAATAAGTCCGAATTCAAGGACATGCTTCTCATCGAGATCAACCGCGGTTGTCCGTATGCTTGCCGATTCTGTGCCGCGGGGCATGTCTATCGCCCTCCGCGTCAAGCGAATTTCGATGATGTCTGGGCAATCATCGAACGCGACCACCCCAAAAAAGTAGGACTTGTGGGCACAGCGTTGACCGATTGGCCACCGCTGGAAAGCTTACTCAAACGACTTTTGGACGAAAAAATCAAATTTTCCCTGTCCTCGGTCCGTGCCGACGGCATAACCGACTCGTTGCTCACGTTACTTCGCAAAAGCGGTTCACGCACTCTGACGTTGGCTTTGGAAGGACCAAGCCATCGTCTCCGCGTGGCAGCCGGAAAAAACCTTGACGAAGCAGATTTCCTACATGCCGTTTCCTTGGCTGCCGACCACGGCATCAACCACCTCAAAGTCTATCTCATCGCTGGTTGGCCAGGAGAAACGTCAGACGATTACGATGAACTCGCCGAATTTCTTGAACAGATTCACGCTGCGGGCCGCATTGCCAAGTCCAAGAAAAAATGTATCGCCCATATGACGCTTGCCGTAAGTTGCCTGGTTCCCAAGCCCTTTACTCCCATGCAATACGCTCCCATGGCATCACAAGATGATCTTGAAGCTGTACTGGGACGATTGCGCGATATGGTCAAACCATTTCGCGGGGTCCGCGTCGATCTCGATAATCCGTCACGAGCTCGTATTCAGGGACTTCTTGCACGAGGAGACGCCTCACTCGCTGAATTTGTCGAGTTGGCAGCCAAGAACGGAGGCCGGTTGAAAAAGGCATTAGCTGACTGGCCGGGAGAAGGTCATCAGTTCCTTGATCGTGAACGCGATAAAGATGAAATTTTTCCTTGGGACGTTATTGACGTCGGCGTCCCCAAAGCATTGCTTTATGCCGGCTGGCAAGCCTACAAAAACGGCCAGCCGGGTACGCCATGTCCCGATGATGGTTGCGCGTCATGCCGCCGCTGTCACTTTGATATCGGTTCAAATGATTGACAATACTTGCGCCGGCGTGTTTCAGCGCCTCATCTATGCATACCCGAGTTCTTCGGCTTTGGCATCATCCTCTGCGGCGGCGGCACGTTGTGCTTCGGCTGCTTCAGTCTGTCCAGCGTCATCAAGCTCATCGGCATAACCATACCGAGCATCCGCGCGTCCGGCGTACGCCCATCCATTTTTTGTATCATACGTCAACGCCGTATCGAACCAGGCTATGGCGGTCACATAGTCCTTATCTTCAATAGCCAAATAGCCATTGCCGGCGTAAGCATTTGACGATGTCGCATCATACGACAACGCCGTATCGAAGTTATTTCCGGCTCGCGTCAAATTATCCATCGCCAGCCAGACAAGTCCACGCGTAACATACAATTCAGCGTTCGTCGGCGCCAAGGCAATGGCGCGATTGATATCCGTCAACGCCAATGAGGCTTCATCATTTTCAAGATACGCTTTGGCCCTCCCCGCCAAAGCCTCTACATTGTCCGGTTGTACATCGAGAATACTTGTAAAATCGTCTATCGCCGCATCGTAATCCCCAGTATCGATTTCAGCCAATCCGCGTAAATACCACGCATCATCAAGCGAATCGATATTCTGGGACTGGA
Organism: Desulfovibrio inopinatus DSM 10711; assembly: GCF_000429305.1. Taxonomy (NCBI): domain Bacteria; kingdom Pseudomonadati; phylum Thermodesulfobacteriota; class Desulfovibrionia; order Desulfovibrionales; family Desulfovibrionaceae; genus Desulfovibrio; species Desulfovibrio inopinatus. Next base: position 64,703 of record NZ_AUBP01000012.1, read on the forward strand.
GAACCGCGCAGATATTGTAGAGCGTGATTTCATTGACGAGAAGTTGATTGAGTTCAACCATCTCGGCTTTGCGCTCGTCGGATGTCGAAATAACCTTGCCTACAGGCGTCGAGGAACTCGATGAATCGTCATAGTATGAGGAGTTATCGGAGGTTGACAGATAGACGTTGGACGTTGTGCCTTCAGTTTGGGCCAACGATTCAATTCGGCTGATTATATCAGAGAAAGTACTTGTCGGTGCATATGCAGACAACATACTTGAGATCGTGCCAGTCGATGAAACGATCGACGTCGAATCCACGTCGTCGGCATTATACGGGGTTATTTCTCCACATAAAGTATCAAATGCGTACAGAGCCACAACTTCGTCGGCATCAGCGAGTGCCTGTTCGGCATCCCCCAACGCAAGCTCGGCAAGTGCGCGATCCTGTAGTGCTTGCGCCCAATTCGGATCGGCTTCCAAAGCCGCATTGAGATCACTCAAAGCATCTTCGTAATTTTCGAGCATAAGACGCGCCCGACCACGCAATCCCAAAGCAATTGTCAGGCTTGGGTCAATGTCCAAAGCTGCAGTAAAATCGGCTTCAGCAGACGCTGCCACGCCAAGACTGAGATAGATTTTACCTCGCTCAACGTAGGCGGCGAGCAATGTCGGATCGATTTCCAAAGCCGATGTGAAATCCACAAGAGCCGTCTGCTCGTCATGATGCTCAACAGCAACGAGCCCTTGCTGAAACAAATCTTCGGCCGTGCTCTCTGCAAATGCATCGTGTGCGGTCATCACGACAGCCAGCAGCGTCAACACGACTCCAATACGTTTCCACATGGCGTTCTCCTTCGTTGTGAAATCCCCTGCATACGACATAATATTCCTCTTGCCTTGAGGCAAGCTGATCTGTCCAAACAAGTACCACCATATCCGCCTTACGGCTTGCTCAGCGCCACATTGTACGCCATAGTGCGCCTCATCTTACTGATTCAACCATCTTCACTTTTATACTCAGGAACATTTCATGTCCGATATGTTGCATGCTCCTCATCCGGCATTTCCTCATGGCGGCCACCTTCGCGCATTGTCTGCTCAAGCAGGCTGTGCTCCCCATGAACTTCTCGACTTTTCGGCCAGTATCAATCCTTTTGGTCCTCCGCCATGGTTGCGTGACGTGACGAGCGCAACCTTATCCGAGGCTGTACACTATCCAGACCCGGACTGCGCAGATCTGTGTCGAGCGGCGGCAGAACATTTCGGCGTTCCCTCAAATTCTTTTGTTTTCGGCAATGGCTCAACCGAACTACTTTATACGTTGCCACGTATTCTCGGCTTTTCACAGGCCATTGTCCCTTGCCCCTCATATCATGATTACACCGATGCCTGCCACAAGGCCGGACTTCGCGTCATCTCCCCGCGACTGCGAGCAGACAACGCCTTTATGCTTGATTGGAAGGCATTGGCGACGCATTTGGCGACACCGAGTCTTGTCGTATTTGGCCGCCCGAATAACCCGACCGGCCGTATGGTCGACGAGGCCGAAATTCTTGATATTGCTGCGCGTCATCCTGATAGCCATTTTCTCGTGGATGAAGCCTTTCTTGATTTTGTCGATACGACGACAAGCTTGGTAGGATCTCGACCTGAGAATGTCAGTGTACTGCTCTCACTGACGAAAATGTTCGCCATTCCCGGTCTTCGACTCGGTGGAATCGCCACAAGTCCCGACCGGGCACAGATCCTTCGTGAAGCGCTGCCTCCATGGTCGGTCAATGTCATTGCCCAAGCAGTCGGAAAACATGCTTTCGCCGATACCGACTTTATCACACAGTCCCGCACAAAAATTGCCCGCTTGCGTGCAGACCTCCAGGCTAATCTCGACGTACTCCCGGGACTGACAGTATATCCATCCTCTGCCAATTATCTTCTCATTCAAATCCAGTCTGACAAGATGGATGCCAGCGCCCTCTTCCAACGTCTTTTGCAGAAACATCGAATTGCTATCCGTGTTTGTGACAATGTCGAAGGTCTGGATTCCACATTTTTCCGTGTTGCCGTCCGACGCCACGAGGACAATGTTCGGTTAGTCCATGCCATTCTCGCCTCTATTCCCAAACCGATAGGAAAACGTCTTCCTCCCGGTCCGACTCGGCGACGTCATACCCCGGCAATCATGATTCAAGGCGCCTCATCCAATGCTGGTAAGAGCGTCCTGTGTGCGGCATTATGCCGTATTTTTCTTCAAGACGGCCTGCGTGTTGCGCCATTCAAAGCGCAAAACATGTCGCTCAATTCCCATGTGGACCGCTTTGCCCGAGAAATGGGGCGAGCGCAGGTTCTGCAGGCCTTAGCCTGTCGTCTTGATCCCGATAGCCGTATGAACCCGGTACTCCTCAAACCCTCAAGCGACACGGGCTCCCAAGTCATTGTCAACGGTATCCCTGTCGGCAATATGCGTGTTGCCCAGTATATCGCATATAAGCCCAAAGCCTTTGAAGCCGCCAAAGCTGCGTATGACAGCCTGTCGTCACAATACGGTGTCATGGTCATCGAGGGTGCCGGCTGCCCGGCGGAAGTCAATCTCAAACATCACGATATCGTCAATATGGCCATGGCTGAATACGCAAATGCACGCGTTCTCCTTGTGGCCGATATCGATCGAGGTGGGGCCTATGCCGCGTTGGCAGGGGTGATGGAACTCTTGACCGAATATGAACGATCGTTTGTCTCCGGATACCTTCTCAATCGTTTCCGCGGCGATGCAAGCCTTCTCAGCCCAGCCAACGATGTTCTGTTGCAACGCACAGGCAAACCAGTACTCGGTGTCATTCCCAATATCGATCGATTGGACTTACCGGAAGAAGACTCGGTATCCTGGAAAGCTGGTCACGTCTGCTATCGCGATCGTCAAAGTGGTGACTACGATTTAGATATTGTGGTTATCGACCTCGACCACATCTCCAATTTCACGGACGTTGATCCGATTGCGGCCGAGTCTGATGTCAAACTCCGCTTGGTGCGACATGCCGACAATCTTGGCACTCCCGATGCCATTATCATTCCCGGAAGTAAAAATACGCTCTCCGATCTTGATATTCTACGGCGAAACGGTCTCGCCACAGCACTCACCGATATCGCCTCGAATGCAAAGGCCGAGATTGTGGGAATTTGCGCAGGGATGCAAATGCTCGGCATCTCTCTTGCCGATCCTGGGGGCCTGGAATCATCACGTGTATCTGATCCAGGCTTGGCATTGCTCCCGGTCAACACGGTTCTTGATCCCGTCAAAACCCTGGAGCGCACCAACGCTCGACATATTCCCTCAAATATCGAAGTGACAGGCTATGAAATTCACCATGGACGAACGGAAGCACTTCTTGATGAAGCTGTGGTGGTTATGACTCGGGTCAATGGCAAAGCAATCGGTTTTGCCCGACATGACGGTCTTGTCTGGGGCTCTTATCTTCACGGCCTGTTTGATGACGACAGCTTTCGCCGGTGGTGGTTGGACAACTTACGCGAGCGAAAAGGAATTCCTGCGCTTGGGAAAACAACGGCACCATACGACGTTGAGCCAGCTCTCAACCGCCTCGCCGATATCGTACGCACCCATATTGACATCAATGCGCTCTATCAAAGCATTGGGTTATAGATGAAATCAATACAATTCCTGCGTAAAAAAAGCCGAGGGAGCACTCCCTCGGCTTTTTTTACGAGACGACACTAGCCGACTATTTCTGTTCGCGTGCTTTTGCCCGCTTTTCCCAGAGTTTCATATCTTTCATTTTTTTGCGGCGTTCGCGTTGCAGCTCTTTGCACACCAAGGGCATTTTTTTGGCATAGCCCCACTTTTCGCGATATTCTTCCGGAGTGAGACCGAATTTGGCCAGATGCCGCTTGGTGAGAATCTTAAATGACTTTCCAGACTCAAGGCAAACAATGCTTTTTTCTCGAATGGCTTTCTTAGGATCAACAGGAGGTTCATTATTCAACTTCTGTTCCTGTAATTCTACACCATCATTGATTGCCTGAATACCTTGAGCAAGCTTTTTAACCATGGATGTAATTTCATCCTCGGTCATATTTCGGACGCTTGCTTGCGCCTTGACTATTTCTAAAGCTTGCTGAACATGTTCTTCCATACTTTCCTCCAGATGAAACTTTCGTGAGGTTGTAATGCATAAATGAATTAAGTCAAATTTTTTCTCCGAATCACCTCTGCATCCCGTCACTAAACCATGCATTTCCTCATATCCGAGAGAATTCAAGACCGTATACTCTCTTATAAATGGCCAGTACCACGTTCACATAATGACAATTCATTACGATACGTTTAAACTACACGAAATATGTATCGTAAACCCCACTTTACGGTATCAAGTCAAGAGTCTTGCTTCAGGCTCATTTTTTGCATTTTTATTATTGATATCGTGCCGAAACCGCCTCCACGCGCGATTGCATGTAAATCCCCATACAATCCGAGGCATTTCAGGAGTCGAAAAAATGACGCTATACCGTTTTCTCTTGTCTCTTCTGCTTTTCGCTGTGTTCTGTGTCACGCCGGCGAACGCCTATACTGTAACGCACACGGTCAAACCGGGAGAAACGCTTGAAAGCCTCAGTCAAGCCTTCGGGGTGAACAAAGCGCGCATCATGTACACTAACAATTTCAAATATGAAACCGATCTTCGCGCCGGTCAAACGATCCTCATTCCCAATCCCCCCGTAACCGCTGAAGCATCTCCCCATTCTATCGGTCCCTACGCGGCATCCCAGAACGTGAGACTTTCGCCAGCCTTTGATCATGTCTCTCAAGATCTGTCGGACATCCACCCCAAAACTCCCAAAGACGGAACATTGGCGTTTGAATCCAACGCTCAATCCAAAGAAGCCGGCATCAAAGCGGCCATCACCACACCTTCCGGTGCGCAAGTGACCGGTGTCTTCGGATTTGGTTCGGACGCACTTACTCCCAAAAACCGTGCCTGGCAAAGCTCAAGCAATGGCTCCGGACCGGTTGGCGGCGTCGGCTTGCAAATCCCATTTTAACGCTGTTCTGCTTTTTTCTTCCAAAAATCCGGGTTGCAATCCTTTCATTGCGACCCGGTTTGCTGTAAAGAAAGAGCCGCCGCTTTGGCAAAAAGTATTGCGCGGCAAACACAGTATATGACGCCATCTCTCCCTTATGGAAATACGAACGTCCCAACAGCCTGAACATTCATCACAAGCAATTTCAATGACCTCACGCCTTCGTCGACGTGTGATGTTTGCTGTGCTTTGGCTTCTCGCCATCAGTACATGTCTTGTCTTTGCGGCTCCAGCCGTTTTGACGGCCCTCATCGGACAAGACACACTTAAATCCCAAGTCGCACAAACGCTGGAGGGGGTTACAAATCGACATGTCGAAGTCACCGGGCCGGTCAAGCTAACGCTCTTGCCTGCTCCCGGCTTTGTCGCTGGACCTCTGCATATCGCCAACCCTGAGGGTTTTGACGACACCCCTATGCTCGACGTGGGAAAAGCCGCCATAACGGTTCAACTTTTGCCACTTCTTTCGCGAGACATCATCCCGTCCATTGTTTCGTTACGCAATGTCACTCTCCGTCTTATCAAGAACCCAAGTGGACAAGGCAACTGGTCGTCGCTCCCCTTTCTCCCGTCGTTCCTCACAAAAATGCTTCCTCCAGCAAAGTTGGCGTCCTCTTCAAATGGAAACCAGGCAACACGGCAAGACACCCCGACATTTCAAACTCGCTCCGGCCGCTCTCCGACAATTTCATCCGACACCATTCCAGCCAATACGCCTGTTGATTCCCCGGAATCGCACTGGAATGTTATTCCTCGTTTCCAAGGCATTCGCATGCTCGACACCACAGTCATTTGGATCGATAAAAAGAATGGCTTGTCGGCAGTCATGGACAGGCTCAACTTATCAACGGGACAAGGCGACACCTTCGGTTTTTCTTTATCCTTCGACATCACCCCGAAATCGACCGATGTCTATGCAACAATCCATGCCAAAGGCACAGCCCATTTCCTGCCCGAAACCGACGATTGGACAATAGAGGCAGGAGAACTCGCTATAGGTATTCTTTCCGGAACTCGCCCGAAGGAACCTTTTACCCTCGCCGTACTCCAAAAGCGTACAGCCCCCCCGTTGGCCACACTCGGCACCCGGTTCACTCTGAACACCGCGACCGGCATCATCGAACTGGACAATTTCCACGCCAAAGGACTTGGCGCTGAAGCCATTGGCCACGTCATAGGCAAAGACGTGCTCGGCGATCCGCTTTTTCAAGGCGCACTGACACTCACCGCTCCTCTGTCGCTCGACGGATTGATCAAAGCAGGGCTTCTTTCTTCGACACCGTCCAAGGCCTCCGCGTCATTAAACGATACTCCTCGTCTTGTAGCGACAAAACCGCTCACCGCGAAAACAGAAATCGTATTCGAAGCCGGAACAGAACGGTTGGATATAAAAAAGCTGGATATCGACGCCAAAGAGGCAGGCTCGCTCTCTGCCGTCCTTTCTTTCCATAACGCGTCATCTCCCCAGCTCACATTCGATGCAGACGTCCGCGGTCTTGATATCGATTTACTCCGCCCCATCATTCCGGCATCGACCGGACAGTCGTTTCACCTTCCGCAAGCACTCAGCATGCGCGGATCAATTCGCGGGCGTAATGTCTCTTTGCGAGGTCAACGGTATGATCATGCTTTTCTTGCCGTTACAGCAAACGAAGGAAAATATCGCCTGTACCCGGTTTCGCTCAGTACGCAGAATCAATCCATTGCCGCCGATTTGAAGCTCCAGGGAAGCACGACCGGAACACAACTTGACGGTTCGGCTCGGCTTTTTTTCTCGAAAACGACCTCCTCCCCAAATGTAATACGTACTTCAGAGCTGAAATTCACCGGGCACATGACAGCCAACCAATTTCAAGGACATGTCGCGTCACCTGAACTTTATCCAAATGATATCGCTACATTTTTCAACTTATCTTCTGTCCCCAAGAGTTCCGCTTCCCCTCTTGCCTTCGATACAAAGATAGGCATTGGTTTCGAACAATTGGATGGCCAAACAATACAACATATCAAGGCCACGGATGGTACATTACGGTATAATGATCTTTCTTTGAAAGGTTCCGTCGACTTTGTCCCCATCCCGAACCCGCTTTTGACCATTGATGTCGATCTCGACACCCTTGACCTCAGCCACAGCGGCTCAGAATCGCCAGCGCCCATGTCATGGCCAAACACCATGAAGGTTGTGGGAACAACTCGCATCAAAACGCTGCAGGGGATGGGAACGCCCATCAATGACGTGTCAATTCGCGGAACATTCGATGGATCGACGCTCAGTCTTACATCAATAAAGGCGCAAGTACTTGGCGGCAAACTCGATGGTGAAGCCAAGCTCCTTGGATTGTTGGACGACACCGCGACACATGGCACGTCCAGTATCTCCCTCACATTCGATAACATCAAGCCACACGAGACCATTGCACGAGGATGGCCCCTTCGGGGCGCCATGGATGCGAACGTGGACGCTCAATTTACTGGAAATCGACGAGAAGATATCGTTTCCAGTTTAAACGGAACACTCAATGTATCCATCCCTCATGGCGTATTCAAACCGACACCGAAGACACCAGGCTGGAAACTGAATCGGACCAACGCCAAGCTTACATTTCACGGACACGATGTCGCAGCACCAAACGGAACCGCCAGTTTCGACATAACAAGTACGGTTCAATTTGCAACCCAAGGCACCGTAACAAAAGGACTCGGCCAATTCACAGCCCGTCTCGAGATCGATAAGAACAATACGCCGCTGTCACTCGTCACGTCTACAGCTCGTGGAGAATTGAGCCTCAAGCCCTTATCAGGCAAACAAAAAAATCCTCTCCCTGTCTCGTGGCGTATGGGATGTAACTATGATGCTTCCCAGAAGCGAATCATCATCTCCAAGCTTCTCATCCAAACTCCCGGCCTTGCAGGAAAAGGCGAGGTACAGATTGATCTCGACAAGAAAAATGACTTCATTCATGGTCAGTTTGAAATCGAACCGTTCTCTCCACGCAGATCGTTACCGACCTATGGTCTATCCATCGATCCGAAAGCTTCCCCGACCGTACTGAATACGGCATCAGCTCGGTTTAATCTCACAGCAGATACAAAAGGACTGACGCTTTCTAAACTCACTATCAAGCTCGATAAGACCACTGCAACGGGGGCCTTTATCATTCCCGATTTTGCCAACGCGCTCCCACTTCTCGAACTCGATGTGGATTCTATTGATATCGACCACTACTTCCCCCCCCAGCCATTTCCAACCGAGGAGTCCGGCCCACCGCTGCCAGATACCACTCCATTTGACACGACGACATTACGCAAACTCGCTTTTAAAACCAAAATTCGTATCGGTTCTATGAAGAAAGGGAACATGCTGTGGAAAAAATCCCGACTGAACCTGACCTGCCAAAACGGGGTGCTCAATGCGTCGCACCAAGCCGACATGTTCTATGGCGGCACGTATTCTGCCAAAATTGATATCAAAGCAGAAAAGCAAACTGTACGTGCCGAGGTCAATCTCTCACTCGATGGAATACAGGCAGCCCCTCTCCTCGCCGACTTCGCTGATGGACAAGCCATCAGCAAAGGCAAGGGCTATTTCGTCCTTTCGGCCCGTGGTCAGGGCGCTTCTGAACTCACATTGCGTCAAAATCTTTCCGGAGACGCACGTTTCCGTTTGACAGACGGACTCATCAGCGTTCGTCCCTCCTCCGGTTCAGATGACAAAAGCGATCCCAATGCAGGACGCGAAGAAGTCGACTTTGATGTCTTCAGCGCCTCGTTCACAGCCCAAAACGGCATTGCAACCACCGATAATTTTCTTATTCATGGACCGACGATTGAAGCGAATGGCAAAGGAACCCTCAACCTCGTCAACGAAGCTATCGATCTGGGTCTTCAAGTGAGTATTGACGGCTCTCCACGGATTCCTGCCGATATCCAAGGCACATTATCCTTCCCAAGTTTGAAAGTGGATACCTCACGCATGATCGGCGTCACTGTCTTTCGTCTCTTCAAAGGTATCTTCAGTCTTCCGGCGAATACGGTGAAAGGAATTTTCAAACTTTTCTAAATAGAAATCCTCCCTTGAAAGTTCGTGTCAATTCTCTGCCAAGACAAGCAGAGCTTGTGCCTCCTCACAACTTGCGCTATGCCACCTCAACACAAGACAAGGAGACAACAATGCTCGCCTATATTGGTTTAGATGATACGGATGTGGTCGGTGCGGCCATGGGGACAGGTAGGCTTGCCCGGACATTCGCCGCCCAACTCCCTGAGGGAGTGTCGGTCTGGGGTATTATTCGACATCAGCTTCCCCGACTTGAAGGTGTGCCTTACACCTCAAACAACAGCTCGGCCTGTATTGTCGTTGAATATAACGACCCTGCCGAACTCGACGAAACCAAGCAACGCGCCGTGGACCACATTTTGGCTCATGCAAGCCTTGGAAGTGATCCGGGTTTATGTGTGGCTCCGGCTGGAGCAGTCAATACCGACTTGATCAACTTCGGCATGGTCTGTTCCGGTAAAATCGTTAACCAGGCAGATGCCATGCAGGCAGCGAAACAAGTCTATCTGGAAGGGCTCGGTGGCACAAATGATGGCATTATCGGTGCGTCGGCTGCTGTTGGTTTGACCGCTCACGGTTGGTGTGGCCGCTTCATTGAATATGGCCGGTTACGTTCACTTGGTACCGATGTTCTCGTTCAAGAGCTTTGGGAAACCGGTATTCGTGTCGTTTCCATCGACCGCGATCCGGCAGTTCCACTCCCCGACGATATGGTTTTTACGAATGGTTGGCTGCGTCCTTCGCTCTGGGCCGGTGTTCCCGTTCTCCAAGTCAAAGCCGCTGAAAACGGAGGCTGGGTAACGGCTCATGGCAAACGGAAAAAAGCTCACCCCAAATCCAATGCAGCCTAATCTCTTTCACAACAACGCGGCCTCCCCCCGCGTTGTCCCTTCTCAGGTTCTTCTGTTCAACAGTCTGCCGGTGATGTCTCCATATCGGGCTCATCCATGCAAATACGATAACCCGTTTTATAGAATGGATAAGCTCTCGCCCATTTCTCCTTCGTCATTTTCAGCTTCTGTCCTAAAACTGTTATAAACCGTTCTCCAATCGAATTGCATTCGCTGAAAAATATCGAATAGGCATACACCATGTGTAGCCCTATCAGATGGGTTTGAGACGCTCGACATGTCCTCTTTGATTTGACAAATTCAGACCAAGGTATTTTGGGATTTTTTTGCAATAGATACAATCGAGGACTCTGCGATGTTCGACTATTCTCTCGCACACTGGTCAGCTTTCTTAGGTGCCGCCCTTCTTCTGAATATTTCTCCAGGCCCCGATATCGCCTTCATTTTGAGCCATACGATCAAGGAAGGGAAGAAAGCCGGGATCGCTGCAATGCTTGGTGTCTGGGCGGGAGCATTTTGCCATGTTGTGTTGGCCGCGTTGGGCCTCACAGCCATCGTCGCCAGCTCGGCCACAGCCTTTTCAGTCGTCAAATGGCTTGGCGTCATCTATCTAGGTTGGCTCGGTATACGAGCGATGCGTTCTGACGGGAATTCACTGCTTATAGAAAGAAAAGGCACAAGAAAAAGCATCGGCTCCGTGTTTCGGCAAGGAGTATTAATTGACTTGCTGAATCCGAAAGTCGCCACGTTTTTTCTCGCTTTTCTCCCGCAGTTTGTCGTGGAAGGTGCTGGCCCCATATGGGCGCAACTCATGATTCACGGCGTCTTGATCATCGTCGTTGCCGCTTTTGTGGAGCCTCCCATCATCTTACTGAGCGACAAGGTCACGGAAAAACTTCGCCAAAGCCAATCTCTCAGAGTCTGGTTAGACAGAGCCCTTGGGTTTGTCCTCATTTCTCTTGGTGTAAAGCTGGCAATCACCAAACGGTAAGCTGCAACGTTCATTCAACACCCAAACATGTCGGAGTGTAGCCACCTGCTAGGTCGCCACACTCCGACATGTTTGTTTCTGAAAAACTCGACAGAGCAAACTTGCTTCGCCGCTGTTTCCCGTCGCGATGTCACGCTTGCTCCTGTATCGACTTGTAATTCAGGATAAAACGATCCAACAAGTCACGTTGACGTTCCATATACACGATCCAGGAATCGAGGACATCATGCCCGATCTCCGTGATACGGTAAATTCTCTTAGCCGGTCCAGACCCGTCGGTCGTCCATTCTGACTCGACAAGCCCATCCTCTTCCATTTGACGCAGATGCCGATACACCATCCCCGGCGGAGCATCTCCACGGATAAATCCATATTCCGGAATTTCCTGGATAAGATCATATCCATGTGTTGGTTTTACCAAAAGAGCCATTAATATGCTGGGTTGCATATAGCGTTCAGGCTTCCCCTGTCGTGATCCACGTTTATTTTCAGTTTTTTCTTCTTCCATATTGACAATATATCCTTAGAGTATATATATGAAGCAAGAGGTTAAAACGACCAAACAGACGGTGCCTGTCTGTTTTCTTTAACCGCTTATATCCTTACAGGATATAAGGACTTTACACAACCTACCGAGAGGCAAGGAGGACATTATGGCTACTATCTTTGTCCGCGAACGTCGCAAGATTGAACAAGGTGAAAAGAAACCTCGCTTTCGTATTGTTGGAGTATCCGGAGCTGACGTAAAGCTGTACAGCAAGCATATTCGTCGCCAGGAACTCAAAGTTATCGCCGAAACCGTTGGCGCCGAAGTCGTCTACCTGCCGACCGGTGGTGATGGTGCCATGGGTGATAAGAAGGAATAACGTTTGCCGGACCGGATGTGTGTCCCGCCGCATCCGGTCCACACTGTATATCAATATCAGTGTGCTCCTGTCTTTTTCAACGCTTGAAGAAGTATCTCCATCCACTGATCTCGCCCAGAAGAATCAAAACCTGCTGAATATCGGTTCATGAATCCATGAGCCCATCGCGTGAACCGCATGGCCACATACGCTTTCGGTGCAAGTTGTCTTTCAAGAATTCGGACATCAAAGCTGGGTTCACTTGCCGGGAAAATCACCGTTGTCGGACATGTCGGTTCACAATGAACATGCTCTCGAATACGTGATCCGTAAAAGCAGAATGCCTGCGCTATACGATCCGCCACAGGAGTATCGAGTAACGTCCACAAAGCGGTTGCTCCAACACTGAAGCCGATCACCACAAGAGGTCCCGTAAGGCCATCCAATTCTCGCTCAATAATTGAAGCGTATTCCGTAATGCCGACCTGCTCCATAAACCAAGCATACGCCGCGGTTTCGTCTTCAAACCACGAATCAGCAGAATAGGGGGCAATCACCAACGGCATTTCGAGCTGGCGGGCAATTTCATGCACATCCGGCGTTACACCAAAGACGTCAGTGACAAGAACACAGTGCATGCGATGGTATCCATAAGGGATGTCAGTGTGGCGATGCTTGCGAAAACAACTCAATGACAATCACTCCGACAAGAATCAAACCAATCCCAATGAAGGCAGGCAGATCGAGTGATTGCTTGAAAACAACGAGTCCGACAATGGAAATGAGAACAATCCCAAGTCCACTCCAGATGGCATACGCAATCCCGACGGGGAAATAGCGAAGAGCCAAGCAGAGCAGATAAAAGGAAAGTCCGTAACACACAACGACGGCAACGGATGCCCACAACCGGGTAAACTCTTTGGATGCCTGCAATGCCGACGTTCCGGCGACCTCGGAGGCAATGGCCAAAATCAACACAATGTATTTCATGGAAACACTATACGAGAGAGTTCCCTACATTGTCGACGTCCGGATTGTATCCGGACGTCGACGGTATGATATCGCTATTTGTAGACAATCGTTCCGACTTCTTCGCCGTTAAGCGCCGCTTCGATATGCTCAGGATGATTGAGCGCATCGATAATTTGGAATTGCTTCAAGCATTTTGCATGCTTCAAAAATGTCAAAACGGGTCGCTCAACGATGAGATCATCCAAATCCAGTTCAATTAATTCATCAACATGAATCTTGGAATAAAAATCAAGGTCTTCGACACGTTCCACCTTTTTGGGGTCGGAGCTATAGAGCCCTTTTTCGTCTTTCATATAGATAACGGACTTGGCGCCGATATTCTCTGCCAAGAGAAATGCGCCGGAATCCGTCCGGTGAGGAGGAATAGATCCCACCTCGGCCGGATGTTCGAAAAAGCCATACGGAGGAATACCTGTTGTAATTGGCAGATATCCGAGACGACAAAACATCGTTAACTGTTCGATATTGTCGCTATGTCCTATTTTGACTCCTCCATGCTTGGCCAGGAGAATCGACAGCATTTCCGCATTTTGCCAAGAAACTTTATCACCAAGCTTGGACAGTACGCCGGTCGGCATGCCCAATTCCATGCCGATCTTGTACACGTGGCGTGCCCGTGTTCCTCCACCGGTCATCAGGAGAATTTTATGCTCATCTTTCAGCCGAATAAGCTCATCAACAATGGGCAAAATTCCACTTGCCCCGCGGTCCATGATGGATTGCCCGCCGATTTTAAGCACATTGATGTCTGGCTGCATGCGAAAATATTCGCCTGCCTCAGTTTGACGCAAGAGTTCCCGGCTCACCAGAGACTCTCCCATAAGCGAGGTATCGATATGTAAGCGCCCCTTTTCCGACTGTTCTCTTACGAGCTTTGCCATAAGCATCTTCCCTTTCTTTCAGGCTAACGTTTATATATCCACAGAGGATATATATGAACTACAAATAATAATGTCAAGCGCTCTCTACTCTCTTTCGATTTCAAATACCTACTCTACGGTCAATGCAAGAAATTGTACCCATTACATCTTGCAATAGGTTTCTGTCTGCGTCGACGATGCGTAATTTTAATGAAATACCAACGGCGATTTCGAATCGTCGTGCACCGTGAAACCGCCGTAGGCATAGCCATATTGCTCCTTCACATGGAATTCGCTTGGGCTAAAACGTTGTTGTGCCGATTCGCGCTTTCTTTGAATTTGGGCATAGGCATCGTGAAATTATGATATGTTGACCCATCATAGACATGCTCCGAGCCCCGAATATCTTTCATTAGCACATCAGCTTTTTCAAGAATTCCAAACTGATGCGCACCTTGCACCAATGCCAACACCAGTAACGCAGTGCCAAGAACACTCGACACCAGTACCGTGATCCAACGAACGCCTTGGGGCTTTATTTTGGGCTGATGGACTATTTTCATGACTTCCTCTCTTCTTCCTATCGTAACACGACTCTCATCATACGTTTTATGAATGCAATGCATGGGCCGATAACAGGAGAAGAGACATTTTTTCTCAAAAACCATAGCCCTCGCATGCCAAACGAAAAATCGAGCTTACTTTTATTGTTACACGAGATGGCACGCTATTGTCTATGGTTTCTCTTTAACTTTTGCTAAAGTTTATTTATCCCCTTGCCGAAAAGGATAGTGGGTATATAAATCGTTACACAACACTTAACCCGGAAAATGCTATGACCAATCCTTTGAAACCTGCTTCTCTTGCATCTCCCAAAGGAGTTCGTGAAATTACCGCGGTCAATAACTATCTGGAAATGGTCGCCGATTCACGTCGAACCGCTATCGATGCAGATGTAGCATCAAATATCTCGTCGCTACAGCGCATGCAGTCGGCAGCCCGACCGGAACCGGAACTTGTAGAAGCCAACAATGGGAAAGTGCTCAATACGTCGGGATAGAATATGATACCTGTGTATTCTTGTGCCAGCACCTTATTGCTGGTCTTAGCCATATTCACTCCAGCGTTCGCGAATTCGTCTCTCTCGCAATCATTGCAGGCGGTCGTCGTTATTGCCGATGACATGAACACTCCGTATGGGGAGATGCAACGATTTGCACGCTCACGTCCTCATGCACCGTGGAAAAAGATCGGACACGCATCCCGAGTCGAACTCGGCAAAAATGGTTTAGCGTGGGGACGCGGTATCGTGAAAATTTTGCCGCAACACTCAGCGATCCCGCAAAAGCTCGAAGGAGATGGACGCTCACCAGCCGGTGTTTTTTTTCTCGGGCATATTCTAGCCACTCCCGAAGGCATAAACGATCTCGGATTCCGGCATGACGTTGAAACGATTACGCCGCGTCATCTGTGTGTGGAAGATCCTGCCTCACCGTATTACAATCAACTCGTCAATCGAGATGCCATAACGTCGCCTGAACTCGACACGGTCCAATCGACCCTTTTGACCAGCGGCCTTTTTACCTACGCTATTTACGTTGGGCAAAATCAACCCCATCCAATTCCTGGAGGCGGATCCTGTGTCTACCTCCACCTCAAACGAAAAGACGGAGATGCAACGGCCGGTTGTACGGCCCTGCATAGCAATGCCATGTTGACCTTGCTCCATTGGCTGAACCCCAAAGCCTCACCTATTCTTGTCCAAATACCGGCATCGGCACGATCGGTAGCGGCTCAAAAGACAGGCCTTCCCCTTCGATAACCCTGTCCGCATGCCCCCTGAGCTTACTGTTTTTTTTCAAAGTGCTGATAATCTTTCACAGACCTCCAACTTCCACCCCATTTCCATTGGCGATGAACAAACGCCTTCCATACCATCCCATTTTTCAAAACCATCCCTGATACATACCGACTTCTATCCGTATATGCAGCGCCTTCGGAGGGCGACACCACTCCCTTTTTGATGAATGGATTCTGCACCGGATTGATATCGATAGCTCGGCCGAATGCATGTTGAGAAAAGACACGGGTTCCGGCTACCTTACGGCAATTAAATGCCGACGTGTTGTTATCCGCCATGGATTGATCATCATCAGCTCCATAGACCTCAATGAGCTGCATTTTTTCTATAGGAAATCGTGCAGCGTAGAGTTCACCAAAGATATCGGCCACATCGCTGGCAACGGATTTATGCACCACGAGACTGCCGTGCTGTACTTTCCCCGCAAAGTCGACATACCCGACCTGGACCCAGCGAAGATCATCCAACGCCACCGGGCAACCAAGATGCCAGGAGACACCAATCATGGCCTGCCGCATTGCAGTCGGTATAGGTTCAATATGCGATGTGTAGGGAGGGAGATTCTCGCCTGCCGTAACAACACAACAGCCAAAAAGGAAAACACCGAGAAAACAGAGATTGACCAGAAATAATCGAAGGCACCGCTGCTGCATGGAAAAATCACTCCTTTTTTCAGGGATCATTTTTTGCATAAGACCTGTATAAACACAGAGCAGGCAAAAAACGCCTCCCCATGCAAGGGAAAACCGTATTTCGTACAGAATACGTGTTTTGTCGAACTCCAACCTAGGACCTCGGCTATGATGTATATACAACGCCGCCGACACCATATCCCATTCCGTCAATTCGTTCTTGCCGCCTTACGGCTCGGCGCTTTGGCGCTTTTGTTTGTAACGTGCTCCACAGCCGCCACGGCCGCATTTGCTCCTTCCCCCTCGTCAGACTCAGACTCCACTTCGCTTACGACAAATTCATTGCCTACGCCCTCTCCCCGCTACTCCATCGAATTGGCCAAGACCGCTCCACGGAGTCGAACCATCAAAGTTGGAGGAGCTGTTTCCTTTGAAGCGGCAGTCTATGCCGGTGGCAAACGCCTCAATGATGAGGACCTCATATTTCATTGGGCAGCCGCCAAAGATGTCCGTTTCATCAGTCCGGACGGCCCGAGCGCCACCACGGCCATCTTCATGGGATGGGGAGAACGCCAGGTGGAAGTATCGTGTACGCGCCGTATTGGTCGTTCTCTGGTCGATATAGGACGTTCTTCCCCGATCGCTGTCAACGTCGCCAAACCCCATGTGTCACTGCGTATCACGCCGTCAGAGCCTATGGTGGGTGAAAAAGTCACCGCGAAATTTTCTCTTGATAGCGACCTTGATGCATTACGTCTCATGTGGAAACCGTTACCTACGAATGCCCGACTCGTCGATGTCGGACCGAAAGAAATTTCTTTCTATCTCATGAATGATAAGCCGGTGACGGTAAGTGTTGTGCCGCGCTATGACAATCCGGGTAATGTCCCGACAGAGGCGCTTGACGAAGCCACAGTGGATATAAACGCGAAATCCTACGATGTGACTATCAAAAACATCGGCGCCGAGTCTGCACCAGCACGCATTTGGAGAGACGGTGTCGGCCCTGTTGAAGTGTCACGTGAACTTGCCGTCAACCAAGGCGTACGTCTTCGCGCCGATGTCTCGCCCACTCCACGTTCTGCCCATCTTCGCTATGTCTGGACGTTGGAAGAAGACGGTCGACTTGATTCCAATGCGAGTTCCCGCGAAAAGGTCGTTACCAAACCATCTATCGGCCCACTTGTTGCCCATGTGGAAATTCGCGACAGTCGTGACATTCTTCTTGGACACGGACAGGAAACAATTTCGTTCACCATATCCCAACGAGATATAGATCAGGTGGACGTTAATATGAAACGAACGAAGGAGTTGCTGACCGAAGCTCAAAATGCATGGGGTGCTGGCGATATCGACGCGGCATGCCTTGCAACCGAACGTGCGGTCCAACTCTATCCCTCTTTTGAGCCCGCGTTGTCGCTCAAAAAACAGTATATTAGTGATCGTGACATCGTTGCCGATCATCTTGAACGGGCACGGAACCTCATTGAGCAAAATACTTTCGATCAAGCGACACCGCATCTCGAAGCTGCCGCTAAAATCGCACCGGCACAACCAGATATTCAACGTCTTTATAGCCTGATGGATCAACGGAAATCCGACCTCAAACGTGTTGTAGCCCTGCTTACTGAAGCGCAGAGTCGCCAAAAACAAGGGCGGATGGATGCCGCATTAGTAACGATCAACGATGCCTTGCTTATCGATCCAGGCAACGCCGAAGCACTGAGCTTACGAAACACGCTCGTTAAAAAACGGCAGCAAGCCGTAGACCTTATGCGTGAAGCCTCTGCAATGGCCGACGAAGGAAAATTGGAACAGGCCAAAGTGATAGTAGAAAAAGGCGAAAAAACCTTCCCGAATTTTGCCCCGCTCCAAGAACTCGGACGTGATATTGCCGAGCGACAAGAAAAGGCGCTGACCCTGGGACGGCTTGTGGCAGAGGCCAAAACCGCTTGGTCAAACGGTGACATCGACGCAGCGTTGACAGCAACGTCCAATGCCCTTGCCATGCGCCCCGACTGGAACACTGCGGCCGAGCTGCAACAATCCATCATCGATAAACGTGAAGCGATTATCCGCGTCATGGACGATGCAAACCAGTTATTAGACGCCGACGCATTCGATCAAGCCAAGACGGCGCTGGCTGGTGCCCGACATATCAATGAAAACTATCCTCCCATTGCCGAGCTGGAAAAACGAATTGATGCTGCACGAAAACAAGCGGAAGCAAAAACTGAACGATATCTCAAATCAGCCCGACAACTTGTCGACAACAATCGATTTGAAGCAGCTTTGGCCATCTTGCGAGAGCTCAACCAAGACTCTCTGTACACCAATACTCAAAAAACACAGGCGGAAGCGCTGTTCTTGGCAGCTCAATCAGGTAAATCCAAGCTCGACAGCGCGAATGCGCACGCACCCGGCATCACTCGTGCGGCAAACAGAGAGAATTCACCTCTCGAACGTGTGTGCCTCACCCGATTCCATCGTGCCTATGCTGAACAAAAAAACAATCACTACAGCGAAGCGATTGCCGAATACACCGACATTATCGAGCAATGCCCGACCTTGTGCGATGCCATGAACAATATCGGGGTGAGTTATAACCAGCTTGGGCAAATTGCAGATGCGTTACCGTGGTATGAAAAGGCAGTGACCTGCAACCCACGCAATACAATCTATAGTGATAATGCAGAAGGAGCACGCAAATGGTTATCGACGTCTACTCGTCCATCCAAACATGCAGCAACGGAAAGCCAATGCAAAGAGCTTTTTCGCCAAGCTCGTGGCCTCCAAAGCAAAGGGGAACATTTGGCAGCTATTGATGTCTTCAAGAATATCCTTGCAGCCTGTACACCGAACTGCAAAGCCATCAATGATGTAGGTGTCAGCCTTTACGCACTGGGACATGTGAAGGAATCGATCCGCTGGTTTGAGCATGCCAGCAAATGCGATCCTGCGAACACGCTTTTTAAAGACAATACGCGACTCACCAAAAAACAGATTCAAGATACGGAACGACAACGAAAATCAGAGCACCGCTACGTCAAAGCCGGACTCGAATAAACATCTCTCCCCAGCTTCCTTTTCGGTCACGCGATTCGAAACACAAAGAGGGGCCGGCGTCTTACCACGCCGGCCCCGTTTACGAGAGGGAAGGAAATGAAGAATTAATGACCAGCACTCAATATTCCGGTGAGAGAGAAGATGATGAGAAAAGAAACCCACAGTGCCAGACCGGCCCACAGTGGATGCTTCGGCTTATCTTTCATGTAAAAATAAGCCGCAATAAGCAGCGCTGGCAGTGCACTGGATCCGCCAAGTACCAAGCCGAACTGAGTCAGGCCGTCTCCGGTAAACATGTTGTCGATCCAAAAATGGCCGCCGGGAAACGGATTTCCCATGACCATCCAGATTTCCTCAATGCTCTTCCCTTCCCAAATGGCACCGAACAGATAGTGCGGGTTGATCACGTTGTTGTCCACGTCAATCAAAGCTACCAGCGGTCCAATCATGCACAGCAGGGCCGATACAACACAAATCCAGTATACGCTATCACCATACGCCACCTGGGCCTTCGGCATCACGGGACGTTCGCAGGTATATTCAACGCTATTGTTCGTAGTCATGATGGTTCTCCTTCTATTAAGCCTTTCTGAAGCCGGGGAGACGGCCACTCAGTGCCAGGACAATAAAGGCCACACAGGCACCAAACACACTGAAGGTCACAGCAGGAGGCGTGGGTCCCATAACACCCAGAACGTTGAGTCCCTTTGTCAAAAGACCATAGGCTGTGAAGAACATGACGCCGATGAGAATGATACGGATGAAACCAGCTTTGACGCGCATGAGAATATACGCTCCGACCAGGCCACCCAGAACTTGTCCGACAAGCCACGGTGCAGCAAACAGTGGAATAATGGCGCCGGAAAGCAGGTATGGCCATAATGCCACACAGTCCCCCATACCGAGCAGAACACCCGAACATGCTGCGGCAACCTTCAACGGGACGGCCATGACCATATTCAACGCCGGGACAATAGCCCATCCTGCGCCCAGACCGAAAAATCCCGATAACATACCAACGAACATCACCACGGACATGAGCTGCCAGGCACGCGTGACTTTATAGTCCACGACACGACATTCAGATTCTTCAAAATACGGCTGTGTAATGTTAAGCCAGGATGTCAGACGATCGACCTTCTTGACGACAGGCCATTCAATCTTCTGTCCACCCATAATGAAATAGAAGGCCAACGCGAGAATCATAAAACCGAGGGAGATGCGCACAAGGCCTTCCCCCGTTGCTCCCAGATGCTCAGCCACAAGGATGGCTCCCTGTGCGCCAGCGAAAGCACCAATCCCATACGCCGTTGCGGCAAGAATACAGAGCTTGAGGTTCGCCAACCCGCGCCGCATGAATGGACCGGTTGAAATGAGTCCGCTGAACATGGCCACGATGAGTCCAGTTGCACGTATGATCAAACTGTCCACCGAGGTGAAGGCCAACATGATCGGTGTAAACAACACTCCACCGCCGATACCGCCCATAACGGCCAGCATGGCGATACCGAAGCTCAACAAAAATGATCCGAACAGAATCCAAAAGATGGTGCCACCCGTCATTCCGCCTGCGGGTGTATCCAATCCATAACCGACCAGTCCCATTCCAATGGTTGTCACAGCAAGGACACCGACCATCACGCCGATTTCGATCCAAGGGCTCTTCAGGTACTTGCTCATACCTTCCTCCCTGATCTTCACACTGTGGCTCGGATGCTGAATAACACTGCCAGGGGGCATCTGACCGCCCGCGTTGGAACCCATCCCTTTCATATTGCTCCTCCCATCGCTTGATTTCCGATTCGTCGACATAATGCGTCAGCAAAAAGGAACAGCCACCAAGACCATGATGGTTGAGACTGAGGCCCGGTTTGCTACGCACTACCACTCATGGCGACATTCGCCTGCTCAGGCTCAAGCGCTTTGTCGATTTTTTCGACTAACGTCCGGAGGTCGAACGGCAATTCGACATCGTCATACGCCCCGCGCTTCATGCCTTCCATGGACAACGTCACGTCCTTTTCCGGAACAAGCAGGATAACCTTACGATGTGCATTTTCTTTCAGCAGTGCCGACAAGGTATCCAAGCCATGACGTTGGCCGTCGTTCAAACCAAGCAAAACAACCCCCACTGGCGTTGACTCAAGAATGCCCATAGCTTCATCAAAAGCGGATGCTTCAATGACCTGAAACCGTTGCCGACGAAGTCGACCTGCCAAGTGGCCTCGAAACCTTTCATCTGCTTCAATGATGAGAACATGATGCATACCGTGAATCCTCTCTCGGGAATTGTTTCACAACACAGTATAAGGCAAGGAGCATGCCAAATAAAATACCGTGTTGTTTCGATGAGTTAAAAATCGAAAGATTCTATTTGTTTCATTTTGTTTAAAAAGGAATTAATGCACAAGCGACATATTGAAACATTACGAAACAGAACAAGAAACTTGGTCACGCTGTAACAGAACTTGACCTGCAGCGAGTTTCTTTTGGAGTAATGCAGAGACAACCTGATCAACAGTACCAACAACAGAATCGTACACGTCGACATGTTTCCATACAAGATACTGATAATATTCCTCTTCTATCCCGCAACACACGACAATATCAATGTGCTCATGCAAAATCATGGCACACAGTCCTTCTGCAGAGGCTTGAGGAAGAACAACCGTGTGTTCTTCGGAAACCCCTGCCTCTTCATCGACCACCCCAACCCACACTTCGTCAGCCAGGTCAAACCGGGGAGCAACATCATTTTCATGCAACGGAATGAGCACTTTCTTCGACATGACTTCCCTCTCTATTGCCCATCAATGCCGTGTTGTTTCATTTTGCGCCACAAAGTACTCCGCCCCCAGCCAAGTATATCTGCAGCCATGCCTCGCCGCCCCCCCGCCTGGATCAGGGCATCAAGAATCATACGGCGCTCCACATCATTCCAAGTCGTACTTTCACTTGAAGATTTGGCTTCTTTTCGCTCTGACTCAAAATGTCCAGATATCATCATCGGCGCCTCAGACGATTCAGTACAAATGGGTTCATACTGAGATTCAAGCAGATAGGCTGGTAAATGCGAAATGCGTATCCGTTCATTTCCGCAAATATTGACGGCATATTCAACAATATTCCGTAACTCCCGGACATTTCCGGGGTATGGATAGCGCATC
This sequence comes from Desulfovibrio inopinatus DSM 10711, assembly GCF_000429305.1. Classification (NCBI taxonomy): domain Bacteria; kingdom Pseudomonadati; phylum Thermodesulfobacteriota; class Desulfovibrionia; order Desulfovibrionales; family Desulfovibrionaceae; genus Desulfovibrio; species Desulfovibrio inopinatus. The sequence continues at coordinate 87,142 of NZ_AUBP01000012.1, forward strand.
AGCAACTCTAACGCTTCGGGGGAAAATGCTTTGACCGCATTATTGAATTTTGCTTTGAAAAAATGAAGAAAATGATCAAGCAACAGCCGAACATCCTCTCCTCTTTCGCGAATAGGAGGCATATGCAAACGAACAACGTTCAACCGAAATAGCAAGTCCTGACGAAATCGCCCTTCGCGTACACAACGATCAAGATCGCGGTGTGTTGCCGCAACCACCCGAACATCAACGGGAACCCCTTTGGTACTCCCCAATGGATAAATAATTTTATCATCAAGAAATGTGAGCAGTTTCACTTGCAAAGCCAAAGGCAAGTCCCCAATCTCGGTGAGAAACAATGTTCCATTTTGTGCCAATTTAAAACGTCCCGGCTTATTTTCCACGGCGCCGGTAAATGCACCTTTCGTATGGCCAAATAATTCGGACTCAAGCAAAGTCTCAGGAAGAGCTCCACAGTTCACCTTAACAAACGGTCCCTTCGCTCGATTTGACGATTTATGAATGGCTTCTGCCAACAGATCTTTCCCCGTTCCTGTTTCACCGGTGATCAAGACCGATGAATCGGTCTGGGAGATGCCCGGCAAAATCTCAAAAATACGTTCCATTTGAGGGCTGTTTCCCACCATTTCTGCAAAAGTGAACGCTTGGTGTTTTTTGACGTCCAATTCGGCAAAAAGACGCATGTCTTCAACAGCTTCGAGATACCCGACAAAACGGCCCTGGCTATCCCGGATAGGTGCAAAAGAGAGACGAACAGGAATACGCTGACGATCTCGATTGATAATGTCGGCTTCAGTGACAAACGAACGGCGTTGCGGATTGACGTCTTGAAGAGGACAAGCATCCACACAATGATTTGACCGAAAAACGTATCGGCAAGAAATACCGCACGCTTCTTGACGGGAATAGCCAGTCAGAGCCTCAGCAGCGCGGTTTAACCCGATAACCACACCCGTAAGGGATAAAAACGCCAAAGGAATGGGAACCTCATCCAAAAGCGGCATCAGATCTACAGGATTGGAAAACAACCCGTGGATCAAGGGGGAGGGTGATGCGTTCACGATATTATATCTCCCGGCGATCTCATTCTCGGCCAATCTATCTGGCCGGGGCAAGCCCAGTGTACTGTTTCATATTGACGCAAAAAGAGTAATGCACCTTCGCAAAAAGACGAGGTACGATCAAGAAAATACCAATCATATTGCATCACTTAGAGGATCAACATTTTCGATCCTACCTTTTTCCAAAAAATGATGCCAATGACAATTGGAATTTATGCGTTTTTCTTTGCCCGAACAGGAACTCCGTCTTGAACAAAAAAACGCACTTTTGAAACATCTTGGTAGCGCGGGGAAAATAAGGACTGGATAGCGAGAAGGGGAGGTCACCTCCCCTCATCTCTGATATGTCGCGATACGTCGAAAAGCGGTCTGTCGAGAGTGCTATTCCCGATCTATCAGAATTTAGTCCATGCTGGACCGATCAACGATGGCCGCAGTAAGCAATGCCGTAGCCGCAACTTCACCATCAACCGTCGCTTTCGCCGACATTTTCCAAATATTGCGTTTATGCTTTATATCGAAGCATTCGAGATCGAGACGATCCCCAGGGACCACCGGCCGTCGAAATTTAACCTTATCCATACCGGCAAAAAGAAACGCTTTGTCGACCAGTGGCTCCGGACTTTGTTTCACGACAAGTACCGCGCCAGACTGAGCAAGCGCTTCCAAAATGAGCACGCCCGGCATGACGGGGAGTCCCGGAAAATGTCCCTGAAAAAAGGGCTCATTGATGGTCACATTCTTATATGCCCGGAGCGATTCGCCTGGCGTATAGTCAACAATTCTATCGACGAGCAAAAAGGGATAACGGTGAGGAATAAGGGTGAGAATCTCTTTCGCATTAATCATACGGCTTGTATCAACAGTCATGTGTATTTCCTTGTACCGACGCGACATGTCCGCTACGGGAAATCGCGGCGTCGAACGGCGCTGAGGTCGAAAAAACCGGCCGGACCGCTCTTCAGAGCGTCCGGCCGGCAGGATAAAGCGAAAAAATGCGTTGGAGCCGAACCCGGCGTACCGACTTATCTGTCAACTAACTTGATGACCTTGTCGGTGATATCCAACTCACTTTTATAATAGGGGACGCTCCGGGCTTCCAGGATAAGATCAAACCCTTTCTGCCGGGCATAATCGTCAACGGCCTTCTGCATCTTCGCAACAATAGGATCAAGCAACCGCTTTTGTTCAGCCTGGAATTCCTGTTGGAACGCATTGCGTGCATTCATAAACTGCTGCAACTGAGACTCAAATTGAGTTGCTTTTTCACGTTTGGCTTTGTCGCTCAAGATACCGGATTTAGACAATTCTTCACGCAACGTTTTCAGTCGGCTCTCTTGAGCTGAGAGTTGTTTTTCTCTGGATTGAAACTTGCGTTTGAGTTGGCTCATCGCTGACTTGCCAAGACGGGTTTTAACCAAAGCATCGTCGAGGTTGATGACACCGACTTTAGACTGAGCCATAGATGGAACAACAGAAACAGCCATAAAAAATGCAGTCAACAACACGACGGTTAACTTTCGCATATATTCTCCTTCATACTGGTTTGGTCGCGGGCCAATTATTATATCTGGCCCGCATCTCACGTTTTACTGACCTTGTAAAGGCCATGTGCATATTTCTCTTAAAAAGATTGTCCGACGGTGAATCCGATCTGGTGTGGTTCCATATTATGCCGATCAGCATCGAGGCCGTAGCCATATTCGACACGGAAGAGGCCCATGGGCGAGTACCAACGCAAGCCCACACCGACACCTTTGTAGAGATCGAAACCATCATTGTCGTCCCAGGCGCTGCCCATGTCAAAGAACGTTACGCCCTGAACACCGTGTGTCTTACTGATATTAAAAATCCATTCAAAGTTCGTATAAAACTCTCGCGTGCCACCAATACGTTCACCGGTCCACGGGTCACGCGGTGAGATTTTATCAGCCTCATATCCGCGGACGGTCTTGATGCCCCCAAGATAAAAGCGCTCATAGACAGGAATCGAACCGCTCGTGTTATCAAAGATAGCAGCAGCATGCCCTTTCCAGTGGAACACCGAATCCCAGAACAGCGGGTAGAAGAAGTTCGACGTAAATCCCGGTTTGATGAACGCATCATCCCCACCCAGAACACCACCGGCAAACTGGAAGGACAGTTCGTTGATGGTCCCCTTTGTCGGCTTTGTGGCACTATCCGTGGTGTCACGTGTCGCGGCAAGGTAAAGCGAGCTACTCCAATGTTCACCGCTGGATTCAACGATGACGGATGAGGCGTAGGGATTGGTGTCGTAGATATTGTACCAATCGAGTCGATACACCAAGTCGAGCATGGTGTATTCACCCACGGGGTACGCGAAGCGCAAGGCACCACCAACGGTGTCCTTCTTGTAGTCATCGAACTTCCGATAGTGGTTGTAGAGATCAAGTCCTACCGTCAAGTCCGAATCATACAGACGCGGGTTGGTAAAATTGAACTGGAAGCGTTGTGTCCGGCCGCTGAACATTCCGCCGAAACGTGCGGAATAGCCTTTTCCAAACAAGTTGCGCTCGGTGATGGTACCACCGACAAAGACACTGTCCGAGGTGGAGTAACCGGCACCGACCGCAATCGATCCGGTATTTTTATCCTTCACCTTGACGAGCATATCCACTTCGGCTGGATTATCCGTCGGAACCGGTTCAATATCAATCTTTTCAAAGAAGTCGAGTTTTTCGAGACGCTCATTGGAACGACGCAGCTTGGAGCCGCTAAACATCTGACCGTCGGCGAGCTTAAGCTCACGTCGAATGACGTTGTCACGCGTCTTTTCATTGCCCTCAATAAGCACGCGCCGAATATAGACCTTACGTCCCTTGTCAATGACATAGGTGATGTTAATCTTTTTCTCGGCTTCGTTTTTCTCCAACTCCACATCGATGTCGGCAAAAGCATAGCCGTAATCAGCGTACAGTTCGGTCAACATATTGATGTCGTCCCGCAAAACGGAACGATCGAAAAAGGATCCATCGTCGGAGAGTTCATCGAAATGAATGTACTCCATGAAGGCCTTGTCTTCTTCGAGCAAATCACCGCGAAACGCCACCGAACCAACGCGATACCGTTCTCCTTCTTGAACAGGGAACGTAATATGAATGCCATCGTCGGCAATATCCACTCGCGGTTGGCCAACGCGGGCATCAACAAAACCGCGGTTTGCGTAATAGGCTTCAATCGCCGCGGCGTCCCGTTCGAGTAATTCTTCTTTAAGCACCCCCGTGCCCAAAATCCACGAGAGGAAATCACGTTCGGATAACGAAAGCTCGCTTTTCAGATCATCGGGGTCAATCTGCTTGGCACCTTCGATGGTGATGTTCGTAATATAGAGCTTCTTGGCATCGCGAACCACGATGTTGAGACGCGCCCGGCGTGCGTCGGCTGCTTCCAGCTCGTACGTGACGTCAACTTTGTAGTAGCCTTCTTTACGGTAGAGGTCGCGAATCTTATTCAGATCGTCGGCCAGCACGTCGAGGTTAAGTACCGAGCCCGTTTTCGTGTTCATGACCTCCAGAATATCGTCTTTATCGATATCTCCGGCGCCAATCACACTAATGGCCTGAATGCGCGGCTTTTCGCTCACCACAAAGATAAGTTTGGTTCCGCCGGCAATATCTTCGGTGCGAACCTGGACGTCATCAAAATATCCAAGTTTGTATAGTCGCTTGAGATCATCATTCACTTGGCGGGGATCGTATCGATCTCCTACCTGACTTTTGATCTTGAGGAGCACGACGTCTTTGTCCAAAATATCGTTGCCTTCAACGTCAATCTCGACAATGCGCCCACCGGGTAAAGCCATTGCAGCAATGGTGTCGGCGGCCTCGGCTACAGCCGGTTGAAGATTGATCAATCCTTTTTTTGTGACAACGATCGGAACGGCTTTGCCGGAAGAAAGCTTCAATACCTCGGCATCAAGGCTGATGGACTCCCCCACCTGGTTGAAGCTGCCATATACAGCCATTCCAGCACCGGCGCTTCGAGCTGCCTTACTCGCTTGGTTTTGGCTCAATGCTTTGCTTGTCCCGTTTGGAGCGTTTGCGGCCACAACCACACTCACTCCATTGCTCCGCAATTGATCGGCCAAAAGGGCCGGCAGACTCTTTGCGATAGCAGATGTTTTACCGGGAGCATTCACGGCAAAAGGCAGGATGACCACCTTTGTCGGTGCTTCATCCTGCGCGCTCACAGGGTTGGAATGCAAGGCGACAATCATCGCCAGAAAAAAACATACCAAAACAGAAAGGACGTTAGGCCTGCCCATAGAGTTCTCCGCCGTGTAGTTCCAACTGTTTTCCCATCCGATGGGCCAGTTGCAGATTATGAGTGACCACCACAAGTGTCGTGCCCAAGTCTTCATTCAGACCGGCAAGCAGCTCGCCTGCAGCCTCACCCGTTTTTTCATCAAGATTCCCTGTAGGTTCATCGGCAAGAAGAACCCGCGGGTGCAGCAAAACGGCTCTGGCAATGGCAGCACGTTGTCGCTCGCCACCGGAAAGCGTTGTTACCTTGTGATCGAGCCGATGTCCAAGCCCAACCAAGCCGAGGGCTGTGGTTGCCGATTCCAAAGCAACCTCACGATGTTCCCCGGCAATGAGCGCAGGCATGGCAACATTTTCCCGCGCGGTAAATTCAGGCAACAAATGATGAAATTGAAAAACAAACCCGATTTCCCGATTCCGAACAGCTGCAATTTTCCGTGGTCCCAACCGAGCCAGATCCCGCCCCCCAAAAAGCACACTTCCGGATGTCGGAACATCCAGCCCACCCAAAAGGTGGAGCAAAGTTGATTTCCCCGATCCCGAAGCCCCCAAAATCGCAAGGGAGGATCCGGCATGGATGTTCAGATTGACGTTTTTCAACACATCAATGGTTTCATTGGGACCGATAAATTGTTTTGTTACGGCCGACAATTCGTACACAAAGGGATTATTCATGCCGTAACGCATCCGCCGGTTTGAGGCTTGCGGCCTGACGGGCCGGATATATAGTGGCGACAAAGCAGATAACAAGAGCCACAATGCCGACAAGAGCCAAATCAGACGCTTCAAGCCGAATGGGCAGATGATCCATGGGATAAACGTCGGGCGGCAGCTTGATGAATTGATATTTCTTCAACAACAAGCTGACCGGGACTCCGACAAGGAAGCCAAGAAGCGTTCCAGTGATACCGATGATAGCCCCCTGCACCATAAAAATGCGGCGGATACTCGACCGGGTACACCCCATGGACATAAGAATGGCGATGTCTTTCGTCTTTTCCATAACGAGCATGACAAGCGCCGTGACAATGCTGAAGGAGGCCACGAGAACAATGAGTAGCAAAATGACGAACATGGCCGTTTTTTCGAGTTTCAGCGCAGCGAATAAGTTGGCGTTCATTTCCATCCAGTTGCGAACCCGATGAGGGTATCCGCCAAGCGCTCCCAGCACGGCCTGGGCGATGTCGTCGGCAGCATACACATCGTTTACGCGAATATCCAGTCCTGTCACCAGATCCTGCTGGAAGCCCCAGAGGTTTTGAGCCGCGGGGATATCGACATAGGCCAGAGATGAATCGTATTCGAACATGCCGGACCGAAACATACCGACAACTTTGAAAATCTTTACCGATGGTGTAAATCCGGCAGCGCTCATTCTCCCTGTCGGTGACATGAGGCTGACCGTATCGCCAACAATAACTCCCATACGGTCGGCCAACTCTTTGCCTAAAATAATACCGGGTAATCCTTCCGGACGCACCAGGTCGGAGAGCTGCCCCGCAACCATGTCGCGTTCGAGATTCAAGACCTTTTTGGCTTTTTGAGGATCAATCCCCCGCAAAACCACGCCTTTATACCCGCCATTTCCCCGGAGCATCGCTTCGGAATAGACAAATGGCATAACCCCGGTAACACCGGGGACTTTGGCGGCAATCGCTGCTTTTTCATGGTAATCGTGCATCGTAATACCAGCATCGAAAACCATGACGTGTGAGCTATACCCGAGCATTTTGTCTCGCAAATCCGTGGTAAACCCGCTCATTACTGCCAAAACGATAATGAGCGCGGCCACCCCCAGACCGACTCCCAAAATGGAGAACATGGAGATGACCGAAATGAACGCTTCCTTCCGTTTGGCGAATAGGTAGCGTAGCGCGACAAAAAACTCGAATCTCATGCTGAAGAGGGGCCCGCCTCAAGCCTAAGTAAGGGGAACAGGATGACTTCGCGAATCGATGGCGAGTCAGTCAGCAGCATGACAAGTCGGTCAATCCCGATACCTTGCCCGGCAGCTGGTGGCATGCCGTATTCCAACGCGCGGACATAGTCTTCGTCCATGCGATGCGCTTCGTCGTCACCGGCTTCTTTTTCCTTCACTTGTTCTTCGAAACGAAGCCGTTGGTCCACGGGATCATTAAGCTCGGAAAAAGCGTTCGCCATTTCGCGACCACAAATAAACAGTTCGAACCGATCCGTGACATCCGGATTCTGGTCATTGCGTCGGGAAAGCGGCGAAATGTCCGTCGGATAACTGTAAATAAAATGTGGTTGAATGAGTTTCGGTTCAACGAACAGGTCGAACAGCTTGGCCTGCACTTTACCGAGTCGGTCCCCTTTGAGGACCTTCTCACCATGCTTTTTCACGTAATCGCTAGCCGCCTCGAAATCATTGTAGAGTTCGGGAGTAAGGCCGCCGACTTTTTCCAGGGATTCATGGAACGTCAGTCGTGTCCAGGCACCTTTAGCCAAATTGATGGCCTGTCCCTGGTACTCGATAGTTGTATCTCCACACACGGCTTGAGCCAGTCCGGAAAACAACTCTTCCGTCAGGTCCATGAGATTATCCATGGTCGCATAGGCCCAGTAAAATTCACACATGGTGAATTCCGGGTTATGTTGCGTCGAAATGCCTTCATTGCGAAAATTGCGCCCGATCTCATAGACACGCTCAAACCCGCCAACGAGCAAACGCTTCAGGTAAAGCTCAGGGGCAATGCGCATATAGAGTTTCATGTCCAACGCATTGTGGTGCGTCTCGAATGGTTTCGCCGTTGCACCACCAGGAATGGCCTGCATAAGCGGCGTCTCCACTTCCATGAATCCGCGATCATTAAAAAACCGGCGCATTTCACTGATAATCTTCGTCCGCTTGGCAAAGATCTCCGATGTTCTCGGCGTCACAATCAGATCGACATATCGCTGACGATACCGGGTTTCGACATCTTTGAGCCCATGATATTTTTCCGGCAGGGGTCGCATGGACTTGGTGAGCAACATGACTTCGCAACACCGCAGTGTCAGCTCACCGGTTTTTGTACGAAACAATGTTCCGGCAACACCAACAATATCGCCGATATCAAGCTTTTTGAACGAATTGTAGATGTCCGCTCCAAGGTCTTCCTTGGAGGCAAAACATTGCATTTGACCGGATCGGTCACGTACGTGAAAGAACAGGACCTTTCCAAAGGACCGCTGAGACATGATTCGGCCGGCAAGTCTGAAGGAAACATCTTGCGCAGCAAGTTGTTCTTCGTCAGCATCACCATACTCATCAAGAATCGTCTTGACGTCCGTGTCCTTTTGGAACGTATTGGGATACAAATCCACACCGGTATCGAGGAGTTGGCATGCTTTGGCCACACGGTTTTTGAAGACTTCGTTCAATTCACCGTTACGGTCCAGACTTTCCAACAGCGGATAAAACCGCTCCACATGCTCGGACTTGACCGGCAGTTTGTATTGCTTTTTTTTCTTTGGGCTATCTTGGGTCAACGCGCTCTGCTCCGCTTCATACATATTCTTGTAAAGTCGAAAGTGCCTACGAGAATTTAAAGACCGCGTCAAGAAAGCCCGCAATCTGTCAACGAGTCTTGTCTGAATTTTACAAGACCAAGACACTTTCCATTGGTTTGACCCCCCTCTTCTGCTCCTCCCAAGCGAACAAGGCAAGCCTGTTTGCCCATCAATTTTCGCGAAAAAAAACTTTTTTTAACTTTTTTTATTTTTTTTGTTGACAGAACCCCCACCTTACCCCTAATAGCTTTTTTCGCGCTGACGGCGCAAGCCACACAATCCCTGGTAGCTCAATCGGCAGAGCGGGTGGCTGTTAACCACTAGGTTGGCGGTTCGAGTCCGTCCCGGGGAGCCAGAAGAATCAAGGGTCCAGTTGAAAAACTGGACCCTTTTTTCAGTTTTGGCCATTTTGCCACGTCAAAGCAGAGCACACACCAATCTTTTTCTTGCCCCCTTCACGGGCTCCACAAAAAATATCGAAAATCCCTGTCATGCCACATGACAGGATGATCAAGCCCGACGTCCACATGACGAGACAGCCCAACAGGGTGACGTATCGTATGCGAAAGCCGGGCTCCATCCATGCTTAGGTTCCGATGTCGTTGTTATGATAGATTTTGGCTTCAGTTTTTTCCGGATTTTTTTGCCTATGCATATATTGATTGCGCGCTTTCTCGGCCAGCCTGCCCACAATATCGGGAAGATCTGAGGTTTCCCAGATTTCCGTAAATTCGGGTTTCGCCTTCAGCGCGTCAGACACCTCATAAAATGGTTTGTCTTCAGCAAATGCGATAATTTCATATCGCCCTCTGCCGGCCTCCTGGAATACATTGTCGAGCAAGTCATCCATAATCTGTCCGAAAAACTTCTTCACATCTTCCGTGGATTCGGCCTCCGTCATCATGCGACGAAACTGCGACGCGACCGGGCTTTCATACTTCGTGAAAGACAAACGTTTGCTCATAGTTTCTCCTTGGGCCTTGGAATTTTCTTGAAGAATAAAGATAATCCATTGTCGTCTTTTTGACCAGATATCTTGCAATTTTTTCAATGTTCTCGCTTCTCCAACGAGATCCACGAACGGCCTGTATTTTGCATGATTAACAAGTAAACCCAAAGGAGAGGCAAAAATGACCACCAGTATCACCGGTTTGACCTCCGGTCTTTTTCAACAAGGCGGTCTGGGTATTGATAGCTTGACCCGCCGTCAGGACTCGGCCGACGCCGTCAACTCTTCCTCGAAGCCCCATGATGAAGTTCGCCTTTCTAGCATTACGACACAACAAGAAGCAGCCGATGCCCTGGCATTTGTTACCCAGTCAGGCGGAGATATCTCAGAAGTCCACAGTGGACTTGATCCTGCTCGTGTCGCGCAACTGATCGGCTTGTTCGACGACGAATAGCCAAGGACGATTGTCGGCACGTCCAGTTGTATTCCTTGCTATAAAGACACTTCATCTGCGCCGGCTCGACGTGTTTCAACCACGAAAAAGCCTGGGGCGCTGTCACGTATTTGACGTGACAGCGCCCCAGGCTTTTTATGGGCCGTGTTTCCCCGACCCTCTCCACTGGATACTGAAATTATCCGTCAGCGCGGTGCGGTGCTAATTCGTCAAGCACTTCCTGCGGGACAGAATAGCCCGACGCCAAGGCCTGGTCGCAATGCTCGATGGCTTTCGCGAATTCACCTTTTTCAATATAAGCCAAGCACAGATTGTTATGTGCAGGACCGAATTTGGGCTGAAGTCGGATAGCTTTCAAACTCTCTTCAATCCCGCCTTCAATATCACCACTCATAAAATAGGCGCTTCCCAGGGTGGAAATAGCCTGAACAAACTGAGAATCAAAGCGGATAGCTCGTCTCAGGGAATCAATGGCTTTATCCACATCTCCTTTCTGGAGGAAGACAAACCCGATGTTTCCATGCGGAACCGCAAATCGAGGACGAGCTTTCGTCGCCATAAGATTATACCGCAGGCAATCATCAAGGTCACCACGATGCAAAGCGATGCCACCAAGTTGTACAAAGCCTTCGGCCAACGTCGGAGAGCACTCCGTCGCTTTCATGAACTCGCGCTCAGCATCTTCGATGCGCCGTTTCGACAAGTAGGCCACACCCAAATTGTAATGCGTATTGCCGCACTGGTCATTTTTTTCCAGCTTCTTTTCAAGCTCGACAATGTATTCGTCTGTAGACTTGTTATCGGTCATTGTGATTAGTCCGCCTTGTTTTCTGCCATGCTTGCGCTATGGCCTTCTTTCTCGAGGAGTTCCGTGTACCACAGAACAAAATCGCGCATGCCGATTTGGCGTTCCCGATGATTTGTCAGTCCGACACAAGCTTCCCACGCTCCCTTCAGGTATTCTCCCTGAGAAACGTGTCCTTTGCGTGAGCCCAAAAATTCGTTCATGAGCTGCTGCGTTGTCCGCTTGGTCGGGTCTTGCCGAATATCAATGGGATCGAACGGCTTCTGAAAAGGATTCCATTGGTCGTAGCCGATTTTATCGATGAATTTTCGTCGACGAGGCGAAATCTTCTCATAAATCGCCTTTTTTTGCGCTTCGAATTCATCAATGGGGTCGTCACTCATACCGTCCTACTCCTTCGTCGAAGCGGGCGAATCAGGCCCCTGACCATCGTCATCACCGTCCTCTAAACCGAAAAACTCTTCATCATAACGCGATAGGATAGCCTGCGAGACCGGAGCAAGAGAACGAGACAAATGACTAAACCGCGTCGGCAGGTCGTCGATCAACGCCTGTGACAAAGCTAAAAGACGCTCCTGGACTTTATCCATTTTGACGGTTGGATAATTTCCTCCAGGCTGGAATCCAGACTTTCCGCACGTTCTGGACTGTCCCCCGATTTCCATGGGAATGCCGTACAAGCGACACGTGATGGGTCGGTGCGCATAGGCAATACACATATCGGAGTCATTCAACAGTGGGCATCGAATGCGTTCTTTGCCCATAGTTTCCAAAATCTCCATATCATCCATACCGCGCTGCTGTGCTTTATAAGCTTGGCGTTTGAGCCGAAACAGCTCACGGTCGGCCCTGTTGGCGAGTTCTTCCAGCTGGGAGAGCGCTTCTCCAGATCCGATGCTGGAGCGAAGATGATAATTGAGGTAAACTGCTTCCACCAGCGTAATATCAAAAACTGCATGACAACAATCACTGCATTTGACCGTACAGGTGACACCATCGCCACACTGCTCTTTGACACGGCCAAAAACCGCATCGACTTCGGAACACAGCTTTTCATACGCTTCGAAATATTTGGAAAAATCCAATGCCATCCGTTTGCTCCGGATACCGGTCGGTCGCTGTTTTCGGCAAGAGCCGTCAACGTAAGCGATGTTTGGACGCCGCGTTGATACGACGAAAAGAATATAAACGGGAGCGGTCAAGGTGCGCGACCGCTCCCGTCAACAATGCGAACAATAACAGAAAAAGAGCTTAGTCTTCTTCGATGGTCAGAGCATCCTGCTCACAAACTTCGATGCAGGATTCGCAGCCCAGGCATTCTTCTTCGTTAACAGCAACGGCTTTGCCGTCCTGCAGTTCGTAAACTTCGACGGGGCAGACATCTACGCATTCGCCGTCGCCAGTGCACTTGTCCGTGTCGATGGTGATTTTGTAACCCATTTTTTTCCTCCAGTGGTTTAGTAAGTGGCATACCGAATCTCCGGCGTGGGGAACGGGTCGGATGCGCTGAATACATCATTTTGACTTGCGGCCCGACACCGCCGGCAACGAATGTATCCCGTGAACCTTCTTAGGTATTTTGGGATCGCTTTATCCTTTTAACATCCCAAGCTGATTGGTTCGTCAAAAGCCTTTGTTGCCTTAGCCACATCTTTTTCTCAGTGTCAAGCGTCACACACAGCCAGCTTGAACTTTCTCCATCGATTTCAAATTGTTGAAGCTGAAGAAAAAAATTAAAAACCAAACCTAAAGTTTTTTTGTTCCATGGCCGACAAGTTAATTGGTGAACTCAGTATGCCACCGTAGTCCATATCAAATTAAGGTTTCTATTATGGCCAAGATCAGTGTTCTCAAACCACCCACAAACAGTATCAAGCCGGTCTTGATGCTTCTCACGTCGCACCGGCTCGACTGTTTCATGCTGTGCGTCAAGTGCCTTGAGCGATTTACCGATCTTAGTCGACTCAAAAGAATATACGTGTTGGCAAACAGCGTCACCGAAGAGCATGCAGCGGTCATCGAACGGTTTCGCAATCGCCATTCAAACGTTTCTGTTCTTGATTGCCGACCACGCGGACTTATCCCAGCGGTCAATATTGCTCAAAATACGCTTCTTGCCCGCCATGGGCACGACGTCATTATCAAGATTGAAGAAGATCTCTTTGTCACGCCCAATTGGCTTGAACATCTCCTGCATGCCTACCAATTGCACCGGCATAGAACAGATGTTCCGGTACTTTCACCGTTAACTCCAGTCAGTGCGACAGGACGTCATAGCCTCATCCCATTTCTCAATGCGGCGTACCCGTCTGAACGGTCCATGTTTGCAGGCCCACCAGTTGAAGACAACTGGGTATATCATCGTTGGATTTGGGACAAAGTGCTTACCGACAACCTCGTGGAGTCATTCCTCGAACAAGGTCCTCAACCTTATGACTATCTCAACTTTCTCAATGTCAATTGTATTATCTACGACCAACGTCTCATTCAGAAAGTCCTTCCTCTCCCTGTGCGCCGCTATCCCAATACGGCATCCACGGAAAATATAGCTTTTAACAAAGCGCTATGGGAAAACAATCTCAAGCTCGGCATCATCAATACAAGTATTGTCCACCATTATAGTCATGCACGGTGTGAAGAGTATTTACGTACCCATATTCCACTGGATTCGGTCTGGCGATTCTTGTCCGGTATCAATGTTGATACGCCTCCGAAGCGAGTTCCTCAATTGCCCCCCTCCACAGCGCTCCGGTTGCGACGAGCCGTCCGTTGACCATCGTAGAGAATATCAAAAATTTAAAAAGCGATCCTTCCGTTTCGGCAGGATCGCTTTTTATTATGTTTCTATGTCAAGAACCAGCCTAAACCTGGAAACGTACCCTATATAATCGTCCATCACGTGACACAATGAATATCAAAGAATTTTGCATCCGATACAATAAAGCCGCCTTGATGAAATCATCCATATCAGACAATGTTGTTGAGCCGATTTTCAAAATGCGATCGCCGGAACGCAACCCAATTTTTCCAGCCGCTGATCCTGGCTCTACAACCGAGACCAAGATACCCGATCCCTTTTTCGCAGGAAGAGCTTTGAGTCCCCAACGAATCGAAATGATTCTCATGGCATCGTCTGTTGTAAACGGCGTTGCCCGGGCTGTCATATCAAAGGGCTTTCCTTTCCGATGCACGCGCAAGGTTAATGTTTCGCCAGCCGTCGCGTTCCGCAGCACGCTAACGAAATGCTCCTTGTCGACAAGAGGCACCCCCGCAACCGATAAGATGACATCTCCCGGCACAAGGCCCGCACGTTCAGCTTCAGTCCCTTTGTAGACTTCGGTCACGAGTAAGCCATTCATTGAGGCAAGCCCAAAATACGACGCCATAGCGCCATCTAAACTTTGACCGGCCAGACCGAGCCAGACGGGGCTGACTTTGCCTGTTCCAACCAGTTCGGCAACAACACGTTTCGCTTTATCAATAGGAATGGCAAAACCGATTCCTTCGGCTCCAGCTTGAATTGCTGTGTTAATGCCGACTAATCGACCATGAATATCAAGAAGCGGTCCCCCGCTATTGCCGGGATTAATCGCCGCATCGGTTTGAATAAGGTCGGTATACATACCTCCCTTGGTCTCTAGAGAACGCTTTACGGCTGAAACAACACCGGTCGTTACGGTATTGGAATATCCGTAAGGATTCCCAATGGCGATAACGGTTTCTCCCATGAGCAAACCAGCAGAGTCTCCCATTTCCAGCTGGGGTAACCCCTTGGCATTTTCCAAGTGGAGTACGGCGAGATCGAAATCAGGTTCCGAAGCCACAAGTTCTGCGGTAAATTCTCGGCCATCAAGAAGTTTGGCCGTGATATACCCACCTTCGGAAATAACGTGCGCATTCGTTAAAACCAAGCCTTTCTGACCATCGATAATCACCCCCGACCCCAGACTTTGCCGCTTTTGCGATCGCATCTGGTCAAAGGCGTCTCCAAAGAATTCCTGCGGGAACATCCCGTGAAACGGCGACGTTGGAGTGCGTGTCTCTACAGTTGTCGTGATGTTGACGACAGCCGGAGACGCCGCCATGACCGCGCGAACAACCGGGGTGATGCGAACCTCATCCGCCGGAACAGCCGCCAGCGCCTGCATGGCGATACAGACCAGCATGCAGACACTAAGCGTTATGTATTGCAATTTTCTCCAGTTTCGAGACACAACAGCTATCTCCCGGCCATTTGCTGCAACCGGCGAATACGATCTTCCGTCGGGGGGTGCGTGCTGAACAAATTTCCCATGGAATGACCGGAAAACGGATTCACGATGAACATGTGTGCTGTAGCCGGATTGGCCTGTACACGATGCCCTCGGGCATAGCTATCCAGTTTACCAAGAGCCGAAGCCAGGGCCAACGGCGTGTGCGAGAGCTCGGCACCGGTTGCATCAGCCAGATATTCACGGGATCGTGAAATCGCCATTTGAATCAGGCTCGCTGCAATCGGGGCAAGAATCGCCAACAGTATGGCTCCGAAACCGCCTATGCCGCCCTCGTCGTCGTTGGAGGATCCCATGCCGAAAATAGCACCCCATTGGAGCATATTGGCAATCATCATGATTGCTCCTCCCATGGTGGCGGCAATGGTTTGAATGAGAATGTCCCTATTCTTGATATGCCCCATCTCATGAGACAGAACTCCGCGAAGCTCTTCAGGAGAAACAAGATGTAAAATACCTTCGGTAACAGCAACAGCGGCATGGTGAGGATCACGCCCCGTTGCAAACGCATTGGGAGCATCGCCGGGCACAAGATAAATACGAGGCTTCGGTAAACCCGCATTGTGTGCCAACTCCTCAACCATACGATGGAGCCCCGGAGCATCGGCTGCATCGAGTTCTCTGGCTCGGTACATGGACAGGACAATCTTGTCGGAATACCAATAGCTCCCAATATTCATAACGAGAGCCAGACCAAACGCGATGACAAGGCCAGCACGGCCACCAAGTGCACCGCCGAGAAAAATGATCAGTGCAGTCATGAGCCCAAGAAGCAAGGCTGTCTTGATTTGACTGGTCATAGAAATTCTCCTTTTGAAAATAGAAAAGCTGCTGCTCGCGATCTGCGGGCAGGATATGTTGTCGGTTCATCCGACGTATGACAGCAAATTTCCCAACGCCACCGAGTTAGGTGGCGATAATGATGCGCCGGCGCAATGATTGCGACCGTTTTTTGGGGATTGAGACTTCAAGCAAACCTGCAGCCATGACAGCCGAAATACTGTCTGCTTCAATGCCTTCGGGAAGCGTAAATTTTCTGGCAAAAGGTCCGTACGACCGTTCAAGCATTTGATAGACGCCGCCACTGGCATCTTTTTCAAATCTTCGCTCTCCATAGATGCGCAACTCTTTGCCGCTCACCTCGACGATAACGTCGTTCCTATCAACGCTGGCAAGCTCCACCCGAACCAGATATCCATCACGAGTTTCAATGATATCGGCACATGGAGTCCAGATATAACTACGCTTTCGGGACACGACATCTTGACGGAATGAAGACAGGGCTTCAGACATGACACGATCCATTTCGTCTTTCACGTCCTCAATCCCCATCCAGGGAGTCCAATTCAGTTTACCCATGAATTTTTTCCTTATCAGACCATTGAAAAAGCATACATCACAGGCTGTTCTTGTACGCCTCACGGTGAGACGCGCGGCATTCAAAAATGAACATACAGATATTTTGAACTCTGTACAGCCATGCAAACAGATATTTCCCCACAGCCTGTTATGGCAGCTCTCCCTCAAACCCAGTTTGTCAGACGCGATGTTTGAGAAAATACGCTTTTCATAATAATCTTGGGTAGAACAATGTCAATCATCGCACCTAGAAACAGACCATGCTCAGGACGAGGATCCCGAGGTCGATTTGGACGAGCGTTCTCCGCGATCCCAATTGGGTTTCGCCACAGCTTCATCCACGAGCATAATGGGAATATCCTCACGTATAGGGTAGACAACGTTACAGTCTTCGCAAAACAGACCCGTTTCACTGGTCACGGGAGTCAGATCGCCCTTACATTTGGGGCAAGCCAAAATTTCGAGAAGTTTAGGATCGAGCATAAGAATTGTCCTTATCGTTTTTTTCATGTCTATAGCTTGCTTGGCGTTGTCCTTCAACCAAAAGCCAGTCATTGACTTGTGTCATACAATTCCATAGCACGTAGAAAAAAGAGATACTATATGGCCATCATAGACCTGCATACCCACTCCACTGCTTCAGACGGCACCCTATCGCCAACTGACCTTGTTCACATGGCTAAAGACGCCAAACTTTCAGCCATCGCCCTGACGGATCACGACACGATCTCCGGTATTCCCGAGGCCCTTGATGCGGGTGCGCGTTATGGGATCAAAGTTATCGCGGGCTGTGAGCTTTCCGTCCATCTCGGTGATGTTAAATTTCATCTTCTTGGCCTGTTTCTCCCGGCATCTCCCGGTCGGCTAGCCACAGAACTTCATGAACTCCGCCAAAAACGACATGACCGCAACCATGTCATTGTGCAAAAATTGCGCGATATGGGCATTGATATCCGATACGAAGAGGTGACGGCTCTGGCCAAAGGAGCTGTCGGTCGTCCACACTTCGCTCAAGTTCTTGTAGATAAAGGCGTGGTCCATGACGTGGCAGAAGCCTTCGACATCTATCTCGGTGCCCGAGGGCGAGCATACGCACCCAAAGATGTTCTCTCTGCCGACAAAGCCATAGAACTTCTGGCCGAAGAAAACGCCCTCAGTATTTTAGCCCATCCCGGACTCATGCGCACGGATATGGATAAAATCGAAGCGCTCATCGTCAAACTGCATGAGATGGGCATGGATGGCATCGAAGCGTATTATACAGAACACACCCCGACCACAACAAAAGCATTTCTCGGAATCGCCAAGCGCTTGAACATGCCTGTCAGCGGCGGCTCGGATTTTCACGGAGGTGTTAAACCCAAAATTCGACTCGGTACGGGAACCGGCCGATTGCGCGTACCGTATTCTGTTTTAGACGAACTCTCTCGCTACCATTCTCGTAAATTCAATCACGTCTGATACGCCCAAGGAGGAAAGCATGCTGGTCAAACATTGGATGAGCACAGACGTCACAAGCGTCACTCCCGAAACTTCAATGATGCGTGCCTCAAAAACAATGAAGGAAAATGGATTACGTCGCCTGCCGGTCGTGAATGACAAAAATCGTGTTGTCGGTATCGTCACCGACTCCGATATCAAGGAGGCTTCCCCCTCCAAAGCGACGACCCTTGATGTCCACGAACTCTACTATCTCTTGTCGGAGATAAAAGTTGGTGACATCATGACGAAGAATCCTCTCACGGTGGCTCCCGACGATACCGTTGAAGAAGCAGCCGTGATTATGTTCGATAAAAAAATTGGCGGGCTGCCTGTTATCGATAAAGACAACTTCCTTGTCGGTATCCTCACCGAATCCGACGTCAACGAAGTCGTCATCAGCATTACCGGCGTCAAATACGGCGGTATTCAGCTCGCCATAGATCTGTCCGACGAGCCCGGGAACCTCCCGGAAGTTTTACGCAGCATCATTGCCAAAGGCGGCCGTATTTTATCCATTCTCACGGGCTATGATGAAACGCGAGGTAATGGACGACGAGTCTACATCCGTATTCGCGATATGGACCCCGCGCCACTGGCTGAACTTAAAGCTGATATCGACTCTAAATTCAATGTATTCTACTGGAAAGAATAGCTGACGTCTCATAATTTGGCACGTCCCCATGGGCGTGCCAAGTTTCTCTCACTCGTTTCACATCATCTGGGCCGCTCGGCCTGAGCGGGCATCCGATTTTCGATAATATGGCCGCTTGGCCAAAAATCTATATGACCGTCCGCCATGGACCATTTCCGCCAAACACTGTCCTCCTGCACGCAAAAAAAACTTCAGTGGAGCCAACATGCGAAGCGCTCGCAAACTTCCGTAAATAATCCGGCGTAGCCGTTTCGAATAAACAAGTTCAGGATAGATATCCATATCAAGGCCGGCTTTATACACTGGTGCAGGACTTGTGTCTGTCTCCAGAGCGTATGCGACAGCGTTCCCTGCCAGTTCCGCACTACGCATGGCATAATAAATGCCTTCCCCAAAAAGTGTTTCAACAAAACCAGCTGCATCACCGACAAGAAGCGCCTTGCGAAACACAGGGTTTTCCACAAAATTGCCATAGGGTAGCGCATGACCGCGTATATTTTCTCCCAATCCGTGCTCAAGTCCGAGGAAATGAAGAAATTCTTCGAACCGTTCGCGAAATTGACCATTATTTGAACGATTAAGCCCGCCAATACCTACAGCCAAACGATCACCGTGAGGAAACACCCACGCATACCCGGAACGAATAAACCCGGCATAGACCGTGGGAAACAATTCCATCAGGTCGGCATGTGGCCGAGAGACGCTGAGTGCGGCGTGACGGTCAAAATAAATTTCCAGAGCTGTCGCCAAATCCTGTTGCCAGATATCATTAGGAAGGGGGAATGAACGACGAACCACACTGGTTGCACCGTCTGCCCCAATAATGTACGTCGCCGAAACGGTTTCTCCATTTTCTAATACGATCGTTCCTGTCGCGGGATCGACACGTTTGACTCGCTCGGTTTGGCGCACTTCTGTTCCTGCGCTAACGGCTTTATTCAACAACAAAAGATCAAATACTCGACGGGAAACAAAATGAAAGGGTTGCGGTGTCCGTCCTTCGGATAACACCGTATTCTGATAGCGGATCCGGTATCCATAACAATGATGTGTCAGCGCACCACAATGCGCAAGCGTTTCAGCCGTTTCATCATGAACATGCCGAAGCAATTCCATGGATTTCCATGTGAGAAGGCCCGCGCACAACTTGTCGCGAGGAAATTGCTTTTTCTCGATGAGTAAAGTTTTGCATCCTTTGGAAGCCAGCACTGCAGCCGCCGTTGATCCAGCAGGCCCTCCTCCAATGACAATAACGTCATATGATTGTGTCATGGTCTTCAACCTAGTTCGGTCTTCTTGTTCGACGTAATGACAAACGGCAAAATTTCACATCATAGCAAACCACATGTATTCTGTTCCATACCGTGTTCGCATACATCCGTAAATCGTCAAAATGTTTGTTAACATCAACAACGTGATTCCCCCATGCCAATTTGCGCTATTATATTTGATTTCGACGGTACCCTTGCCGAACTCACCCTTGATTTCGACATTATGAAGTCACGCCTTTTCACAATGGGGCATGCCTATTTCGATTCCCCACCCAGTGTATATGACCGTCCTGCATTGGAATGGATCGAAGGGAGTGCCGGCCTTCTCCCCGAACCTCAAGCCAAAATGTTCAGACAGGACGCCATGAACATTATCCAAGGTATGGAAGTGGAAGCCGCAACCCGTGGTCGATTGTTTCCATTCACACGCATTGTTTTCAAAAAACTCAGACAGGTTGGCATCAAGACCGGCATCATTACACGCAACTGCCGCCCCGCGGTGCTCACGGTTTTTCCCGATTGGGCTGAGTATACGGACGTACTGCTTACTCGCGACGATGTTCCTTACGTCAAACCGAACCCAGCTCACCTTACGAACGCTCTCGAGAGGTTGGCAGTTCCTGTTGAACACGGTCTCATGGTAGGAGATCACCCCATGGATATTCAGACGGGGAAAAACGCCGGCACGTTGACAGCCGGCTCGGCCTCAGGACGCTTTTCCATTCATGCGCTCTTTCAGGCCGGTGCAGATTTTGCGGAAACGAATATTTCTATTCTGGTTGATGTTCTTCAAAAGAAGAACCTCGTTGCGCATGATACGCAATCAGAATCTATTTTATAAGCCGAAATCTGACACTCTTCCATGGACTTTTTTCGCACTTCATGCTCACGTAAAGACCAACGCGTATATCGTTTTCTCTCAAAAGCAATTGTTCATAACCATTATCGGTCAACCCCTGTAGGCCTATGAAATCCACACGCTTTTTGCGTCCTCCGTCATCATTGCGCGCGAAATTTCTTTTTATTATCATCCCGGTGACGCTGTTCAGCGTTTTCGTCTTCAGCGTATTGCTCTGGTATTTCTCCAACAGCACCATGGAACGTAATCTCCGCGTAAAAATGGATGCAATTCTCTCGACGCAACAAACTGCGCTTGCCGTTCCTCTTTGGCATAAAGATATCAAAAACCTGAAACGCATCGTCAAATCAATTGTGGATGACCCTGATGTTGTGACTGTTTCTGTGCTTGACGCACAAAAGAGCCTTATAACGCATCAATCCGACGCCACCCCGACACAAAAGAATGCCGTCAAATCCAATCGACAGCTCACCTATCAAACGGAATCTGGCCAGGACCAACTCGTTGGTTACCTTATCGTGTCCTTCACAGGCGACCGTTTCCAATTAAATTCTCTCAATCGTATCTTGCGTGGACTGACTTTTTTTTGCCTTCTCGGCTGCATCACCGCCTGTAGTGCGTTTTATGCTTATATCATCTTTGTCAGTCGACCATTGAAACGTTTTTTGCACACCCTCCCCAGCAGACACCGCTTCGCCTCCCCCATCGCCGATGAGGTCAACAACGTCATCACCGCCTATAAAGATCTCAGTGACCACCTCTTCAAAGGCGAACAAGCATTGGCCAAAAGCGAAGCACGTTTCAAAGCTCTGGCCGACTCCACAGCAGCCGGTATTGTCATGTTGAACAAAGGCATCCCCATTTACATCAACCCCTCAGGATTAGCCCTCTTTGGGTATGACGAAAAAAGCGCTCTTCGTTTCTGCAAGGGGCCTATTGATCGATTTCTCCACGAAGACGACGCCAACGCCGGGATCTGTCTTGCCCCCGACCTCACGCCGGATACTCCCCAGGCCAGTCGCTTCGAAGTACGTATTCGATCACGCAATGAAACGGTACGCTGGCTTGACTACATGGCTGTCATTTTCAACGACGCGGGGCTGGACATGATTCTGGCGTCCTTTATCGATATTACCGGACGCAAACGAATGGAAGAGGAGCTTACGCGTGCTCGGGACCGCGCAGAGGAGGCCAACCGTGCCAAAACCGAATTTCTGGCCAGTATGAGTCACGAAATTCGTACTCCGATGAACGCCATTGTCGGCATGTCCGAGATGCTTGATCAAACAGAACTGAATTCAGAACAGCGTCAATATGTCAACATCTTCCGGTCGGCCAGTGAAAACCTCATCACACTTATCGGCGATATTCTCGATATTTCCAAGGTAGAAGCGGGGCATCTTGAACTCGAACATATCGCATTCAATCTCTCGAATACGCTGGAAAAAACGTGTGAGATTCTGGCTGTTCGAGCCCATCAAAAACAACTCGAACTCGCTTGCCATATTCAACCCGGAACTCCTGTTCATTTATACGGAGACCCAGCACGCCTTCGACAGGTTCTCGTCAACCTTGTCGGTAATGCCGTTAAATTCACGAACAAAGGCCATATCCTTGTGACGGCAGAATGTGTACGCCTTGTCCCATCGCACAACAGTGAAGAAGCCCGGTTCCGGGCGACCTTGCGTATAGACGTCAATGATACCGGCATCGGTATTCCTACAGACAAGCTCTCAACCATTTTTGACAGCTTTACGCAGGTCGATTCTTCTATTACCCGAAAATATGGTGGAACCGGCCTGGGATTACATATATCCAAACGACTGATTGAGCTGATGGGAGGCGAGATATTTGTTTCGAGCATTCCTGACAAAGGAAGCATTTTCACCGTTGTCATTGATTTCGAAGCTGACGTTGATCCAATTCTGAAAAAAAGCAAACCCGTCGCGCAACTTGAAGGACGAAGCGTTCTTGTGGTTGACGATTTTCACGAAAATCTCCTCATCCTTGAAGAAACCCTGTCAAAGTGGGGAGCAACCGTCGCCACGGCGACAAATGGACAAGACGCTATAACGCTCTCCAATATCCGGCAGGAAACCGGTCATCCATTTGATATTCTCATCATTGATCGCACAATGCCTGATATGGATGGTTTTGCGACGATTGAACAGCTCAAATCATCAAGGACCTTCCCCAAAGGATGTATCCTGCTTTTATCAACAGACTTTACCTCCAGCGATATCGCCAAAGCGCATGAATTAGGTATCAAGCATTATTTAACCAAGCCTTTAAAACAAGAACGCCTGCGCCATGCCGTTGAAACGGTTCTTCAACCGGAGGCATCGCTTTCCCCTACCTCCGATGCTGTGTCTTCAACTTTGGCACCATCGCACTGGGGGGCACTGCGTCTTCTTGTCGCAGAAGATTCAGAATTCAACCAATATGTTATCAAAGCTTACCTCAAAGATACGTCATGCCAGCTCACCGTGGTCACCAACGGCCGTGAAGCCGTTGATGCTTTTATCGCGGGGTCTTATGATTTACTTCTTATGGATATACAAATGCCTATCCTTGATGGGTATGCCGCCATCCGTAAAATTCGTGAAATCGAATCTCAAACATTAGGCCAGCCTACTCCTATTATTGCTATGACGGCCTATGCCTTGGCCGGGGACAAAGAAAAGTGTCTGGCTGCAGGCTGCACCTCATATCTTCCCAAGCCAATAAAGAAGGATGCACTCTACCGTGCAATTGCCGATGCGTTACCGCACCTTCTGCACGATACGAACGAAGCCTCCTCCCCACATGACACGGAGCCGCAAATGCCTGAACTCCCAAAAGCCCCACACGACGAACAAAGCCCGATCATCGTGCAGGTTGATCCCGAATTTGCCGAAATAGCGCCCAAATTCCTCGACTCAGTCAAAGAGTTTACCCAGACGATCGAGATCGCGGCGCCCCAAAACGACTTCGAAACATGTCGGGTTCTTGGACATCGTATGAAAGGCGAAGGAAAAGTCTTTGGCTTGGCTCCAGTCAGTGAAATGGGTGCAACAATCCAGAAAGCGGCGATGGAATCGGACTCGACTCGGCTCTTATCCACCGTGACCGACCTGAAAGGTTATGTTGCCCGCGTTGTATTCGATACGGGCAGCGAATAGCTTGACACATTGTCGAATACTCCACGACGCGTAAATGCTGCCAGCGAAAACACGTCATGAATTTCCGTCACTGCTCTGCCAGACCGAAAACGCCTCCCCTATCGCTCACGCATGATGACTATGCAGCGTTTGCTGCGATATATGATCCAGCGACGGCCTTATGGCTCGACCCAATGCGTCGTCATGTTGTGCAAATCCTCACACAGGCAAAGGCCAAGTCGGTGCTTGATGTATGCTGTGGGACGGGGCGGTTCGTGCGGATGTTGGTTGATGCAGGTATGACGGTTTCCGGGCTGGATATTTCGCCAAGCATGTTGTCTCAAGCACAACGTACTTGCGGCGCGCGCGCAACACTCTCCCTTCAAGATGCCACGTGTATGGCCTTTTCCTCTCACACCTTCGATGCAGCGGTTATTGCAATGGCATTACACGAGAAAACCGCCCCAGTAAGACAACGCATTCTTACGGAGATGATTCGTATCATCACGCCGGGAGGCATGCTGGTGCTGGTCGATTATGGTCCGCATGCCCATGTCAGTATTGATGGAGTGTTCGTGGGTTTGGTCGAACGGCTTGCCGGAAAAACACACTATGCCAACTTTAAAGAATTCATGCACACTGGAGCACTTGACGGCCTGTCCCACATAAGAACGCTCACCCCACTGCATCGGGAACAATTTACACGAGCGATTTTCGAAGTCCGTTGTTATCAATGCTGAATAGTGCAGGTTCCAGCCCGGAAAGGCGTCGGCAATACGCATATCTCAAGGGCGGCAATGCAGGAAATTCGTAGCTAAGCAGTAAATCCGCGACGGCCCAAGGCAAACATGCGGGTTGCCGTCCAATCCAGCACAAGCGTGGGACTCACGCCAGCGTTCAGTGCCTCTTGTGCATGACTCAGCACAAGATCGAATTGGCGTAAACCACGAACATCATAACGTGAGAGTAAAAAAGAGGAAAATGCCGAGTCTGGTGTTGCAACGAGCGCGTCAGCCAAGTCCCGCTCGAGAGCCAAGAGAAAAGCTTGAGCCAAAGTTTTGTCGACGCGTTTTTTCACTCCGGTACGAGCGAACCAGCCGCGAGCACTCTGAATGAACCCGGCCAAGGCGTCTTTCCATTCGTCCAGATTTTCTCCTTCTGGAGTTTGGTGCGCCGCATAGGCCGGTTCTTTCCTATCGGGCCAAGCCAATGTCAGCACCCAGGACCGAGAAACAAGGGTCGAAAAAAGTCGTTCTCGCTGAGGGGCAAGCAAGACAAAGACATTGCCGGGCCGAGGCTCTTCCATAGATTTCAATAACGCATTTGCAGCCTCTTCCGTCAATCCTTGTGCGCCAGCCATAACAACGACGCGCATTCCTGATCCTCGTGGTGGCTCCCCGACTTTAAGACGGAGTTCGCGAATCTCATCAACTTTGATAGATGCTGTTCGACCATCCAGAAAGATGAGATCCATAAACACTTTCTCTGCAATTTGATTGCAGATTTCACAATGCCCGCATGGAGCATCATCGGCAAGGCAATTCAAAGCGGCCGTATAGCGAAGTGCGGCTTTTTCCCGCTCCACCGAGACTCCTCCTTCAATAATGAGTACTTGAGGAGGTTTCGCGGCAATGCGCTCGATTTTGGCTTTGGCGAGATGTTGCCTGGATGAAAGAGCGAAATGATCCATGAGGAAATTCGAACGCGGCTGCACTGCAGCAGCCACGTTCGACATTTTATCGTATGATGGTTTGTTCGCGGCCCGGCCCGACCGAAATGATGGTCACAGGCGTTTCAAGCAGGGCTTCGATACGTTCAATATAGTTCCGAGCCGCTTGAGGCAGATCATCCCAGGATTTCGCACCGGAAATATCTTCGGCCCAACCAGGCATGGTTTCGTACACGGGGCTGACATGAGCTAAACCATTTTCCTGCTGCGGCGGATAATCGACAGTCTTGCCGTCCGTCTCGTAGGCCGTGCAGATTTGCAGCTCTTTGAGTCCACCAAGCACATCAAGCTTAGTCAACGCAATGCCTGTCGGGCCATTGAGTCTGACTGCCTGACGCAACACACAAATGTCGAGCCAGCCGCAACGACGTTTGCGCCCGGTGGTGGCACCGAATTCTGCGCCGACACTCTGCATGTGGTTTCCTGACTCACACTCCAATTCCGTAGGAAAAGGTCCGGCACCAACACGGGTGGTGTAAGCTTTAACCACGGCGATAATTTCAGTCAGTCCACGCGGGGTGAAACCGGAGCCGGCTGCGGCATTGCCTGAAACCGTATTGGACGACGTGACAAACGGATATGTCCCATGATCAATATCGAGCATGGTTCCCTGAGCGCCTTCAAACAGGATTGTTTTTCCCTGCTTCCGTGAAGTATCAAGGATTTCATCGACATCGGTCAAATAGGGAACAAGCCGGGCTGCAGCGTCCTTAATTTCCTCGAATACAGTTTCAACGGTCATAGCCGGCGCACTATAGAGCGAGGTAAACAGGACATTTTTTTCAGCCAACGCGGCTTCGATTTTAATCTTCAGCAACTCGACATCTGCAAAATCACAGGCACGAATGCCAATGCGTGACATTTTGTCTTCGTAGCATGGTCCAATGCCACGGCCTGTCGTCCCAATCCTGCCCCCTTCTTTGGCAGCTTCGCGAGCTGCATCAAGACGACGATGATAGGGCATGATGACCTGGGTTTTGCGGCTAATACGAATGCGTTGCGGTGAAACGTCAACACCGCGCGCTTCCAGTTTATCAAGTTCCTGGCAAAAAACGACAGGGTCGAGTACGACTCCATTGCCAATAAGGCACACTTTGCCCGGATGCAGGATGCCCGAAGGAATCAGGTGCAAAATGGTCTTTTCATCGTTGACGACCAAAGTATGGCCGGCATTGTTTCCGCCTTGGAACCGGGTGATGACGTCGGCCTTTTCGGTCATCAAATCAACGATTTTGCCCTTGCCTTCGTCGCCCCATTGTGCACCATGGATGACGATGCTTTGTCCGGACATCGGACCTCCCAGGTTGTGATGTTGATTCAAGCCATTTTCACTAGCCAAAAGACCGTTTTCCATATCTCGGCCAATCAGGCTCGTCAATCCACGAACGAGAGAAATTCCTCAATTATTGTTTACAATCCGCACTCAAGTGTACTGAAATCGTAAAACCACGCCAAAAAGTGACGAGCAGGATTGGCACTAAACGCATTGACAGCTTCAAGTGTCATGTCTATTGCCGCTGCCGGGCTCAGTGCATCAAGTACAAGACGATGGTGAGCCATAGGATAACAGATCGATTTGTCTTTGGACTCGATTTCGTATGAAAGAATATAGGCGACATCGTTGGATTTCTCGGACGACCACGCGCGCAATTGGACATGAATTTGCCCATTCTCTCCAACATTGCGGGTGCATTCATACAAATCGACCAAATATGCTGGTTCAACATGTTTTTGCATTACATTCTCCTTACGTATGCATTGAGAAATCATTGCGTATTCGCGCAAGATTCTCTATCACCGAAAGACATCGCGTACCATCGAAGTTGAAAAAAAGGATATTGGACGCATGCACGCACAAGACCGCCGGACAAATGCAAGATTTTCATATGCCTGTAATGTCAAAGCGTTTCCATACAACTCGCAAAGCCATCACAGCGACCTTTCTCCTAACTGTATCGAAGTGCAATTACTTGACCTGGCGGTGCATGGGGCACGATTTCTCGTCACATCGCTAGGGTCATGTTCCATGCCCGCAGTCGGTGACCAACTTGTCCTTCGCAGTCGCAGTATTCGTGACGACAAAGTATTTGACAATATGCTCTGCGAAGTCCGTTGGGTTGAGGATAATGAATTTGGAGTTCGTTTCGCAATGACAGTAGACCGTTCAGACATTGAACTCCTCATCCTTTTAGTTGGCTCTGTCCCCGAAGGCCAGGACAAATCGTCCCATTCCTAAATGTCACAAAAATTTCATAAAAAAAAGAACTAGGACAACCAGCTGATATTTCGAATTTTTTGAAAATAAGAACAAATCTGCGGGTTGCGAA
This sequence comes from Desulfovibrio inopinatus DSM 10711, assembly GCF_000429305.1. Taxonomy (NCBI): domain Bacteria; kingdom Pseudomonadati; phylum Thermodesulfobacteriota; class Desulfovibrionia; order Desulfovibrionales; family Desulfovibrionaceae; genus Desulfovibrio; species Desulfovibrio inopinatus. Next base: position 115,297 of record NZ_AUBP01000012.1, read on the forward strand.
AATTGGTCAACGATTTATAACAGTGTTGCTTACGGGTGAGTCGTTCGTTTTGAGGAGCACATCGACGAAAGTGCTCCACCCCCGTCCGGTTTGAAAAAATCGAAGGACCGCCATTATTATGGGATACTTTTTCAAACTCTTTTGTCTAGCCGCCGTATTTGTTGCGTTGTGCGCAAAAGGTGGTGAGCTGTGCAATACTTCAGGTTCCCTTTTTCCCACGGACAATGTGTTGTCCGCGGTAAATGGCTATTGTCTTGCCGAAACAGAAGACACGACGGCTCATGCTCCGAATGTTGACTATCATGGTCTAAGCCCCCGGCCGGATCTGGCTGGGCGTATCCCTTTGCTCCAGCGCATGTCCGGAAAATCGTCGACCAATGTGAATCCGGAAAGCTGGTTTTTTAAGGTCGGTAAGGCCGCTTCAGGTCGAGTCAAAGACGGTATTTAATCGCCGCCCGGCCTTCTCGCGCCATAGGCGATACAGTGCTCCTGAAAGGAGTGCCTTTTTCTTATTGTGTACGGCGGCACATGCTGCCGACGTTTTTTTTTGCGACGCCTTCCGGCGTCGCCGTTTTTTTGACTGCAAGGAATCCGGTATGATCACGATTTACAAGTCTATTGATGGCAAATTGACAACGGTGGATCGCATTGAGGACAACACCTGGGTCAATGTTATACGCCCAAACGAACGCGAACTCCAAGAACTCTCCGAAGAAACCGGCATCCCCATAGACTTTCTCGCAGATCCGCTCGATATCGACGAACGCGCGCGTATTGAGATGGAAAACGGAGCCCTCCTCGTTGTACTTCATACTCCTGTACGCAACGAAGAAGAAGATATGGATGATGTCCCGTTCACCACACTGCCTGTGGGAGTCATCATCAAAGACCGATTCATTGTCACGGTCTGCCTCAAGCCAAATGATATCATTGAACATTTCGCGCTTTCTCGTGTAAAAAATTTCCGTCTGCACGATCGTTCTCGATTCGCTATACAACTCTTTCACCACACCGCAGTGCTCTTTTTAAAACATCTCAAAGAAATTAATCGAAAGACGAATCAACTTGAGACCGAACTGCATAAATCCATGCGGAACGAAGTCCTTATCAAGCTACTCAATATTGAAAAAAGCCTTGTATATTTCATGACATCGGTCCGTGCCAATGAAATCATTATGACTCGATTGCAACGCGGTGATATCATCGACCTGAACGAAGTGGAGAAAGATCTGCTGGAAGACACGGTGACGGAAAACCTGCAGGCGATCCACATGACAAAAATTTACAGTAATATTTTAAGTGGCATGATGGATGCGTTTGCTTCGGTTATCTCAAATAACCTCAACGTAGTCATGAAATTCCTCACGGCTGTCACCATTATTTTACAAATTCCTATCCTTATCGCCAGCGTATACGGCATGAACATTGAGCTCCCTCTTCAACACAACCTGTACGCATTTACGATTCTTGGAGGCTGTTCAATTATCTTATCGCTGTTTGGTGTATGGATATTCATCAAGAAAAAATGGATATAGCCATATCTTCCCTGTCTGGCCGGGCCGCGTACCAGCCTTGACAATACGCCAGAAAATGTCGAAGAAATCCCACTTCGACCAAATCGGCATCTCGTTGCCGGTGAAACAGGATACGGCGTTTTCACGGCACCGCAACACGACCAAACCGCCTTCGGCGCGGCCAGAGCATATTCAATATGGCCGCCTGATCGACTCGGAGCGCTTTCCATGGGTTTTGAAATCATTTCTCCCAATACGACGTTTGATTTCCTGAAATATCGCAAACTCGCGTATATCCTGTCGGCTGTCGTCATACTGCTCGGCATCGGCTCCCTTATTGTCCAGGGGGGCCCCAAATATGGTGTCGACTTTGCTGGCGGCCTGACTATCCAACTCAAGTTTGACAAAGAGATGGACGCTGGTGACATCAAATCCGCCTTGTCTCCGGTAGGCTTGGAAGGGCTTGTTGTACAGCGTTTCGGACAATCCGAAGACAATGAGTACCTTGTTCGTGCGTCGGGCGATGGCCTTGATCAAAACGCGCTCCAACAGCGCGTGGAAGAAGCACTCTCGAAAAATATTGATAATGCAAAGTTCGAAGTGCAACGAATGGAGATGGTTGGTCCCAAAGTGGGCGCGGACCTACGATCCAAAGCCATGGAAGCCATATTCTATGCCGTTTTGTTTATTGCGATTTATATTTCCGGACGATTTGAGCAACGCTGGATGGCGGCCGGTCTCATGGCCGGCGGACTCGCTGGTGGGTTGTATATCCTTCGTCTTTTCGGGCTTCCCATGGGGTATCTCATTTTTGCTGCATTGGCGCTCACGATTGTTCTCTGTTTTATCCTGCGTCTAAAATATGCGCTCGGCGCAGTTGTAGCCGATATGCATGATATCATCATCACTATCGGCATCTTCTCACTCTTGGGAAAAGAATTCGACCTCACGATTGTCGCAGCCCTTTTGACCATTCTCGGATACTCGCTCAATGATACGATCATCGTTTTTGACCGCATCCGAGAAAATCTTCGCGGCACCAAATCGCCCGAATTCGGCCCTGTCATCAATAAAAGTATCAACCAGACTCTGTCACGTACAATCCTGACGTCAGGAACAACCATGCTCGTGTTGCTCTGCTTGTTCTTCTTCGGCGGTGGGGTCATTCACGATTTTGCTCTGGCCATGATCATTGGTATTGTGACTGGGACCTACTCGTCAATTTTTGTGGCATCCCCCATCCTGCTTGACTTGGGATCGGGCTTGACTCCCCGTGCTACGGCTGAAAACACAGAAGAGGCCACCGCATGAGCGCTGCAGGTCCCGAAATGCCGCTCTTGGAGCACCTGGAAGAGCTGCGTCGCCGTTTGCTGCGGTGTTTTATAGCCTTGGGCATCGGCTTTCTGGGGTGCTATAACTTCGCCGAACAAATGTTCAAAGTGCTTATGGAGCCGTTGATTAAGGTACTGCCAGCAAACAGTACGCTTATTTATACGTCTGTTGCTGAAGGATTCATTACATATGTCAAAGTCGCCCTTGTTGGCGGCTTTTTCGTTGCCAGCCCGTATATTTTCTTTCAGGTTTGGCGATTTATCGCTCCAGGATTGTACCGAGAAGAACGCATCCTGATCATTCCGGTCTCATTTTTTTCCGCTTTTTTCTTTGTTGCCGGTGCTCTTTTCGGATACTTTGTCGTTTTCCCCTTTGGCTTCGAATTCTTCATGAGCTTCGGGGACCAAAACATTGTTCCGATGCCGGCCATGAAGGATTATTTTTCCTTCACAGTCACACTGCTTTTTGCATTTGGTGTCGTTTTTGAACTGCCAGTCTTCATTTTCTTTTTAGCGCGCCTTGGCCTGGTTACCGCCAAATCTCTTCGCAAATTTCAGCGATACGCGTTATTGCTTGCCTTTGTGGTCAGTGCGATCATCACTCCACCCGATGTCATCAGCCAGTGCATGATGGCTCTTCCGCTGATGATCCTGTATGAAATCGGTATTTGGGTGGCCTATTTCTTCGGTAAAAAGAAAAAAGTTCCGGTTGAGGACACTGATGAAGATGACGAGGAACCAACTCCTGAGCCGCCTTCTGATGACACACCCGCGGATGCTGCCAGCGAAGACGATGCCGCAGAGACGGAGGACGTGACAGCTTCGACTGAAACCGATGTTACTGAGACATCCAGTGAACACGATCCCACCGATTCGGATGAAGTCGACAATACCACGGAATCGACCAAAACCACGGAAGCCGAAGACGATCAGGCCTCTGATACAGACGATTCTGGCGAAACACCGGAACACAAAGACTCCAAAACGTCTTCCTAAATCGATTCGTTCACGAATATCTCAAAGAGCCGGCGGCAGTATTTTGTCGCCGGCTCTTTGTATTTTCAATCCCAAATCGATGGAAAGACGTCCTCAGTGATAGACCAACATACCCCGCGCAGGATTCCGTTACCCCGTGGAGAATTTAGGCTGTTTGCGACCGAATAGGCTCTGATGGGAAAAACAATGATGCGAGAAGTTGAGCCGCTTTTTCACACGGCACAGGACGAGAATAAAAAAATCCTTGACCATATTCACAATGAAGACCAACCAACTCTTCAGCCTGAGTAATGGCTTCAACGCCTTCAGCAATGACATCCATCCCCAATCCATGAGCCAGACTAACGATCGAGCTGACGATCGCCGAGTTTTCCCGGTCCGCTCCCATGCGACTGACAAATGCTCGATCAATCTTCAATGTATCAATAGGAAAGCGGTGCAAGTAAGCAAGCGATGAATATCCCGTGCCGAAATCATCCACGCTAATACGAACCCCCAGCCGTTTTAACTCAGCCAACATTTTAGCAGCAAATTTGGCATCTTCCATCAAACGCGTTTCCGTAACTTCCAAATGAAGCGTCTGTGGGGCCACCCCGGTCTTCTTCAATACATCGGACACTTCCCGAACAAGAACCGGCGTCGCAAACTGTTCTGCAGAGAGATTGACGCTCATGGTCAAATTCTCATGTTGTGGAAAGGCATCTTGCCATACACGGAGTTGAGCGCAGGCCGTTTCAAGGACCCACGATCCAATAGGGATAATGAGTCCAGTTTCCTCAGCTAAGGGAATAAACCGGTCAGGAGGAATACGCCCCTGGGTCGGGTGTTGCCACCGTACTAACGCTTCAAATCCCGTTATGCGCGCTTCCGCAAGGTGGATGATAGGCTGAAATTCAATAAAAAATTCTTGATTCACCACGGCAGACCGCAAATCGGTCTCAAGCTGAAGCAAACTTCTCGCCGCTTGGTGCATTTTAGGATCAAAAACTTCGTACCGTCCATTTCCCTGCGACTTCGCACGATACATGGCAATATCGGCGTCACGAACGATATGTTCAGGGTTTTCATACGGCCATGTTCTGAGCACGACACCAATGCTGGCGGTCGTGAAGACTTGGCGGCCGTCCAACTCGAAGGGTTGAGCCAGCGTCTCTTGAAGACGCTCAATAATGTGTGTGGCGTCGAGCAGGTCCCCCAAGTCGTCAAGCAAGATAGCGAATTCATCTCCACCGAACCGAGCGACGGTATCCGAAGGGCGTAAGCACTTCTCAAGACGTTCAGCCACCTGGCGCAATAAGTCATCTCCCATGGTGTGTCCCAAGGAATCATTGACGACTTTGAAGCGATCCAGATCAAGAAATACCACAGCAAAAAGATAATCCGCCTTACGGATTCGACGTTTTATGACCCAAGCAAGTCTATCGAGAAACAGAGAGCGGTTGGGTAACCCGGTCAGGTTGTCGTGGAATGTCTGGTGCCGTAATTGTTCTTCGGCATTCTTACGTCGCGTAATATTCTGAACAAGTCCTTCATAATGCAAGAGCACGCCATTTTCATCGTAAACCGATCGAGCACTTTCACTAATCCAGATAATCGAACCGTCTTTGCGGTAGATCTGTGACTCAAAGTCCATCACCTCCCCTCGTTCGGTCAGTATCTGGACAAATGCATCACGCTGTCGAGGATCGACATAGAGACAGGCTTTAATATCTTTCAAGCTTTCAATGAGCTCCTGAGGAGTATCATAGCCGTACATGCGGGCAAGGGCCGGGTTGGCACTGAGATAGCCCCCCTCCGGCAAGGTCTGGAAAATCCCTTCTTGCGCATTCTCAAATATGCCACGGTACTTTGCCTCGGCCCGCCGTAATTCGAATTCAGCTAACTTTCGACTCGTCACATCTTGAATAACGCCATCGAAGACGATTTCCTCGGTTTCAATCTCACGGATCACTTTGGCGTAATTGGATAACCAAATGACCTCGCCTGACTTCGTGTATGCGCGAAATTCGAAGTTCTCGACCTCTCCATTCTCGTCCATGAGACACAAAAAGTCCCGACGATCTTGAGCAGAAACATACAGACTCGATTCGATATCTTGATGATATGCGATGAGTTCTTCTGTTGTTGTAAATCCAAAAATCTTCGTCATCGCCGGATTCACTTCAAGAAACCGGCCAGCAGGAGTGCTTTGATACAGTCCAATCCCTGCATTCTCGAAAATGCTGCGATATTTCCGCTCTTGAACAAGCATCTTGTACTCTGCAGCTTTTCGTTTTCGGATGTCTGTATAAGTCCAAAACGACCCTAAAACTTGACCATGAGAAACAATGGGATGTCCTACTATGGATACCGGTACAAGCACACCATCCTTACGAAGACGCATAGTTTCGCGAGTGACAGCCCCGGAAGAAAAAGCCTGGAAGTACAGCCCACCCGATTCTTCCTGATAGGTATCCGAGACAATAAAATCGCGTAGGTATTTGCCACACATTTCTGTACTGGAATATTGAAAAAGTCGTTCGAAGCTGGCGTTGGCATCGATGACCAAACCGGTAGCCCCTAATATGACAATCGCTTGTGGAGAATTCTCAAAAAGCTGAGAAAAAAATGTTTGTTGACGGAGGAATTCGTTTTCCAGGTGAACGCATTCCCGTTGTAGTCGAGATGTTTCGCCTTCACGGTGAAGCGCAGGAATAAGGCGAGACATGTCTGTTTTCAGAATAACATCCTGTACGGCATTCCTGTGAAACAAAGCCATCGCATCGTGTTCACAACCGTCATCCGCTAACGCAATAACATTGATTGATCGACCAAACGCCTGCAGAGTTTCAAGAATGACAGAGGAATCAAGTCCATGACGCCGCAACACAAACAGCGCGACATCATATGTATTGGATTGAAAGTAATCGTTCACCTCTGCAAGAGTAGAAGCAGAGGTAATTTGTACGCTATCTCCGGCTTCATCGAGTTGGCGCCGAACATAATTCTGGGACTGCGTCGAGCAGTCGATCAACAAAATACGAAGGTATGAAGTCATAGAGTGGTGAGTTTCCCGTGAAAAAGATGAGAGATATCCTGACATGAAACTCTCAATTTTGTCAAAAAACATATTAGAACTAAAAAAATAATGAGAGAAAACAACAGATTATCATTTTAAAATAAATTATTTTCGACTTACCATACAAAAAAAATCACAACTGCAATACATGCTCAATGAGCTACAGCGCCATATTACATCTCAAAATGTGTACACAGTATGTCCACAGCAATACGTACTCCACGAGAGGATGCACCCTACACCCTGTTTCACTCTATTTAAAACGTACACTTTCGAACGATACAGATCGCTTGCTCTTACGGCAGAATCCGGGCATGAACCACCTTTATGACGCACACACGTTCTTTTCGATTTACCTGCCCGGAATCGCAAATTCCACAAGTTGTGGCGCTTCTTGAAGCCCAAGGGTTTCGTTTTACGCCAGAACCGTTCTCATCGGTTTGTGCCAAGTTGACGGTTGAACCGTTTGCCTTGGGTTCGTCCCTGGCCGCGAGTTTTGGGCTGATTTACATTCAAGACCGCTCATCCATGCTGCCGCCGCTCATGCTGGCTCCAGCCACGGGAAGCCGTGTTCTCGATATGTGTTCGAGTCCTGGCGGCAAATCCGGATTTCTTGCCCAACTCACGGGGCCAACAGGATTTGTCCTCGCCAATGAACCCGAAGGGGAACGTCTGTCCAACCTGCGAAGAAACTTGTTTCGTATGGGCTTGATCCACTTGGCTTCGTGTGGTCACGACGGAACGCGCCTCCCCTTCAATGCACCCGTTTTCGATGCCATTCTTCTTGATCCGCCATGTAGCGGATGGGGAACCGTCAAAAAAAATCCCCATGTTATGAACGTATGGAGCCCCGACAAGGTTGAACCTCTCATCAATCTCCAACGCCGCTTACTTACAGCCGCATGCGCACTTGTAAAACCGGGCGGACGTATCGTATATTCCACGTGTACGACCAATCCAGCGGAAAACGAGGATCAGACAGCCTACGCTCTTGAACATCTTCCTTTGCTCTTGTCCCCACTCGCTCCTCCTGCCGGGTTCGCATTTCACGATCCAACTCGTGCAGAGCTGGACGGGGTACTCCGCGTTGACGAAGATCGTTCCCAAGCCCAAGGGTTTTATATGAGCGCCTTTATCAAGTCTGATTCAACAGGAACGCATCTCGACGAATCTCATGCCATTGAGAACTTGAAACCAGCTTCTTTTCTTCCGGGTCCACATGTTGTTTTCGATAATTCCATGGATATGAGTGGAGCCTATTGGGATGGCCTCCCTCCCGGCATGTTCTATCGATTTCGTGAGAAAATCTTTTTTCTGGCAGAATCTGCCGTCCTCGCACCTGGACTTCGTATTCAAGGATATTATCTTGGTGCTGAAAAAAAACATCGGTTCCGTCCTCATCCCAGAGTCAGGGCTCTTGTTCCTTCTTCTCCCGACAAGGAAAGTATTGTTGAAACCGATGTCGCAGCACTCTTAGGCCTTCAAAGCGGCCAAAGCCGCCACCAGCCCCCCGTGGGCAAATCACCGGGCCCGCTTGCTCCGCTCTATTATGACGGCCTCAATGGCACGGATGCCCCGTTACCGCTTGGCTTTCTTACTCGCAAAGGAAACAGGCTGTTATGGTCAGATAAGTAGTTGTCACTACAATACTTCCTTTACCAAGGCTTGAGCCTGCTACCTTATGGTTACAGGAGATCGGACCTCCGACGTTCCGCACTCAGCTTCAATTCAATCTCCAAGGTGATGTAATGACTCCGCTTGAGCGAAAAACGCGACGCCTTTTTCATCCTGAAAGTAATCGTATTGTCATGTTGCCTCTTGACCACGGCATCTCTGATGGCATGGTTGAAGGACTCGACGATGTACCGACCCTGCTCAATCTCGTATCAACGAATTCGGTCCAGGCAGTCGTTCTCAATAAAGGAACAGCCCGACGTCGTATTGCAGATGTTCCCATGTCCACACATCTCGGCATCCAACTTTCCGGAAGCACAAAGCACGGCTTGCCTCCCTATGCCAAAACTCTTGTGTGCACCATTCACGAAGCTGCACGATTAGGTGCGGATTTCGTTTCTCTCCACATAAACATCGGGAATGATTTCGAAGACCGAATGCTGACCGATCTCGGACAGGTCACCGACGATGCCCACTTGTTGGGTATCCCCGTCCTCGCTGTTATCCAACCCGAAGGTGGACAAATTGTTGACAAACTCGATCGCATCCTTATTGGACATTGCATCCGTCTCGGTTCGGAACTCGGTGCCGATATCATCGGAGTTCCCTATTCCGGTGACAGCAAAACATTTTCGGCAGCTGTCTCCACCTCCAATTCCCCGGTGGTGCTGACAGGCGGTCCGAGCCGGCCACTCTTCGATGACTTTTGTGAACTCATTACCGAAGCCATGGATTGTGGAGCCTCCGGCGTGTGTATCGGTCGCAATATTTTTCAGAATCCCGAGCCTATAGCTGCTCTCGATCGTATTGTTGGCCTTGTTCATGGTTTTACCAAAGCTTAATGCAAGCCTCATCCGGCCTTACACCAGTTTGAGGGGACGGCACATGCCTTGCTATGCGTCATCCCCCCAAACTGGTCACCGCGCGGATGATACATGGGGAATTCATCTCATTATTCCGATTATTCACAAGAGCGTATACGGCCACCTTGTCATGCACTTCAGTTCGGTATACGATCTGCGGAAAAGATTTGCGTCTAGCTCACAATCAGCGTATAGTGTTGTAACAAATTCGTAACGCTGATTTGTATTGTTTTCATTATATTTTTACGATGTCCCTTGTGTGAAGAGTTCGCCCCCTCATGTGACCAGAAAGTGATCACATTCGGTTTATTATCTTCACTCTAGGGTTAGGAGAACTGAGACTCCAACCACGTCTGGATCACTTTCACTTTCCTCCGACGCAGGCAGGCGCACATCCCTCGCATTTCCCTTGGCTGTCTTCCGTTTGTTTACCACAAACGGCTTGATTACCGTTTGGTGTGTACGAGCGATGCGGGTCCTATTCGATCACTTCCTATTCCAAGAGGCTTTTTCATCTCATGACGTCACAGAAACCAAGTGCTTCCCCTCAAGACTTCGGGAAATTGCCACATCTTCATATCGGGAATTTGGACATTCGATTCCCTGTCATTCAGGGTGGCATGGGTATCGGCGTGTCCCTTTCCGGACTTGCTGCCGCAGTCGCTCGTGCCGGTGGTGTCGGTGTCATCGCCACAGCCGGTATAGGCTGGGATGAACCCGACTATGCGAGCCGACCGGTGGAAGCCAATCAGCGCGCATTACGACGTCATATCCGTCTCGCCAAAGAGAATGCTCCGGGAGGTATTATCGGCGTCAATATCATGGTCGCGCTCACCGACTATGACACGCTCGTTTCCACTTCTGCCGAAGAAGGTGTGGACATCATTTTTTCTGGCGCCGGCCTTCCCCTCTCTTTACCGGAGCATATCGATCCTGAAACAGGGCCGAAACTTGCACCTATCGTATCCTCTGGCCGAGCTGCCCAGATCATTTGTAAGAAATGGCTGTCGCGCTTCAAGCGGCTCCCGGATGCACTCGTTGTTGAAGGCCCTATGGCTGGTGGGCATCTCGGTTTCAAGCCCGACCAGGTCGAACACGACGACTTTGTCCTGGAAAAATTGCTTGTTGAAGTCATTGAAGCAACTGCAGACTTCAAAACTCCGTCAGGAGATCCCATACCGGTTATTGCAGCCGGTGGAGTCTATACGGGGGCAGACATCCGACGCATGCTCGATCTTGGCGCAGCCGGTTGCCAAATGGGAACTCGATTTGTCGCCACCAACGAATGCGATGCCGCACCGGAATTCAAACAACGATACGTCGACTCCAAACTGGGCGATATCACCGTCATGCGAAGCCCCCTTGGCTTACCGGGACGTGCCATCAAAAATATATTTCTCGACAACGCACAGGCTGATAAGAATCGCCCCGAAGGCTGCGCCTATCGATGCATGAAAGGCTGCCGTTTCGACACTATTCAATTTTGCATCTCCGAAGCCCTGATCAATGCCAAGAAAGGCAAGGTCAACGACGGCCTCCTCTTTGCTGGCGCCAATGCATGGCGCGTCGAGAAAATTATTCCTGTCGCCGAACTGGTTGCTAGCCTTGCTGAAGAATACAAGGCCAGTGAGCCAACCGAATAATCGTTTCTCCGAACAAAACGCACTCAAGACAATTTCACAGTACAATACATGGACACACTGCCGGGGCCTTGGCCTTTAGCAGTGTGTCCATGTTGCTTGAACACAATTCACTGCACTGCTCCTCAAGAGCAATACGCCCATCTCCTGTTCAAGCCATACTTGCCTTTTCCTCTTAAAAAACCTCTGCCTCAAACCAGAATAGCTGCGTATCGGGATCCTTCCAGGCTTCTGGAGGCAACCCGGCTTTCCGGCAAGTCTGTTGTAAGAAGGTCAATTGGTCCCATTTCCACTCCACCGCAACTTGTGGCAAGAGTAATCCAGAATAGGGGCCTTTCCGGATGATAAGCCCATGGCGCCCAATTTCGATCTGTTTCGGATCGGGGCATACTGTAATCGGCCCAAGGATGGAAATCTCGATATTCAGGTCATCGAACTCTGCCGCACTCAATGGAGGAAAACGTGGGTCTCCGAAAGCGGCCTGCCGAGCCATCTCAAAAACCGTCGCATACAATGGTTCATCACCAACAAGGTGCCCGATACACCCCCGAAGACGTCCTTCACGCTTCAAGGTCACAAACGCACCGAACTTTTCCTGCAGTTTATCGCTCACTGGTGGCGGCACTGGCGTGCCGGTTGGCGAGAGTTTTTCACTGATGCTATACCGGACAAGAGTTTTCAGACACTCTTTTTCTTCTTCAGTCAGGGAAAAACGAAATGCCGTGTCCATACGTGGCTCCTTTGGAAAGATATTCCCGAACCTAGCATTGGCATGCCCGGAAAAACAACCCCTGAAGTGAATTGCACTTCCCCAACGACTGTGTCATCTCAAAGAAAAAGACGGTGAGCTTTCCCATGCGTATTCTCAATATCGACGGCCTCGACTTTGTCCCCGCATTCAAGCAACTTGGGCACGATGTGCTCTCCATCGGCACTTCGCCCCATTGCACGGTTCGTTTAGATGAACCGATGTCACTCAAACGTCTCCAGCATATTCTTACCTCAAAACAATTCAAGCCCGACCTCGTGGTCTGGGTGGATCAGTGTAAACCACCACAAGTTCTCGGCCTTGAAACCCTCAACGCCGTCATTATCGGTTACACCATTGATCAATATTGCAACCCTTGGCACCAAGCCTACAGCTCCGCCTTTGATATGGTACTTGTCGCCCAACGCGATTATGTCGATGGGTTCGCCAAAGAGTTTCCAGCCCGACCGGCCAAGTGGTTTCCTCTCTTCTGCAATCTCACTCGGGACGCGGACCAAGGAATTTCACGCGACATCCCCGTAGGATTTGTCGGAACGGTCACAGGGTCCATCAATATCCGGCGAGCACCATTTCTTGCTCAATTCAAGAAACACTGCCCCCTGGTGATCAAACAGGGTGATTACGTGCCGATATTCAATCGTTGCCGTATAGTGTTGAATCAAAGTGCGGCCGAAGAACTTAACTTTCGCATTTTTCAGGCCATGGCTTGTGGAGCGGTTTTGCTGACCGAGGAAGCTCACAACGGCCTGACAGAACTTTTTACGCCTGGCACCCACCTTCTCACCTACCCTCGAGACAATGCGGCGCTCGCGGCATCAATTGCCAAGCAAGCATTATCAAACCCGAAGCTCATGGATATAGCCAAAGCTGGCCGCGACCGTGTGCGGCAACGTCATTCCGACGTCGCTCGAGCTCGTGAAATCATTGCCCACGCAACTCGGCTTACCCAAAAGGACGCTCCCATCAAACGTTTGACGGCTTTACCCTCAATCCGACGTCGCCTCGCAACGGGATTCCGGATTTTGTCTTTGGATGACAAGCTGCCGTTGCCGCAGGAGTTGCGCAATTTTTATATCGATCTGGCCAATCAATATTGGACATAATGTCACCCCGTGGAACATGTTCTCCGTAATGGGGCGTTGCCTAATGAATCCAGTGCATATCAGAAAGCACAATGGCGCTCATCGGCGCATTGACCCATGCTCCCTGTAGATCTGATCGCCAAATAGCGTGTTGTGGCTTCATATACAGGAAGACATTCACACAATCCTCGGCAATCATGCGTTGAGCATCACCAAGTAATTTATTTCCTTCTTCCTGGTCTTGTGTTGCTTTGATTTTGCGCCAAAGCTTTTTAAATCGCGCGTTATCGTAATTAAAATAGTACTCGTCTTTGGCATAAATATGGATATCAAAGGGCTCGATATGGCAGATAATGGTCAAATCGTAGTCTTTCGCTGTAAAGACCTGACTCATCCACTCGGCCCAAGTCATTTTGATCAACTTGATTTTCAGACCAACCGCTTCGAGCTGCGAAGCAATGTGGAATGATGAAATCTGTGCATACGATGTGGGCGGAACAGCAATCGACAACAGAAATCCGTCTTCCACACCTGCTTGATGAAGCAATTCTCGGGCTTTATCTGGATTATACGGATACCGTCCTGTCAGATCGATATACGCCGGATGTCGCGGCGAAAAGTGGCTTCCGATCAACTGTCCGCTTTTGAGATCAGGGTCCTGCTCAAGAACTTTTTTGTCGATGGCATACGCCAAGGCTCGTCGAACGCGGATGTCGTTCAAAGGATATTTGCCATTATTGATAGCAAGAATAATCTCTCCGTTGTTGTATCCTTTGGTAATGACATAGTCTCGGCGTGAAGCAAATTTCTCCAGAAGATTGTGTCCACTGCCATCTTGATAGCCGTCTACAAGGCCTTCCGCGAGGGCAGATTCAATCTGTATCCTGCTTGGTGTAAAAATAAATTCGGCATGTCGAATAGAAGGAGATGCCCCCCAGTATCCAGAAAACGCATCCATAACAATACGATCTTCTTTTATCCATTCTTTAAAGGCATACGGTCCAGTACCGATAGGATGAATAGGATTGGTCGAGGTAGAATCAGGATGCACAATAACCGCAGCCGGCAGACCAAGATTAAAAAGAAAATCAGAATTCGCTTCGGACAAAGTCACTTTGACACGGTTAGAGCCAACGAGTTCAATGGAAGCGATATCTTCAAAAAGATCCTTTTGAGGATTTGGTGGAAGACCATACACCAAACGCTTCAATGAAAACACGACGATTTCCGGTGTCAGTTTGCTACCATCATGAAAATGCACATTGTTTTGCAACGTAAATGTGTAGGTTAATCCATCCGACGAAATATCCCAAGATCGCGCCAAGAGAGGTTGTACATTCCCGTCTCTGTCAATCTTCGTCAACCCTTCGTAAATATTGTCATATGTGATTTCACCAGTTGACGAAGATGCCGTCGTCGTCGGATCGAGACTTGGAGGTTCAAGCTGAATACCAACCCGAATGCTATCTCTGACGGCGCTGGCGGTAAATGGCATAAACAAGACCAGGACTCCCACGGTAAAGCAATAAAAGATAGTACGCATGGCTGTGCCTCTTTATGAATCATTCAACTCCGGTGTATAAATGACTACCGTATTCCGCCCACCATTTTTGGCAGCGTATAAGGCCACATCGGCGCAACGCAAACACTCGTCAACTGTTTGCTGTTCATCATTGCATTGAGCAAGACCAAAGCTTGCCGTCATGTGAATGGCACCAACATCGGCTTGGAACGGTGTCCGTTCAACGGTATGACGAATACGTTCGATCACGTTGAAGGCAACGTTGTCGTCTGCATTCAGCATCATCACGACAAACTCCTCTCCTCCATACCGTGCGAGAATATCTGAGCCTCGTAATCCTGACTTGATGGTCGTGGCCATATGCACTAAAGCCAAATCTCCGGTTTTATGACCATAGGCATCGTTAATGCGCTTAAAATTATCGATATCAATAATAACTATACTGTAGAGAATATCTGACGACACCGTCAGTTGTACTGCAAGAGTTTCAAAATGACGTCGATTATAGAGCGTCGTCAGTGAGTCATGCGTAGCGAGAAATGAGAGTTCTTTGTTGATATTGAGAATATGCGCCTCGTCCAATATTCCTTTTTCCACATACATCTTTACGGTCTGGGCCAATTTTGTGATTTCGTCATTTCCGGCAATAGGAATATCAGAAGGGAGCGGCTTACCATCCTCAACCGCTTTTTGGAGACGGAGTATTCTTCGAACAATAGACATTTGAATATAAAATGCGATAGCGAAAACAGTAGCGACAGACAACATCGCGGCGGCTATTAATTCATATCGTCGGCTATCGATATGTTTTTCAAGATGTTCTGCATTCTCAAGAATAAGGTCTTTGACCTTGGCAACATGATATCCAACGGCAATACTCAACTCAGTGGAATAGAGGCTATTTTTTTGCATTACGGAATTGAGTTCTTGTGTCATCTCCGACGACTCCTTCATCTCATTCCCACCATTTGGGGGTAAATCACGTGAAACCTGACTGGAAAGTATACGTTGCTCTACTATGGCATCGAGTTCATGAAGATTCTTTATAAGATTTTCCTTTGCCAGAAGCACTTCATAAAACGATTCAGATTTTTGACTAAGGCTTTGTAATTGGACAATAAGCTTATCCATCCAATCACTCCGGTCCGCAATTTCAAAGAGTGCACGCCGTCGATCCTCTTGCTTTGTCGCCAATAATAATCTTGAACTACTACTTATAATTGCGTCACTTTGTTGCAATAGCTTCGTTGCCGTCAACAACAACTCAAGTTGAGGCCCAGTAATCTCTTCAATTGTCAATTTATATTGATGAAAAGAGTACAAACCTGTCACAATGGCAAACAATGTTATGCACAATATCGTTAAAGTAAGAAAAGCCGTCCTTGTCATAAGACCGAATTTTAATACATATTTCACGAACACAACACCTAAATTCCGTTATTTTATATCATCCTTACTCTCTACACTGTTCACACCACAAAACATGGTTGTAACTCATCATACAAAATCACGTATAACCTGCAACATCATCATTCAAATATTCCATATACATCATTTTTTTCTAAAAAGCATTCACAGAAAGTACTTTTTCTTCAACCATACCCCCTTTCGTCTTCTCTTATTCTTCGAAAATAGTTGAGAAAAATCTCCCCTACCGAGAGTTCCAACTACCACATTCCCTTTACACGCCCAAAAAGAAGGGCGCGAAAATCCTCGCGCCCTCTTGATCATACTGTCCGCCGCATTGCGGTATGTGCATTCCCCCAACATGGGGACAAAGTTATTCCTGCTGCATCGCGGTGATAATTTCGCGCAACCGGGTAGACAGGTTTGCTAAATCAGACACGGCCTGAGCAGATTGAACCATTGCTTCAGCCGTTTCCGAAGCTGTGGCGTTAATTTCATCCGTAGAGCGGTTGATTTGCTCACTGGCCGCAGATTGTTCTTCTGAAGCCGTCGCAATGCTACGCACCTGGTCGGCCGTCTGTTCAACCATCGCGACGATTTCTTGCAATGCTGCACCCGCCATTTTTGCGGTCTCCGTCGTCCCCGAAATTGCCTGTGTGGTCTCTTCGGTCGCCGTAATATTTTTCTTGGCACTGTCTTGAATAGATCGAATATATTGACCGACTTCATTGGTTGCTGTCATCGTCTTTTCTGCCAGCTTCCGCACTTCATCGGCCACAACGGCAAATCCTCGACCAGCATCGCCGGCACGAGCGGCTTCAATTGCCGCATTCAAGGCAAGAAGATTGGTTTGATCTGCGATGTCATTGATGACAGACATAATCTGTCCGATGCCTTCCGCTTGTTTACCAAGCTCTGACATATCGGCTTTAAGTCCTTCGGCTTTCGTATTCACCAGCGCAATGGTTCTCACGACATCATCGACATTCTTTTCCCCTTCCTGTGCCTTCTGCTTTGCTTCTTCAGCCATTTCAGCAGAACGTGCGGCATTCTCCGCAACAGAAAGGACCGTCGCATTCATCTGCTCCATTGCCGTTGCGACCTCAGAGGTTCGATTGCGTTGATAGTCTGCACCACGAGTGGATTCCTCTATCTGCGCGGAGAGCTCTTCCGCAGCTGACGCGACTTGGTCGGCAATACCGTTGGCATCTTCCGCAGCTCGGGCGACCTTCTGATTTCGAGCGATAAGTTGATCTTCTTTGATTTTGATACCGGTAAAATCCATCACCGTAGTGAAGGCTCCAAGCAAATTACCATCAAGATCAAACAACGGAGCCGAAACAACAGAGATATACTTTAAATTGCCTTTCTGCGTCGTTACCTCGGTTTTTTGGAATAAACGTTTCTTCTCTTTGATAGCTCTGCACGTATTGGTTTCACGCTTCTCACCATAAAAAAATTGAGAAAAGTCCTGACCCAAATAATCTTCAGGCTTTCCATCCAGGTCAAGGAGCTTCATGACCTCGACATTCAGCCATGTCAGCTCTCCTCCGACATTGACCACCATGAGCGGTGCGACAAGGTTTTTCAGCAACCCATCGGAAAACCCGACCTTCTCTTTGATCATGCCGTACATGGACATAATATCATTTTTCAATACAAGCATCTCACAGACATAGTTATTTCCTTGTAATTGCGCCGTGAAATCTCCTTCAGCCACTTTTTCTGTAAAATTCTGTAACTGCTTTACAGGACGAATCACAATACGGCCTAAAGCCAACATGATAACATTGACCAACAAGACGACAATAACAAGCCCGGAGATAAGCAAGATATTTCGCTGAGAAACGGCAGCAGCATCAAGCTCGTCGACGTGAGCGCTCATCGCCACAATCCAACCTGTCTCCGGTACAATTTTGACCGCAGCTACCTTCTCTTGGCCTTCCCAAGTGTAATCGATAACACCAGTTTTTTGTGCTAAAGCCTGTTTTACAAAACTTTGATTATGACTTTTGTTCAAGACCAAATCTGAATTTGTTGCATGCGCGATAAACTGGCCATCCGCATCAAGAAGATATGCATATCCATGTTTCCCGATCGAAATGGGAGCAAGCAAGTTTTTGGTAAACGAACCAAAATCGGAAAATATAGCGACTCCGCCTATATTCTTTCCTTCAGCATTGACAATAGCTTTCGCCGTAGCAAAGGTGAGGCCCGAACCATCATCGCCTAAAACGATCACTTTTGGAGAGACAAAAGATTCGCTTCCAGTAAGGATAGCCTGACCGAAATCGGTATTGCTGACGGAATCAAGTTTCACATTCAGCCCAGGTTGAGATTCCTTAACAAGTATTTCCCCTTGAGCGTTAAAAACGACGATGGCCAACGTTGTTTTATACGCATTAAGGAATGCAGTGACAGCCTTTTGAGCGAGTCGTCCATCTCCTAATAATGCAGCATTTTCTATTGCGTTTTGGCCTGATATAACCGAGGCCAAACTGATGTTACTTTCGATGTTCTCTTCCAACGAGCCAAGTATAGCTGTCGTGAAGACCTCGACTGTTTCCTCTCCAAGTTCTCTCGTGGTCTGCGATGTCGAAGAGGAAACGTAAAGAATGATGCCAGCGACACAGATAACAGTGATCGCTGAAATTATACCTGCTAGTAAGAAACTGATGCTGCGACAGTTTATTGTACGTCCCATGGAGCAACTCCTTCAATCAACATAATGTCATACTGTACTCATTCACTCATCACACAGCTTCTTTGCACTTACGGCAAAGATACAATAACAATAGAAGAGTAATTCCTGATTTTGGAAACCAAAGAGACCATCTTTTATGGCAGAGCCAAATACGCTGTTATGATTTCAGTCAATTTGACCACGCCGGACTCACCTTCACAACGTTGGACTTAAGCATACCTTCCGTTCGCGCAGGACTTCGAAAAAAGCTGCTGTACAGAGTATTTCAGAACTGCAAGGCGGAGAGAGCTTTCCCCCATCCAACATATATGTCGACATTCGGCCCCCAAACACAGGTTGATGTTCCCCAACATCTCTCTGTGGCGAATATCCCCTTCATGTTCCCCAACAGGGAAGGGGTATCCTTTTCACCGATGCGCTATCCATAGAACTGCGCCAGCAATGCGCAATTTATGCATTACAAGCCTCCTTTCTAGTCCCTCACACGGCAACAATGCAAATCTTTCACTCCCTGCAGATGACGCATGAAAGAACGTATACCATATAAATCAGAAAGCACATAAAAAAGTCTGCTACACGAAATCTCATTCGCCATATTCAATACCATACAAAAGCAGAACTTATTCACGCAAAATCAAGAGCGATCAACATCGCCGAAAATTCTAAGCATACGTAAAGAGAAGTCGACATCACAGCTCTTAGAAGGAGAACCTTCACAGCGTTCCAACAGGTCGAAGAAATAAAAAAACAGAATAATGGTGATGCGAATTCAAGAAAGTACATTACCAATTGGGAGAGGCACTCCACGCTCAGGAGATAAACCAGTATGGCAAATCTTGAAAGTAGAGACGTTGAAGTGAAAGCTTCGCGACGAAAAAGTCCTTTCATATTCCTTCAATCATAGCATGATCGAAGCTTCCTTGCCAAAGATCTCACGAAGCGGCACCGCTTCATCAAACTGAAAACAAAAGACTTCAAGCCTAATGAATGTCCCCATAGCAAACCATGGCATGGCCGTTGCTCATGTGTAAATCGAGATGCGCACGAAAAAACGACGATCATCGAATGGATCTCATCACGTCGCATTCCTCGAAAGAGCGTTACGCTATATGAATCCATCATGTGCAACTGTCAGAAATGAAAAAATACGCATACACAGAATTTCAAAAACTCGCAACCACGTCGCAGACAGTAGAACTCTTGTGATTGGTGTCATGGATATACCATACGCTTCATAAAATATTCTTCGTCTTATTATCGCGCACTAAAAGACATCATATAACGGAAACGAGCCTCCGCTATAAATACGACACTGTACATTTTTGCTACTTTTTTCCTTTCTCTTGATCTATGTCAAAGCGGGCAGACACGTATGTAGCTATATTGCTCTGTAAGGAGAACGTCTATCATGCCAATAGTTATTCGTGTCTTGGTCAGCTTTGCCAGCTTATTACTTGCTGCACATGCTCTTCGCATGGGCAACTTGGGACTATTCGGCGCGATATTGTGGTGTACGGCTCTTCTTTATACACGATATGCCTGGGCTCGATTGGTATTGATGTGTATTATGGTTGCTGGGGCCATCAACTGGCTACTTGTCGGCCATGACCTTATTCTCTTTCGCCACATGGCGAATGCGCCTTGGGTCCGTCTGTGTTTTATTATGACAACAGTGTTGGCGTTGACCGTTTCGGCTTTGGCTGTTTTAGCTACCCCCACCGCCAAAACGCTATTTCCACGGCAAAATGAGGCAGCACGAGCACAAGCCGGAGCATTCGTGTTGACGATAGCTCTTCTTGAAGCAGTACGCTCTATGGCGCCTTTTCCTCTCCTGTTGGTTGATCGCTTTTTTCCAGGATGGGGACAGCTCGAAATAATCTTCCTTGCGACCTATGCTGCATGGGTCGCCGGGCGACTTCTCAACCGCACCACGGCCAGACAAACGCGCCGCTACACGTGGGCCTTGTTCTCAACCGCCTTCTTTGCACAATTATTTCTCGGCCTGGCTGGTATATCGCGCATGCTCATGACAGGCACTCTGCATCTTCCTGTGCCTGCTTTGATTTTGGCCGGTCCGATATATCGAGGTCAGGGATACTTCATGCTCATCCTGTTTTCGGCCTCCGTCCTGATCCTCGGACCTGCGTGGTGCTCTCGCCTCTGCTATATCGGAGCGTGGGATGATATCTCCTGTCGCCGCATGATGCCGGGAAAAATGGGATTAGGAGGACGACCTGTTGCATGGAGAACAGTTACTCTGGTTTTCACCGTTGGTATGGCGGCGTTCTTCGGATGGAAGCAGGCTTCTCCAACCGTAGCCGTTTCCGTTGCAGCCGGATTTGGACTTATCGGACTTGCATTTATGGCGGCATCTTCGAGAAACGGCCACATGCTCCACTGCACGCTATGGTGCCCTATGGGACTCATTGCCAATATTTGGGGGAAACTCAGTCCATGGCGCATCATTATTAGCCAAGACTGCACGGCCTGCGGAGCCTGTTCCCGCGTCTGCCGTTACGATGCGTTGACCGCTCTCGACCTTGAACGCAAAAAGCCAGGTCTTGCGTGCACACTCTGTGGAGATTGCATCGGGGTGTGCAATAAAAACCATATAGGCTATGGTATTTATAATCGTTCCTCCCGAAAGGCTGAACATGTCTTTCTTGCATTGGCAGCAGGACTCCATGCCGTCTTTCTCGGGGTGGCTCGTATATAACGCCGTGCCCCGTCACCAGCAAACAGAAGGAGAACAGAATGAAGACACTGAATATTTTCGAGAAAGGGCCTTTTCAGGAAAAAGGAATGGGATCGCTTCTCGTTCATGATTCGCCCTATTTCAAAATCCTCAACTTTAATTTTGAACCGGGCCAAGAATTGCCGATTCATTCGCATGATATCGAAGGGGAACTCATGCTCACCGTTGTCGAAGGAGAAGGAGAATTCCTCGGAGAAAACAAGACACTCCCCGCCAAGGCTGGAGATGTCTTGATTGCCGATATCGCCGAACCTCATGGTGTGCGTGCAACAACCCGCATGCGTGTCCTTGTTTGCATTGCACCTCCAATTTAATGCACAACGAACTCTCCTAGCAGCCGCTCCATTTGGGAGCGGCTGATTGTGAACAACAACCCCATGCACCTCAACCCCACATACATATGAAGAATCCGACTCCCAGCATTGATGTCGTCAAACCCAGAATCGCCATGGGTGATGTTTCGCGTGAACAATGGGATAACTTGACCGACGTTATTCATCGCTACGATATCCCCAATATCAAACTCACTTCAGGACAACGTATATTATTGTCGGGATTCGACCCCAAAGACAAACCAGCCATTCTCGCTGATATTATCGGTGATAACAAATCAATGGCTCCTATCCCACATTACGTTCAAGCATGCCCAGGAACCAAAGGATGCAAATTCGCCGTTGCCGACGCTTTGCACCTCGGAGAACAATTGGAAGCCCTTGTGTCCGGCATAGATTTGCCGGCTAAAGTCAAAATCGGGGTTTCAGCCTGTCCACGATGTTGTGCCGAATCACGGGTACGAGACCTGGGATTCTTAGCCAAAAAAAACGGCTGGACGGTAACGTTTGGCGGGAACGCTGGCGCCCGACCGCGTATTGCGGACGTTGTTGCCGAAGGTCTCAATGATGAAGAGGCTCTTGATGTCGCCAAACGGCTTCTCGAATTCTATGCGACCCAGTGCAAAACACGTATTCGAACAGCCCGATTTGTCGACCGGGTGGGTGGAATCGAAACCATTAAAAATGGGATCGACCTGTGACAACACTCCCGTGTCCGTCTGTCCCTCCAACGACGTGGACAGCCGAATCTGCACGACGCTATTTTATGAGGCTGGCCGGGATAACCACAACCCCGGCTTGCCCAAAATGCGACGAGCACACGACATATGGGCTACGTGATGGACGCTTTCGGTGTAGTCGATGCAAGTATACGTTCCATTGCTTTTCTCGACGGTGGATCAACCGGGGAAACCTGCCTCCAGAATACTGGGCTATCATTTTGGTCGCTTTTATTGACGGAAAGCCCGTGGCAAACACCGCAGATGCTCTCAAGTTAACATATCAAACGGTATACAAAGCCTTCATGACGATTCGTCTCGCCATTCTCGCCCAACACCCCGATGTTGCGGCTCGATTACTCGACAATCGCAACGAGCCCGTCAAATACTGTCCGAATATCGAAGACGATGATGACGCCGTTTGCCTGGAATGCCGTTCTCCCGTGTTTGGTGTTGCAGAAGAAGCTGGTATCGTCCGGATGCAAATGCTTCCAGGGCGCGCTGCCCGCGACGTCTTCAGTCTCCCTCTCGCGCTCAAAACGTGGAGAACAATGGTCTACTGCGAAGCAACACCACCATGGGACACCTTGTTGTTTTGTTGCTGCAAAAAAGCCAAACGTATCTTTTTCTCCAAATTCACCGATAAATCATTTCGTTTCGATCAGGGACAATTTCGGTCATTTTCCGAAACATGGCTTCATCATTACCATTGTTTGTCACCGGAAATGTCCCATCTCTACATTGCTGAACTCGTCTTACGCTTCAATATAGCCGAACAAGAACAATTTTCCATCCTTGCAAAACATCTGTTGTCTTTCGTGCCAAAACGTAACGACTGAAAAAATCGTTCCTCTCCCATGCAAAACCTGTCATGATCTTTTGAATAGGTGGACTCTCTTCCGTGCACACACGTGCATTGGGTCCCATACAAGACAGGAGGCGCGCATGACATCTCCCAAGAATATTCTTCTCCCCCTTGTCTGTATCGTTGTCGGCATGGTCCTCGCTTTTCCAGTGTTCATGATTGCCATGAGTGCCATGGTGAGTACGTCAACACCGGAATTCTGTCGAAGCTGCCACGAAATCGAACCCGCAGTGGATAACTGGAGATTGTCCACTCACGTCAACAATGCACAAGGTCTTTCCGCTTCATGTATGGACTGTCACCTTCCTCCTCCGGAAAAGACACTGACGTTCTTTGTTGCCAAAACGTATCATGGCATCAAGGACTACTGGGGGCACCTCACGGAAGGCGCTGATGGGTACGATCGACTTGCCGCCAAACAGGCCGTGTATGAACACTTCGACAATACCACGTGCCTGAAATGTCACCAAAACATTCTCTATATCCCCAACCGACGCGGTGCCATGCTCGCTCACCGCGCCGTGCTGTATGCCCGTCCGGGAAATGAGAAGAAATGCACGGACTGTCACCGTGACCTCGTGCATGAACCCAGGCATCTCTTCAACTATAAGCAGTTCGACCTCCCCTATCAGGCGAACGGACTGCCGAACCTCTAAACCCACCAGCATGGAGGCAGAGACATGAAGACGACACTGCGGACACGGTTCTCTATCCTCGGTCTGGCGCTCCTTCTGGCCTTGGCCATTGTCGGAGTCGTTGCGGCCCAGGATACATCGAGCCAGAGCACAGCGTCCGAGGCCGGAGGAAAGACACCCAATTTCAGTACAGCAAAGGACTTTCGCATCAGTCGTGCCATGACCGATCAAGCCGTTGCCTGTATCGAATGTCACAAACAAACAACTCCGGGTATTTTCGGCGACTGGGCCAAAAGCCGACATGCATCTGCTAATATTTCATGCATTGACTGCCACATGGCGAAACCCGAAGATAATGATATCGCCACCGATCACGCGAAGTATTATGACCGTGCCGAACTTCCCTATGGCAAACGACAATATGAAGTCCCGGTGGCGGCCGTGGTCACCCCCAAAGATTGCTCCCGCTGCCACCCGGATGAAGCCGAACAATATAGCCGAAGCAAACACGCAAATACATTGGAAATCATCTGGAAAATCGACCCCTGGCTCAACGACGGTATGAACTCGGCCATAGAACGAAAAACCGGTTGTTTTGCCTGTCACGGCACTATTGTCGCCATGAAAGACGGAAAAGTCGATCCGGCCACGTGGCCCAATGTCGGCGTCGGCCGTTTGAATCTCGACGGCTCCAAGGGCTCGTGCACCTCCTGTCACACGCGGCACCGCTTCAACACGGCCGAAGCCAGAAAGCCCGATGCATGTGATCAGTGTCACCTGGGTCCGGATCACCCGCAAATTGAAATTTTTGAAGAATCAAAACACGGCGCTATCTATAGTGCCTATCAAAGCGAATACAATTTCGATGCGGCTCCAGGCACCTGGACGGCCGGCGTCGATTACCGCGCCCCCACCTGCGCGGCATGCCACATGTCGGGTACCGGCACAGTAAGAACCTCGCACGACGTCACGGAACGGTTGTCGTGGGAAACCCAAGCTCCATTGACGGTTCGTCCTTCGGACTTTGCCGCCTTTCCGGCCAAGACCGATTGGAAGGTGGAACGCGACAAGATGAAGAATGTCTGCCAGCAATGCCATTCCGATGGTTGGATTAATGACTTCTACACCGGTTTTGACGGTGCAGTCGAAGAATACAACACGGTGTATTTCATCCCGGCCAAGAAAAAACTTGATGAAATGTATGAAAAGGGCGTCATTAGCAAAGACAAATTCTTTGATGAAGGCATTGAGGTCGAATTCTACGAACTCTGGCACCACGAAGGACGACGTGCTCGCATGGGAACCATGATGATGGCTCCGGACTACGCGTGGTGGCACGGTTTCTATGAACTGAAAAAGCGCTACAACAACTACATGGAAGAAGCCAGTCATCTGATCGACACCGGAGAAAAGGCGTATCGGTATCCTGGATACCCCGCAGCAACGGGAAGCACCCAAAAGCCACCGCAAATCTTCGGTTCCAGCAGTAAATAAGCGTTCTGTCTTACTCCACCGTCATGCCTCTCAGCACATCCACTGTGCGAGAGGCATGACGCGTCTTTCAGGAGTGTCCTTCATCTTGATGGAATACCCTCTTTTATAGTAGCCAGGGTTGCAGTTAGTCGAATCGGCGCTTCTGCCATGCATTTTTTTCACTGAGCGTACCATGGATCGTCTGGACAGAAAGATTCTCGATATCATTCAATCGCATTTTCCTTTGACGTCACGTCCCTATGCCGATGTCGGCAGACAGATCGGATTGACCGAAGCTGAAGTCTTGGCCCGTGTGCGTGCCCTCAAACAACAAGGTGTCATTCGACGCATTGGCGGTAATTTTCAGTCTCGGAAACTCGGATGGCACAGCACGCTGTGTGCAGCGCAGGTTCCTGAAGAGAAAATTGATGCCTTTGTCACCGAGGTCAATGCCCATCCGGGTGTGACCCATAATTACCTTCGTCGACACCGCCTCAATATCTGGTTCACCTTCATTGGCCCTTCTCCCGAGTACGTCGCACAAGAATTGGCCGCCATCACCAAAGCAACCGGTATTTCCATTCTCAACCTGCCGGCTTCGCGTATGTACAAGATCAAAGTGGATTTTTCCATGAAATAGCCGGACATCCGGCCTGGAGACCTCGTTATGTCAACGCCGTTTATTCTTTCTCCATCACTCTTATCGTCGGATTTCGGTCGGTTGCGTGAAGAATTGACCGCACTCGAAGCGGCCGGTCTCGAATGGGTCCACTGGGACGTCATGGACGGCCAGTTTGTCCCCAATATCACACTTGGTCCACCCATCATCAAAGCATTGCGGCCAGCAAGCCGCCTCGTATTTGACGTGCACTTGATGGTTGAAGCACCCGAACGCTATCTCGAATCATTTATTGATGCTGGAGCCGATGTGCTGACTGTTCATGCCGAAGCCTCCACGCACCTGGACCGGACGGTAACAGAAATCGCTCGTCTCGGTGCCAAGCCCGCCGTTGCGTTAAATCCTCATACCCCGCTCGACGTCGTAGAGTACCTTTTACCCAAACTGTACATGGTGCTCATCATGACGGTGAACCCCGGATTCGGGGGGCAATCGTTCATTCCATACTGTTTGGACAAAGTACGTGAACTATCCGATATGATTACCAAACAGAATGCTTCGACGATCATTGAAGTAGATGGTGGAGTGACCCCGGAAAATACCGCAGAGCTTATCAATGCAGGCGCCAATGTACTCGTTTCTGGATCGGCATTTTTCGGACATCCACCATATGACGAGCGCCTCAAAACCTTTTACTCGGCTATTGCCTAAAAACATTTTCAGCACGAGCGTCCCAGGATGAGTAGCCGCCTCATAGACACAATCCACCTGCACTTCACGCAGACGTTAGGGTTGCCGGAATCGGATGTCGAAGAGCTTCTTACGGTCGCCAAACAGACGCTGGCCGAAGGTCTCGTGGGCCTGGAATCAAGTTTTGATCACAACGATGTGACCAAAGTGCGGTATTGGGCCCACAGCCTCAAAGGCAATTTCCAAAACCTGGGCCTCTATGAACTCGCGCAACATACCCTCACTATGGAAAATGCAGCGCAAGCAAAAGACATCACGGCTGCAGCCGGCATGCTCATGCCCGTTAAAACAGCCATTGATCATATCCTCAACCCGGAAACCGATTCCGGCACGCCGGTGCTTCCCCCCGAAATGACGTGATCTCGATTCTCGTGACGACAAAAAACGAATCGCTTAATCTGGCAGATTGTCTGGATTGCGTGTCGTTTTGCGACGACATTGTCGTCTTGGACTCATACTCAGAGGACGGAACACCAGATATTGCAAGCGTTTGCGGCGCACGCGTCTACCAGCGCCGTTTTGATGATTACGCTTCCAACCTCAATTACGCACTCACGGCAATCCCCTATCGTCATCGTTTTGTATTTGTGCTCGATGCCGATGAACGAGTCAGTCCACAGTTGGCCGACAATCTGGTGCGTGCATCACAAGAATCAGGTGATATCGCAGCCTTTCGGGTTAAGCGGCGAGATTTCTTTCACGGTCGAGTTCTCCGTCGAGTCCAAACCACTCCACTCTATGTGCGTTTGTTACGGCCGGAGAAAGTTCATTTCACTCGGCTGGTTCATCAACAAGCCGTCGTCGACGGCCCTCTTGCCGATGTCGATGGGTGGCTTGATCATTATCCATTTAGCAAAGGCCTTGCCCAATGGCTTGACCGACACCGCGTATATGCTGAGTTCGAAGCGCAACAGTGTTTGTTGGAAATGCGCGCTCGACCTGATATGCAGTCAATGACGACCGACATGCACGTTGCCCTGTTCGCAAAAGACTTCAATCGGCGACGCCAAGCTCAAAAGCGCATATTTTCTCGGCTCCCTTGCCGATGGCTCATACGGTTTGCATATTTCATGTTTGCCAGAGCCGGATTTCTCGATGGATGGCCGGGTATATCCTATATCATCTTGATGAGTTGGTACGAATACCGTATATCAATTATCCGAAGAAGATTACGTTCCTCATCTTCATAATCGACCTCTTTTCCCTCTACGTAAGGCGAGCGATATACTCTGTAATCATGCGTATTCTCATTATCGGCCTCAATTATTCTCCTGAACTCGTCGGGGTCGGTCCGTACACAACGGACCTTGCGCAATTTCTGAACCAACGTGGTCATCATGTCCATGTTCTTGCCGGACCGCCATATTACCCACAATGGCGACGCACACCGCACACCGACCTCCCCGATGCCACCTCTCACAATGCCAAGGCATCCATTCACGTAACACGTTGTCCAGTGTGGATTCCAAGAACACCGTCAGGCGCCCGTCGACTTCTCCATCTTACAAGTTTCGGTCTCTCTGTCTTGCCGGTGGCGTTAGCGGTTTCTCGTCGGTTTCGTCCCGATCGTGTTCTTGCCATTGCGCCAACGTTGACATCGGCTCCGACAGCACTCCTCGTAGCTCAAATGGTCCATGCTCCGACTTGGCTCCACCTTCATGACCTTGAATGGCACCTTGCCTCCCGTCTGGGATTTTTAGGACAAACAGGAGGGCGGTGGGCTGCAACCATTGGTTCACGCCTGGTTCGTGCATTCGACGGTATTTCGACGTTATCCGCTCCCATGGCAGCAACACTCGCACATCATGGTGTTACTGTCGCACAACACCATATTTTTCCAAATTGGGTGGATATGGATCAATTCCGACCAGACCCGGCAGCCCGACTTCGTCTTCGTCAGCGCCTGGGCCTTGCCCCTCAGTCTCTTGTCGTCTTGTTTTGTGGCAGTATGGGTGCCAAACAGCACTTGCCCGGTCTTATACATCTTGCAGCCCGATACAGAGACCAGCCTCTCCTCCAATTTGCACTCTGTGGAGATGGTCCGATCAAACAGCAACTCGAATCAACCGTGCAGGCCATGGGCCTGCGAAATGTCGTCTTTGGGCCACTTTTTTCCGCTGAAGAATTTCCCGGCATGCTACCTGGAGCAGATGTCCATTATGCGGTACAAAATTCAGGAGTCGCCACAGCGTGCCTTCCTTCGAAAATCGGTCCGATTCTCGCGTGTGGAGGACGCCTCTTGGCCTCTTCCGAGCTTGCAACGGCAGCTCCAGATCTGGTCCAAAACGCTGAAGATGCAATCAGCCTTGCACACACCTCCCATGATGATATTGCCTGCGCGTTGAATCGTATTCTTGCCCAAGACACCACCTCCCCTTCAGACAGCGCTCGATTTGCAGCAAATCGACTTTTAAGCAAAGACGTTGTCTTGAAAAAATTTGAAGAGGCCCTTATGAAAGGAGTGAATGTCTAGACTGAAAAGTATTCCCCGTTTTTTCTTCTTCTTTCACCTCGAACCAAGTGCAGAAATATGTCTTCCTGGAAAAAAATACATGTTGCAGGACATCGGGGCTTGGTAGGCTCGGCCGTTGCCCGCCGCCTTGAACGCGACAGCGATGTTGAAATATTAACGGCCACGCATAGTGAACTCGATCTGTGTGACCGCATCGCGGTTGATCGTTTCTATGCTGACACCCAACCCGACGCCGTCATTCTAGCCGCCGCAAAAGTCGGCGGCATTTATGCCAATGACGCCACCCCGGCCGACTTCATTCGGGACAATCTCCTCATTCAAACCAGCGTTATCGATGCAGCGTATCGAAACGGTGTAAAAAAACTCGTTTTTCTTGGTTCATCATGCATTTATCCCAAATTTGCTCCTCAACCGATGACCGAAGATGCCTTGCTGACGGGCGCTCTTGAGCCGACCAACCAATGGTATGCTATTGCCAAAATCGCCGGCATTAAAATGGCGCAGGCCTACCGTCGACAATACAACTTTGATGCCATCAGCCTTATGCCAACCAACCTGTATGGTCCGGGCGATAACTTCAATTTGACCACATCTCACGTTCTTCCGGCGCTTTTACGTAAATTCCATGAAGCCCAAATCCAGGGCAACCCAACCGTGACGGTGTGGGGTACTGGTCAAGCCCTTCGAGAATTTCTGCATGTGGACGATTTGGCTGATGCCGTTGTGTTTTGTCTGGAAAATTACAGTGATGAAGAAATAGTCAATGTCGGTACAGGAAAAGATCTCCGCATAGCGGAACTTGCTGAACTGATCGCCCAGGTTGTCGGTTTTGAGGGAGAGATTGTGTACGATACGGATAAACCCGACGGCACTCCGCGCAAGCTTCTTGATACGACGAAGCTCACAGGCATAGGTTGGACGCCGACCATTTCACTCAAGGATGGCATTGCGACCACGTATGCGTGGTTTCTGGACAACATCGACCACTTGCGCAACGCAGGTTAAGCAGCAACTCGACGATATTGCCATGATCGCCTCCAAACGAAAACCACTTTGCCTTGATCTCGCCAAAGTTGACAGAGAAACAGCTCTTCGAAGCTGGCTTGTCTATCACAACATCTCAGAAAAGCAGCTTGCTGATCATTTTGGCGTCTATCCGTCAACAATATCCAGAGTCATACGTGGAACACGTAACTCCAGATCAACAGTTCAAAAATTGATAGACTATGGCATACCGTCAGAGCTGTTACCGCAAGAGGATTCTTGAAATTTCATGCACACGCTTTTGTTAAAAATCATTGAAAACAAGAGGAAAACCTCTTCCTTCTAAGTCAATTTTTTGCCATACCTTTTCGTCAACGAGTCGAACTGAATGACGGTAGAGGTGATATGCATTGGATGACAAGAAGCGAGATATCCTTGATCTGAGCAAAGTGGATCGTGAAACTGCCTTACGGACATGGTTGGTGTATCATCGCATTGAAATTAAAAATCTAGCAACACAATTGAACGTGCATAGCGGTACGATCATACGTGTTATCACAGGAGAGCGACCCTCCCGACATTTGATTACACAACTCATTAGCCTCGGCATTCCGAAACATCTTCTCCCGGAGCCTGGTCCAGGCCCAGGACGTCCCCCGAAACGATAGTTTCATCTCTTTTCAGGAGACTTTTTCCTTTCATATTTGACAATTTTTTGTCAAAATGCCGTAGCTATGCACCTTCAACTCAATTTAAATGAAGTTGACCGGGAAACGGCGCTTCGTACCTGGCTAACCTATCACAAGCTAGGAAATTTAGAGTTAGCCCGTCGCCTTGATGTCGATCCCTCGTTTGTTACGTATATTGTCCAGGGAAAACGCATTTCACGTCGCGTCATCGACAAAATGATCGACATGGGTATTCCGGAAGAATTATTGCCGGATACGCCCCCTCCTGAAACCAATCACAAATAAAAAACGAAACACGTCAGAGTGCATGTGCATCTGACGCGTTTCAATTTATTAGCGTCTCACTCAATATTGGAGACGACCTGACGCATCCCAGCCGCGTTCTGCATAATAATCGGCAACAAGCTGTTCAATTTCTTGTGGTGTGATGCGCTTTCCCGAGGGCAATGCTTCGGTAAGAAGTTTCTGCGGAAGTGTGTCCGTTTCCGGCCCCAGGCCTTCACGTAAATTGAATTCACGCGTCATGTCGGTCACCCGTGAAGCGATGCGGCGCAAATCATCTTTCGTCAATTCCTGTCCGAAAACATACGGCATCAGTTCGATGAGTTTTTCCCAAGAGTATAAGTCACGATAGAACCGACACAATATAAACGTGTCGAACAAGGTCAAACGATCTTCAAAGTCGGTAAAGAGCTTTGCTTTGCCTTCAATGGCATCGGGGGCAATCATGCCGGCCAGTTCCGGCTTGTAAAAAGTAGACCGCAAATGACAGGCTCCGCGACAGGAGACCGCATACGCTAAACCCATGCCTTTCAATGCCCGCGGATCATATCCAGGGGGCTCCAAACCTTTGACATGCACGGCAAGATCTTCAAGCCCCAACGTCTTGGCGGCCGGAACAATGCCATCTGCCAACAATGCTCCAGTCCCAGTCCTGGCGGCAATCTCACGCAACAGGCCTGCAATGGCATCAACCTGTCCGTAATCGATATCGTATTCGAGTTTGCCCCGTTTAACCGCTTCAATGGCAAACGCGCAGAGGTTGCCGGCTGTAATGGTGTCCATGCCGAGTTGATCGCAGAGATCATTGAGATAGGCGATCTCGGCCATATCGTCGATCATGCACAGCCCACCGAAAACATAAATGGTTTCATACTCTGGCCCCTCAAGCTTGAGGCCGGTATGCCGCCCTTTGGAGATCGTTGCCATGCGCCCACAAGCCATGAAGCATTTCCGGCATGCATGCGCGGTGATGTCATGCTCATTGTGATATGTTTCTCCGGAAATTTTCTCCCAATGCTCGCATTCCCCTGCTTCCCAATATCGCGTCGGGAAAGCTCCGGCGGTATTCATCAAGGCAACCATCATCGTGGTGCCGAATTTTTTGTATGCCTTTACGCCGGGATTATCCTTCCCGGCAGCAGCAAACGCCTTGGAATACGCTGCTACCCCTTCAGTGTCCGCCAAAGGCCGTTTACGATCGCCTTGGAACAGAACTGCCTTCAGGCGTTTCGACCCCATGACCGTACCGGCACCGGTTCGACCTGCGCATCGCCAATAATCATTGTTGATTACGGCAAAGCGTACGCCTCGCTCTCCTGCCGGACCGATGACCAATGCGGCGGGTTTGCCGTATTCAGATTTCTCCAGCGTGAATCGCTGTTTCACAGCATCTTCGGCGGCAAAGGACTCCATGCCCCAGATATCTTCAGCTTCAAGAAAATCGCATCCCTCCGGATGAATGCGCAAGACCGTGGGGACAGCAGCCGTACCGGACACAATCACGGCGTCATACCCAGCAGCATCGACCGATTCCGGAGCGGCACCGCCGGAATACGATTCACAGTATCCACCGGTCAGCGGTGACTTTGTAAAGACGCCATACCGGCTTCCTCCCCAAATTCGTGTCCCGCAAAACGGTCCTGCTGCAAAGATCAACCGGTTCTCCGGTCCAAGCGCATCCGCTCCAGCAGGAATATGTTCGAGCATAAGGTGTGTCGCGAGTCCTTTTCCCCCAAAAACCTCAGCGGCAAGAGCGGGTGTCGGAACAATACGCGCCTCACATTGTGTCAGATCAATGAATAACATTCGTCCGTGAAATCCGTACATACATCGTCTTCCATCTTGTTGATTCCACCGTCGTGCAGTTTTCGACAAGAAGACATAGCGCTTCCGATTCATCCCCTTTGGAGAAAATGCGCCGATGGAAAAGGTTGAGGAAAAGCAGTGAGAGGGAAAAAGACCAGAGGAAAGAGACAAATGAAAAATCCACGTTCTTAACAAAAGGATTTTTCGCGTCTTCTCCCTCCGGTCACAGTAGGCGATTTGCTTCCGTTAAATCCCCAGATACGCTGTTTTGACGTGAGGATTCTCCACAAGTTCTTGGGCTGGTCCTTCCATCGCCACACGGCCATGTTCCAAGACATACCCTCGGTCCGACATACCAAGCGACTGACGCACATCTTGTTCCACAAGGAGAACGGTCGTGCCTGCATCCGCGATCTGCCGAACGGTGCGAAAAATCTCTTGCATCAAGATAGGAGCAAGTCCAAGTGACGGTTCATCGAGCATGAGAATTTTAGGCAATGCCATAAGCCCACGAGCAATGGCCACCATTTGCTGTTCTCCACCGGACAACGTCATTGCAAGTTGTTCCGAACGCTCGCGTAAACGCGGAAACATATCATAGACATATTCCAGCGTCTTTTTTCGCTGTTCATAGGCCTTTTTATTATAAGCGCCGACAAGAAGGTTGTCTTCAACATTCATTAACGAAAACAGCCGACGTCCTTCCGGCACGTGAATAATACCAGCCTTCACCACATCATCGGGAGCCGCACCATACACCGACTGACCATCGAAGATGACGTCTCCCGATTGGGGAGTAAGCAGGCCAGACAACGTTTTCAGCAACGTTGTTTTTCCAGCCCCGTTGCCACCTATGATAGAGACAGCTTCCCCTTTATTGACATTGAGACTCAGATCAAAAATGACCTGGACGTCACCGTAGGATACATTGAGGGATTTGATCTCAAGAAATGGCATAATCGTCTCCCAGGTAGGCCTTAATGACGTTTTCATCGCAGGCGACATATTCAGGATTGCCCTGACAAATTTTCCTGCCAAATTGGATAACGACGATTTCATCAGACAACGTCATAATCGCGCGCATGATATGCTCAATGACGAAAATCGTGACGCCACTATCACGCACACGTTGAAAAACCTCAATGATATCATCAACTTCAGTTGGACGCAGGCCGGCCATGACTTCGTCTAACAGGAGGAGTTTGGGCTTCGTTGCCAAGGCTCGAGCAATCTCGAGACGCTTTCGATCAGAAATCGTCAAGGATCCTGCAGAGATGTCCCTTTTATCGGCCATATCGAGGAATTCGAGCGTTTCCATGGCAATGGATTCAGCACGACCGGTGTGATCGGTATGAGCAAACGCCCCAATCATGACATTGAACAAAACAGATTTTGTCGCAAACGGTTTAACGATCTGGAACGTTCTGGCCATGCCTTTCTTGCATAAGTCCCAGGGCTTTGCCGTAGTAATGTCATCGCCATCGAACAAAATGCGACCGACAGTGGGTTTATAGACACCTGCCACACAGTTGAAGGCGGTCGACTTCCCGGCCCCGTTGGGGCCAATGAGTCCAAGAATCTGTCCGGGCTCAATGGTGATGCTCAAATCGTCGATTGCACGCAACCCACCAAAGTCCTTGGTCATATTTTGAATTTCAAGCATACTCATGACGACGTCACCTCAGTGGAAGCAGAACGTGATGAGGACGAATTGCCGGCTGAGGGTTTTCCGTTTGGAGGCGTTTCTTTACCAAACAAACGATCAAGCAGCCGGTCAAACAGTCGGGTCAACGGCTCGGTCAATCCGCGAGGTTGATAGAGCATGACAACAATCAGGATGACCCCGTAAATAATAAGGTGCATGCCCGGCAAGGAATCGGCGAGATATATTCGGCTAAATTCCCCTACCGGACGTAAGAGAAAACTTCCGATGATGGGGCCGGCAATGCTCCCTCGTCCACCGATTAGTGCGATAAACGCAAGCTCAAACGATAAATCGAGCGTCAGCACGCTTTTCGGGTAAATAAAGAGTGTTAGTTGCGCCAGGAAGGTTCCGGCCAAAGCAATGGAAAAGGAACTGATGATCATGGCAATAATCTTGTACCGCGTAACATTGACGCCAAGCGCCTGCGCAGCTTCCGGTTCTTCACCACCAGCATAGAGACAGTACCCCAACTTGGACCGAGAGAGAAATCGCGTCAATGCCACCATCGCGATGAGCATAATGAGAATAATATAGTAATAGGGCTCTTTCGAATCGAATTGGAACGACCAAAAGCCGGCAGCCTCAGGCGGCAATGGCGCAATGTTGAGTCCACGGGGACCATTGAGTTTAAAGGGCCCGATCTTATCCACATTTTCAACAATGACACGTACGCCTTCCACAAAGGCCATGGTGCTCAAGGCAAAATAAGCTCCGCGCATTTTCAATGTCGGCTTGCCGATGAGATATCCCACGGCGGCGGCAATCACCCCGCCGACCAACATACCGAGCCACGGGCTTATACCATACTGCAACCAGAGTACGGTGGATGTGTAGGCTCCAATCCCAACAAATACGGAGTGTCCAAGTGGTAACACGCCAGCAAAACCACCCACCACATTCCAACACGTGGTCATGTAGGCAAAGAGATAGAGCATTATAAGAATGTGAACATAGGTCGGGTTGGACACGACCAAAGGAAACGCAAATGCCAATGCCACAAGTGCGGCCAGGCTGTATTTTTTGAAGGTGTCGCGTTGCATAAAAGGTGCACCTTTTTGTTACCAGTCGAATTTTTGGCCGAACAATCCCGTCGGTCTGACGAACAGGACCAGGAGGAACAATCCGTAAACAATGGCTTCGGTCCAGGTCGAGGTCATAAAAATCGGACCGAGAGACTCTATAAGTCCGATGATCACCCCGCCTATGAGCGCTCCAGGAATGGAGCCGAGTCCACCGAGCACGACAATGACGAAGGATTTAACGTCAAACGGAATACCGACGGTTGGATACACGTTGTTAAACGGTGTCAACGCGACCCCGGCAATCCCGGCTACGGCCGTCCCCAGGCCAAAAGCGATATTATAAATTTTCCACTGATTGATGCCCATCAAACCGGCGGCTTCGCGATCCAGACTGGTAGCACGCACAGCGCGACCAAGTCGGGTTTTGGAAAGAAACAGGAACAGGCCAACGGCAGTGGCCACACTGGCCAGAGCACCCCAGAGTTTCGGCACGGAAATAAAGAGTTGTCCCAGCTCGATCATCTGCCCTTTCAAGGGGTTCGGCGAAAGCGCCCGGTAGTCTGGACCAAAGATGAGCAGAGCCAAGTTATCAAGAATGTACCACATTCCCGTGGTGACAATAATAACTGTCGTGGGTTCACGAACATCACGTTCGGCACGAAAGACAGGTTTGATCAACAGATCCTGGGTGAAATACCCAAAAATAAACATGGTCGGAACAACCAGGGCAAGCGCGAGGTAGGGATGCAATCCCGTCAAGCTGACAGCCCAGTAGGCCACAAACATACCGACCATGATAAAAGAGCCATGCGCAAAGTTGATAACTTTGAGCACTCCGAAAATCAGCGTCAGTCCCAAAGCAACCAGGCCGTAAATCAGCCCCATGAGCACGCCGTTTATGAGGTCTTGTAAAAAGAAGATGAAGTCCATGTGATTCTCCAAAGCCCCGAGTAATGTCGAGCAGCACCTCCGGGCTGGAGATGCTGCTCGATGATTACGGTTCTAGTTTTTCGGCATGGGGAAAACAGGCGTATATCCGGCGCGACGAGCGCTCTTGGGCCAAACCGTAATGCGTTCCAGACCGCTCCCGAGATCATTGATCTGAACCACCGACAGGGCAGCATTTTCGTTTTGTCCAGACTCATCGAACTTGACGGAGTCATAGGTGACAATCATGCCCGGGCCGGTCTTGAGATCGGTCGAGGCCAGTGCTTCACGAATTTTTGCGGGCTCAAGGGAACCGGCGCGCTCAAGTGCATCGGCCAGGACATACATGGCCACATACGCGTCAACAGCTTCACCAGTCAGGTTGGAGCCGTAACGTTCTTTATATTTCGCGTTGGTTTCTTTGGCTCCTGGTTTGTTAACGTCCGCTTCCCATTCCACAATGTCGAAGACATAGCGAGCGTTGTTACCGGCACCGCTGAGGAAGGTGGGGTCGGCATGGCCGCCACCGGAACCGAGGATAACTTTGGGACGAACTTTATAGTCGGCCAGTGTGTTGGTCAGCAGAATAGCATCGGCCGCATTGGAGGTCAGCAACAGCACATCGGGACGGGCACGACGAATTTTATTGACCACTGGGGTCAGGTCGGTCGCCGTGGACGGATAGGGTTCGTTCAATACGACTTCAAAACCATTTTCTTTGGCCAGCTTTTCCCACTGCGCCGCAAATCCCGTTCCCCAGTCGCCGTTTTCATAGACAAAAGCGACGGTCTTGAGATCTTCGCCGAACTCCTTTTCCATTTCTTTGAGGAAGGCGAACTGGTCACGCGTCCACCAGGAGTCTTTAGCGGCAATACGGAACACATTTTTGAAGCCACGTTCCGTGATGGTGTCACGAACAGACACGGGCACGATGTAGGGAATACCGTAGCGTTCGGCAACAGCTGTGGAAGGATAGGTGACCCCGGAGTTCCACGCGCCCGTAAGAACATTGACTTTATCATTATTGATGAAGCGCTCGGCTTCGGTCACGCCGACGTTAGGGTCGGATTTGGAGTCGGCATAGAGCAGTTCGATTTTGGCACCGCCAAGAGACTTGATGCCGCCTGCTGCGTTGATTTCTTCAACCGCCATTTCGCGTGCATTCTTGCCTTGCAAACCGACGGATGCAGACGGGCCAGACAGAGGCAGAATGTTGCCGACTTTGACCGTACCGGCGGCAGTGGCTTGCATGGCGAAGGCCAAGCTCAGGCAGACAGTGGCGAAACACAGAAAAAAGCGCTTCATGAGATACTCTCCTTTGATGAACGGTTGCCCGGATTACGCGGCGTGGGCCGCGATTGCTTCCTCAAGGATGACCATGGCGCGCTCAAGCTCTTCGTCGGTGATGACAAGAGGCATAAGCGTACGGATAACATTTCCGAAATTGCCGCAGGTCAACAAAATGAGCCCATTTGCCACACACTGGCTGGCAATGGCCTTGGTTTTGGCCGCATCTGGCTCTTTTGTTTTGGGATCTTTGACGATTTCCAGGGCCAGCATGGGGCCTTTGCCACGAATATCGCCAATAATGGGGTACATTTTCTGCAAAGCTTCAAGACGAGAGCGAAAACGTTGTCCAAGCTCATTCGCTCGGTCAAGGAATCCGTCGCTTTGCAACACCTCAATGGCCGCCAACGAGGCTGCACACGAAATGGGGTTGCCGCCATAGGTGCCACCGAGTCCACCGACATGCGGAGCATCCATAAGTTCTGCTTTCCCGGCGACCGCCGAGATTGGCATACCTGCGCCCATGCTCTTGGCCATGCAGGTCAAATCGGGAACAACACCCCAGTGCTCCATCGCCAGCATTTTTCCTGTGCGCCCCATACCGGTTTGGACTTCATCGGCAATGAAAACAATACCGACTTCTTCACAAATGGCTTTGAGTTTATGGAAATATTCAGGAGGAGGCGTCAGGAATCCCCCTTCGCCGGTGATGGGCTCAACAAGCAGACAAGCAATGTTTTCCGCAGCAGAATAGCTGATAAAGAAATTCCGAAGGAGATCGGCACACGCCACGCCACAGCTCGGATAGGCTTTCCCCATCGGACAGCGATAGCAATCGGCATACGGGATGCGATAAATTTCCGGAGCGTACGGGCCAAAACCAAATTTATAGGGTTTAACTTTACTCGTCAGGCTCATGGTCAACAGCGTGCGGCCATGAAATCCCTTTTCAAAAGCAATGACTCCAGGTTTTCCCGTCGCATATCGAGCAATTTTGATGGCATTTTCCACAGCCTCGGCCCCGGTATTGAACAGGGCAGCCTTTTTCGGAAAATCCCCCGGAACAATGGAGCATACCTTTTCCGCCAGAGCCACATAGCCTTCGTACATCACGATGTGAAAACAAGAGTGGGTGAGCTTTTCGGCCTGCTCTTTGATGGCCGCAACCACTTTGGGATGACAGTGGCCGACATTCAACACACCGATGCCACCGGCAAAGTCGATATACTCACGCCCCTCAACATCGGTGACGATGCCACCCTGCGCCTTTTCAGCAAAAATAGGAGCCAGGTTGGAGACTCCTTTTGCTACAGCCTTTTCCCGTCTTGTGTACAACTCGCTGTTTGTTGCCATATTTGTTCATTCTTGGTTGAGGTTAGACGATTTCCTCTTCTCAGCAAATTGCGAACCAGATAAAAATATGGCTAAATTTCAATGCATTACATAAACACCACCCTTATGTTACATATCATCGATTCAAAAACGAATCAATTTCCGCCACACACCACTGCCAAGCTCTTCTTTTTCGATTCAAGATCGAATCGATCAAGCAATCAATCAAACGAGAAATGATACATTATTAACGGACGACAACAAAGACAACACAAAAAAAGTGTTTTATTATTGAGGATTGACCAAGAACAGAGAGAAATTTACGCAACGACAAGCACAGGGCAAATCGATTCAGAAATGAATTATCGTGCCCGATGCGATTACAAACGGACTCTGATGAAAAATATTTAGAGCGTATTATAGCCCATGCTTCCGTAGCTTACGTACCACGGTTGGCTGACTGAGTCCAAGAAGACGTGCCATCTCACGTGTTGAATGGGCTCGTTGTTTTGCACGAACCAGACACGCCCGCTCCACTTCGGTCAACGCCTTGGCTAAGTTAAAGTCCGTCCCGTTGCCCACGTTGTGATCAGTATCACCTAAGGCTTGACCAAGAAAATCATCCAGAGATTCTTCATCGGTCATGACGACGCCTTTTTTGATTATATTACGAAGCTCTCGGACATTACCCAGAAAACTATAGTGCAACAACCGTTCAACACCGCGCCCGCTCATGGTCTTTCGGACATTGTAGCGCTTACAATACTCATCAAGAAAATGGCTAGCTAACTCATAAATATCTTCAGGACGCTCCCGCAGAGGGGGAATACGTAAGACCAAGGCATTCAATCGGTAAAACAAATCTTCCCGAAAGAGTTTTTTTGCAACCATATCCTCCAAATCTCGATTGGTTGCGGCGATGATGGTGCAGCGAAGGGATTTCGGCGTCGAACCTCCAACCGGTAGATATTCTTTTTCATCCAGACATTTCAGAAGTTTGGCTTGAACCGTAAGT
The DNA here is from genome assembly GCF_000429305.1 of Desulfovibrio inopinatus DSM 10711. Lineage (NCBI taxonomy): Bacteria > Pseudomonadati > Thermodesulfobacteriota > Desulfovibrionia > Desulfovibrionales > Desulfovibrionaceae > Desulfovibrio > Desulfovibrio inopinatus. The sequence goes on from NZ_AUBP01000012.1 coordinate 155,527, forward strand.
GGAATTTCCCCGACTTCATCGAAGAAAAACGTCCCCTTTCCGGCAAGTTCCATAAGCCCGGCCTTCCCTGAGGTATTCGCACCGGTAAATGCACCCTTCTCGTACCCAAACAATTCCGCCTCAATGAGCGACTCAGGCAGTGCCGCACAGTTCACCGACATAAATGGAGCGTCTTTTCGAGGGCTTTGCGCATGAATGAATTTCGCAAACATGCTTTTTCCCGTACCGGATTCGCCAAGTAATAAAATATTCGACGCATTGAGCTGCGCCAACTTCAGAGCCGTGGTGGTCACCTGACGCATGGCCGGGCTTTCCATAACCATGCCTTGGCCTTCAAGTTCGAGCATGGTGAGGCCAGCCAGCTCATCCTGTACTTTCGCCTTTTCCCGTTTGGCATCTTCCAAACTTTTACGCATGTTGTTGAGGTCTGTAATGTCTCGCTCATTGACCACGACCATAACGACTTCGGACTTGTCGTTGAGCACCGGGGTGCCCGTAACAAGCAATTGTTTTCCCGTGCGTTGAATGTCCTGAATGATGGATTCCTGACGCTTACGCTCCAAGACTTTCAACGTCACCGATTCATTGACGAAACTTTTATTACGCAACAGGGTATACATGGGTTTCCCGACAACATCTTGGGCTTTAATCGCATTGAGCTGTTCTGATGCCCGGTTGATCTCAAGTACCCGTCCTTCACCATCGGTTACCCAAATACCATCGCTTGAGGAATCGAACACGGCTTTGAGCTGTAATGCCATATTCTGATATCCATCAAGTTGAGTCGCCAACTCTTCGAAGCGTTCCGGTCGTTGAAGACTCACCACAGTACCGGCCAATGTTTCATTGGAAAAAAGCGGTGTAATCTCAAAAAACAAGTCGCGTCCTCGGTCCACGATGCGACCATACCCTTGTTGAAACGCGGTGGTTTTCACGGCTTCACGGGCCAATGGTGCTGCCAGGGGCAAAATGACTTCAGCAGGCCCCCCTATACATCCATCAATATCGCGCCCACGCTTTGTCAAAAAAAGTCGTGCAGGGCGGTTCAAGCACATCACGTTACCATCTAAATCAATGGCCACGACGGCATAACTGACGGAATCCAGGATATCGATAAGGTATTGCGATTCGAGCATGGCCCAGTGCTACCCCAAAACCGTTCATCCAACAATCTGAGAAGTTCAGCGATGAAGTGAACGGCATTTTCTTATGGCATACTATTTGAGAGAAATGATATAAACGGATATCTTCCCTTCATATCAACGATATATCGTTATTTTCCAAAGGAGATCATTATGAAATCACCAAGGTTGCTCTTGCTTTCGGCAATCGTCATGTTGTTTTCATATGTTCCACAAGCGATAGCACAGTCGTCAGAGCCTGTAGGTTATGCGTTGGACGTGGAACACTATGTTGCAGCACGAGAATCAAAACAATGGAAACGCACTCTTCAAACGCAGAGCCCTGTCTTTCTACAGGATATTGTGGAGTCTGGCGACAAAGCCAAAGCCGTCTTCACATTCTGGGATGGAGCAAGTCTCGCTCTGGCAGAGAACAGCGAAATTGTCTTGGCCGATTTTGTCTATGATCCCAACGCCCCGACCTCAGATAAACTTGTTATGGAAATTGGCAAAGGCGTCTTTCGTGCTGTCACCGGAGCGGTCGTTTCCAAGCAAGAAAACCGATTCCAGATAAAAACCCTCCGTGGTGTTGTCGGGGTCCGTGGAACGGATTTGTTGCTTATCCTCGATGCAATGCGGCTTGTGGTGGCGGTATTGTCCGGCGGACCAGCTTTATTCACCTCCGCAACGACAGGAGCTGTCTCCACGATTAACCATGGCATGGCACTGATCGTCTCCTCAGCTAATCCAAATGGAGCACTCGTCCCCATCACCACGGATATGCGAGATCAAGCTGAAAACCTTGGCCATAATCCTGAAGAAATACGAGAAACCGCTGCCAAAATCCTCGGTCGATCCAAAGGCTCGCTCCGCGGCAGCAACCAGGAAATCTTGTTGAGGACACGCCAATACATTCACGATCTTATGACCGAAGATCGATTGAACCGTATTCAAATTGAATCTGTCATGGAAGAACGCGGCAAAAAGGATGGAACGGATTCAACAGACGGAGACCATAACCAAAACGATGGAGGGAGTTGCTCTGGCAATCGAGGGTAAGTCCGAAACGATTGAGAGAAACGTGCCGGAACTTCTTGCTTTTCAGACGATTTTCGTATTTGTTTGGCCAGGGTGCACGGGACGCAACGAGCAACTTGAGGAGAACCGGCTATGACGATTCTGCAAAAATTGGACGAGATCGCGAAGAAACCCCATCCTGTTGCCGAGGGTGTCGATCTCCAACTCATGCTGACGAAGGCCGCACATGGACTGGACGTCTCCTGTGTGCTGGTCAGCGTTCCTGTCGGAAAGGAAGTGCCTGAGCACACCCATGCCGAACAGGTGGACATCGCCTTCCCGCTCCAGGGCAAAGGGACCATGTTTGTTGAAGGCCAAGGTGAATTTCCGGTTGAACCGGGAAGCATTGTATGTGTCCCGAAAGGAGCCAAGCATCGTATCTTCAATGTCACAGAAGATCTGCTGCTCTACGAGGTTTTTACGCCGGCATTGTTCTAAGCATTGTCGAAACGGTTATGAAGAAAAACGCGCCGCTTTGCTTTGACGAATGCGGCGCGTTTTGTATTTGGAATGGGGGCTACTGGTTTATGGCAATGATTTTAAGCAGCCCGTGTTCATCGGGGCTAAGCCAAATTTCACCGTCTCCAATCATGATACCTTGATAATTTGCGAACAATGTATCCGGATCCTGCGAAAGCACGGCCTGCTTGACCTTGGCATTGACCATCACGCTATACTTCTGCACGGCTTGTTTCTCGTTCTTGACGGTCGCCACGACACCGTTGTCGCTACGAACTGTCAACGGATATGAAAGAATCTGAGCAAACGCAGCCGCATCATTCTTTTCTACTATTCCCTTCAGTTTCAGGACAAAATCCTTGACCACAGCATCGTCGTCCACACCAGCGACGCTATATTGGCCAGCGAACGCCGTCTGTACACAAAAACACAGAACAATCACGCCAAGAAGACTCCATACAGAACGCATTACCGTACCCCTTTTCTTCTTTTAATGTTCCGCTACACCGTTCCTGGACCAGCACCATCGACCCAAACCGGTGCGACCGTCCGATCTCCGCCAGCATCACCAGTATTCACCGTTGCCACCGGCTCCACAAGAAGGACATGTGTTTCCTCAGCACATACCGGCTTGTGCTCCACTCCACGAGGAATCACAATCATCTCTCCGGGACGAAGCGTTTCTTGCCGATCTCGAAAGTGCATGACCAGTTGGCCATGTATGACATAAAACAACTCATCTTCTTGTTTATGGCTGTGCCAAACAAACTCTCCCTGCAATTTTGCCAATTTGATATGTACATCGTTCACTTGCCCGACGATGCGCGGACTCCAAAATTCTTCAAACGATTTCAGTGCCGACTCAAGATTTATGACAGACATGAACAACTCCTTTTTCTTTATTTCATATCTTTCATCAAGCGATAGTAAAAAAACAATCCACGTTGTGTTGACACTCCATTATTCCCCGAGAGTAGATCCATTACAATGTGATCGAACGGAGGTAATACATCATGTACTGTGATCGTTTTCTCAAGGCAACAAATCTATTTTTCACATAACACACTAAAATTAAATAGAAAAACATACATTTCACATTTCAACAGAAATCTGCGCTTTTTTGGCACAACTCGTGCTTTATACCAATCAAAACGTAACGAGAACGATACAACTTTATTTTTAATACAAGGAGTTTACCATGAACGCACTGATGAATTTTTTGCGAGACGACGAAGGCGCTTCCGCTGTTGAATACGGCCTGCTCGCCGCTTTGATCGCTGCTGTTATCGTTGGTTCGGTTGCCGCACTTGGACCGAAACTGAAGAAAGCTTTTGACGATGTGACCGCCGCCCTTCCGTAAACCTCTTTGCCTGCTCGACAACGTTCAAAACGCGAGACAGCCGCCTCCCAATAGAGGCGGCTGTCTCGCGTTTTGGGCGTTGTCGAATAGCAAACTTTCGGATTAGTATGCACGTTCAACCTCACAAAGAGAGATCACAACCGCATTCCAAAGGATATGTCATGCATACCATTGTCCGCATAAATATCGAGAATATCGAAGAATTGATCTACATTGTTGAAGAAAAAATCACACCGTCTTTATTACAACAACGCGGCTGTCGACAGATTCAAATCTTCAAAAGTCTTGAGAACCCCAACGAACTCAATATTATTTCCGAATGGGATACAGAAGAAGATGCTCGCAACTACTTCAGGCTCGATAAAATACATACGCTTTGGGAGAGCCTGCCAAACGCGCATCTCGTCGGAGGTATTCGTTACCTCAAGCTCGTCTACAATTCTAAAAAAAATGACGCATAAATTATTGCAGCGTGGATGACACACACGTGGTCATACGTGCTTCCATGTCTGCATCCAGGTCAAAACCGACCGGTCCGCTTGTCGATTTTCCCAAGAACAACGTCGTCATTTCATCAATGTCATCTCTCTCGTCAATGTCAACGGACTCTTGTTCCAACTCGACCATCTCGTCATCTTTCTTCCGTTGGCTCATGATATCCTCCTCAGACCTGGCGATCTGTCGAGCGTCCGTTTTCCATGCTATATGCCCCCACAACGAGACATATCCCCCCTAAAACATATCCGGCAACAACATCGGTCGGATAGTGTACGCCAAGATAGAGGCGACTTACTCCAAGAGCGACAATCAGTACGGCAAAGACAACCAAGCCCCATTGTACAACGATGCCGCCTCCAGAAACACCTGTCTTGCGTCGAGTCAACAAAAGATACACGAAAAATCCGTACAACGCCATGGCTATACTGGCGTGCCCGCTGGGGAAAGAATAGAATGATTCGCTATATACGGCGCCACTCGGACGCGGTCGTTTCACGAGCCATTTCACGACATTGGTCAATACATAATCGAGACCGGCACTCACCAACAGGCCCCGCATTGCAATAGCATCACCCAACCGATACAAGCCCCATGCGCCACATGCCATCACAGGAACGGTCACGAACCATTTGCCGAAAAGCGTTATCAAAAAAAATGTATCCCCCATGCCGATCGTGCGTTTTCCTTTCATCCATTGAGAAAATGCCACATCCCATGGAATATTCCCTTTTGTATCGACAACAATTCCGGTTATCCCTAAAAAAATCAGACTTAAAACGAGACCCAAAGCTGCCAAGCGTACCATACGCCGTTTGCTCGATTGCCTCTGTGTTCTCTTCTCCACGATTGCACTATCCCATTGCTTCATACTGCCCAATACCATAGCCTCAGAAGCATATCCATGGTAATATCAATTATTCTTGCAACGTTCCTCTGGCTATTCTTCAAGGTCTATCAACATGAGTCTACGTGATATTTTCCATCCCCTCATTGCCGATTGGTTTTCCAAGACATACGGCTCCCCCACCCCGATTCAAGCTGAGGCATGGCCGGCTATTGCCCGTGGCGATCACGTACTGGCCTGCGCTCCAACCGGGTCAGGTAAAACCCTTATGGCATTTCTCTATGGGCTGAACCAACTCGCGACCGGAGCGTTCTCTCCCGGCGAGGTACGCATCCTGTACATATCCCCGCTCAAAGCACTGAATACGGATGTCGCCCAAAACTTACGTGAGCCCGCCCGTGCCATTGCTGAAGCGTTTGCCCAAGCGGAACAGCCCGTTCATTCTGTACGCATTATGACGAGAAGCGGCGATACGCCGTCGTCCGAACGGCGTCGCATGCTCTCCAGACCGCCTGAAATTCTTGTCACCACGCCGGAGAGTCTTGGTATCTTGTTGACCACACAACCGGGTTCCAACCTGTTTTCCGCGTTATCCATGGTCATTCTCGATGAAATCCACGCCGTCATGTCAAACAAACGTGGCGCCTATCTCATGGCCAATGTAGATCGACTTGTTGCCCTGAGCGGCAACTTTCAACGTATTGCCATGTCAGCCACCATTCAACCGCGTGAGACCGCTGCAGCCTTTGTCGGAGGATTTGTTCGTCAAGCGAATGGCCGTGTTGTTCCACGTCCCATGACCGTCCTGTCCCCGGACCCCACAACATCTCACGGGCTTGAACTGACGATTTCCGATCCCATGCCGAGCCATTCGGACAAAATCTTACCCAAATCCGATATACCGGTTTGGGATGCCATGGCCGCTCGTATGGTGCCGCGCATTCTCTCCAATCGGTCCACGCTCGTTTTCACCAACACCCGCCGTTTGTGTGAACGCCTCACTCGGCTCTTGAACGAACAGCCGTCCGACCACATAGAGCCGGTTGCTTTTTCCCACCATGGTTCCTTGTCGAAGGCTATTCGGCAAAGTGTTGAAACCCGACTCAAACACGGCGAACTCAAAGCCATTGTTGCCACGGACTCCTTGGAACTCGGCATCGATATCGGGGAACTCGACGAAGTGCTTCTTGTTGAAACACCGCCGTCTGTCTCCAAGGCATTGCAACGCATTGGTCGAGCCGGCCACGGCGTTGGTCAGACAAGCCACGCAACCCTCTATCCCAGCCATGGCCTTGATTTGCTTCAAGCCGCAGCACTCGGGATGGCCGTTGCTCAACGCGACATCGAACCGGTTCGGCCTGTCCTCGGTCCGCTCGATGTGCTGGCACAAATCATTGTCTCCATGAGCTGCACCCAACCACGCAATTGTGATACGCTTTTCGATGAATTACGTCTGAGTTACCCCTTCCACACCTTGAGTCGCCGACAATTCGATGGCGTTATCGATATGCTGGCCGGCCGGTTTGAGCATCTGCGACTGGCCGAATTGACGCCACAAGTCCACTTTGATCGACTCGATAACACCATCTCAGCGAAACCGTCGTCGGCACGACGTGTCTTTCTTTCCGGCGGCGTTATCCCGGATCGAGGGTATTTCCGCCTGCGTCATGCCGGGACCAAATCCATTATTGGGGAGTTGGATGAAGAATTTGTCTGGGAAGCAACCATAGGACAAACATTCCCTTTCGGTGCCGGGTTATGGCGCATTACCGACATCACGGCCGCTGATGTACTTGCCGAACCGGCTTCCCGATCCAATGCGCCGGCTCCATTCTATAAAGGCGAACAGCGTGGTCGCGATACCCATTTTTCAACACATGTCGCAACGTTGTTGACCGAACTCGACGAACGACGCGACGCCCCCGACCTTGCCCACGATCTTATGAAGAGGAGCGGCCTCGACACGCCCGCAGTTGAACGCCTCTTGGATTTTCTCGAAACCCAGCGTCGAATTTTGAAAACGGAACTTCCAGGCTCGACTCGCATCGTTATCGAACGCGCCAGTCTGGCCGCTGGCGGCGCCCCCGGTGGTCAACTCAGCTTGCATTGTCCGTGGGGCCTCCCGCAAACTCGCCCTCTTGCCCTGGCGTTGGAGGCTGCAGCCTTGCGTCATACCGGCTGCCAAACGGCGGTTTTCGCCGGTGATGACCTGCTCGTTTTCGCCGGACTCCAACAACCAGACGAACTCGACCTTCAAGCTGTTTTGCGATCCCTCAATCCGGACAACATCGATGAACTTGTGGCAGCTCGCCTGGACTCCACGGGCTTTTTCGGGACTCGCTTTCGAGAATGTGCCGGTCGGGCACTGCTCTTACCCCGTGCCGGGTTCAACAAACGCACCCCGCTCTGGCTGACGCGGCTTCGCGCCAAGAAAATGCTCGCAACCGTCCGCCAACTTCCCGACTTTCCCATAGTGCTCGAAGCATGGCGTGAATGTCTCCACGACGCCTTCGACATGGATGGCTTACGCGGACATCTGGCCGATATCGAAGCCGGCAATATCACCATTCTCGAAGCACGTACGTATGGACCAAGCCCCTTTGCACGCGCTGGCGATTGGCCGCAAATCAACCAACTCATGTACGAGGATGACACGCCGCAAGCATCTCCCCAAGGAAATGGGCCGGGGCTGGATGCTTCGCTTCTTGCCGAAATCCAAACCGGGAACGAAGCCCATCCTGTGCTTGATCCCGATATTGTCGCCACCTTCACGGCCAAACGAAAACGACTTTTTCCCGGATACGGCCCCGCCGACGACATCGACTTCCTTGATCATGTAAAAGACCGCCTGCTCATTCCAGAGAATGAATTTCATGACCTGCTCACCGCCCTGCACGGGCAGCCTGACATAACGTTGCTTTCCGAACATGTTCGTTCTCGCCTCTGTCGATGTCTCTCTCCGAAGGCAAGGAATACTCATTCATTTATCGCCGCGGTGGAAAACCTTCCGCATATACAGGCCGCTTTTCCCCAATTCCAAAACATCACCGTATTCGACCTCAACGACCGTCAATACCCTCTTCCCGCGCCGCTCAACCTTGATGACAGCAGTCGTGCCGACCTTCTGCTCCAATGGCTTTCCTATGTCGGCCCCCTCTCGTCCGATGTTCTCCAGAACCAGCTTTTGCCGGACCAAAGCGACTTGGAAAAACTTCTGGGGCTTCTTCTTGCGTCACATCGAATCATTCAATCGGTACCGATGCATGGGATCGATGCGTCACAAAACCTTTTGCTTGATGCAGAGTCCGATGCCATTCTCTTACGCCTCTGTCGTCAAGCAGCACGTCGCCGCGTTGTGACGCAGCCCCTGGACCATCTTCCTGCTGTGCTTGCTACCCGCCAGGGACTTATCCCCCCAGGACAAAACGAAGACGATTTGTACGACCGCGTGACATTGCTTTCCTGCTTGCCCATTCCGGTAGGACTTCTTGAGACAGAAATCATTCCTGCTCGCGTCACACGATACGATATGGCCCGGTTTGATAGCCTGTTCTCGCAATCCGATCTTCTCTGGTTCGGACAAGGCGAAAAGACCATTCTTTTGTGCCCGGAAAACGAACGCGTTCTTGCCTTCAATAACACGTCCCCAAACGAAAACTCCCAAGCACTCGCCCAATATTTCGTTGACCCGCACGCGGCCTACGATGTCACGACACTGGCCCGGCATGCCGGGATCGGAGTTTCTCAACTGACTCCGCAAATCTGGGAAGCCGTATGGCAAGGGTACGTCGTTAATACCGGCTTTGCAGCGCTTCGCCAGGGGCTTGCCCAAAACTTCTCTGCCCCCACTTCCGCATCCTCTCGACCAACATCGGGACGGTCCAGCAGCAGACGCGGACGACGGCGTCCCCCGCGTTTTTCCGAATGGAAATCGCATATTCCATTCGGCGGGAGTTGGCGGTTGCTTCCTCCGCCGACTCCACCCCGTGACGCGGTAGATGAGCAAGAACGGTGTCGGGAACGTATTCGTCTCCTGCTCGACCGATACGGCATTCTGTTTCGCGATTTACTTCGCCGAGAATTGCCCGCGTTTTCATGGAGTCGTCTTTTCCGAGACCTCCGGCTTATGGAATTTTCCGGAGAAGTCCTCGCCGGAGTCTTTTTCGACGAAATTCCCGGTCCACAGTTTGCCGCCCCGGACCTCGTTACGTCTCCTCCCGACCCTGATGCCGTCTACTGGATCAATGCTGCCGACCCGGCATCGGTCTGTGGCCTTTCTATTTCCGGCTTACGCGCAACACATCCCGACCGTCGACCAACAACGCATCTCTGTTATCACGGAAATCGGCTTGTTTTTCTTTCACAACGCCTCGGAAAAAATCTGATATTTCATGAACCGCCCGACAGCCCAGGGCTTGAACGATATCTTCTTCCGCTCACCCATCTTCTTACCCGAACGGTTTCACCACTTCCACGAATCAAAGTCGAAACCATCAATGATCTTCCTGCCGGGCAAAGTCCATATCTCTCGTGTCTTCACAGCATGTTCCTTGCTACTCGCGAGCCATCTGGCGTGAGTCTTTGCCTTTAACATCCCACAAAACCCAACATCATCGTCTTATGCGACGCGAATCCCTTCCACTGGCCTGAACTTTGCTATATGCTTGAACACACCGCGGTGTTTCCGCCCCTCCCTCCTCCCTTCTTTCCGGTGCGTTTTTGCGGAAACACCAAGAGCCTCGTTCCTTCCTTGCATTGCGACACCATAAAGGAGACTTCGATGTACATCATTGCCTCGTTTCTGTTGGTTTTGGCCATGACTGTTCCGGTTTTTGCACAAACGTCCAACTCCGACGACATCATTCCGGCACTTCATCTCATCATCAACGATACGGATTCAGTGAATGCCGGCATCATCAGTTACCGTCTGGCTTCAGGCGGCGTCTATCTCATCCGTCCGCAGGCTGGAGCCACCCCTATCGATGTTTCGGCCCGTCTCGATAGTTCTTTCTCTGCGGGAGACGATAGTTGGCTCAATATTTCCCCGAACGGAGAATGGTTGTTACTCGAAACAGAACGCTTCGGATGCACAGGATGGGCGTGCTTAGCTCGTGTCTCAATCGATTTTACACAAGGCGAGACAGTTGGAACAGGTGCGAATCTCGTGCATAGTGAAGGATTTTCCGCAATTGACTCCACGGGGAATCTTGTCGTGTATTCAAGTACCGACGGACCGCACGATGTAGACTTATATGCCATTACCCGCGTTTCCGGCGTATGGGGAACCCCGCTCTTACTGACACAATCCTCCACGTTTTCCCGCAACGAACAACCTGCCATATCCGAAGACGGCCATACCACGCTTTTCAACTGTCGTAATTTCGAAGAACCGACAACAGCCAGCATCTGTGAAGTTGGCACCGATGGGTCCGGTTTTCGTGTTGTGACCACGCCGTCCGATACTCCTGCAGGGGTGACCACCGTAGGACAAGCCTTGCATCAACCGGATTACGCACTACAGGGCAATATTGTGTACGAAGGAGATTGGGGGGGAGAAGCCATCTATACACTGCCCGCCGGACAAACCACGCCGGTAAGAGTCAACGCGCAATATAACAATGATAACTCTCCGTGCGTCCTGCCAACGGGCGTCATCGCCAGTCTCTGGCTCGACCGCCCTGGCGGACAAGGCGTACACGAACTCAAAATCATGGATGCCGATGGACAAAACGGTGTTGTTCTCCTTCAGGACATCGATGTCTTCGACCTTGGCCTCGGTTGTGGCAAGGATATGTTGAAATAAATGAAGAAAGGGGCGGAGAGTGTCATTTCCGCCCTTCTTCATTTTGATCTGCATTCAACCGTGAATATCCCGATCTTTACCGATCCCATTACAGTAACAACTCCCCTGACCAAAATACAGCGGCGTGTCTCAGAGGTACTCCAGAGACACGCCGCTTTTTGCTATATCAACGTTTGCCAAGCAAACGGCATCAAATCATGATTCCGACCTGGTAGATAAGCGTCGCCAACGTGAACGCCAGTACGGTATTGAACACGGCGCTGAATGCCGCCCATCTCCACGAAGTTTCTTTCGCCATCACAACGATGGTGACAAAACATGGAGCATACAGCAAAATAAAGACCATGAGGCTCATCGCCTTGACCACAGTCCAACTGGAATCATGAGCCAATCGTTCAGCCAAAGAATCAGTTACTTCTGGTCCGCCTCCACCGAGTGAATATGCGGTCCCCAAGGTGGAAACGATAACTTCCTTGGCCGCAATACCGCCGGTGAGTGCAATATTCGTTTGCCAATCAAACCCCGCCAACCATGATACGCTTTCCAGAGCCACACCAAGGCGCCCCGCCAACGATCGACGTAAAGCAAATCCAGATTGCTCTTTCTCGATCGTATCAAGTTGCCTTTGCAGGTCATTCAATGTTTGTCGTGACTGATCATCGGTTTGTCCTGACAAAGCTGCCATTTCGGTTGAAATCGCCACCGAACGGGTTTCAAATGCTTGAAGCTCTTCCGCCGACGGGCTGGGAAACGTCATGCATGCCCAAATGAGAATGGAAATCGCCACAATGATCGTGCCGGCTTTTTTAATATATTGCCAGGTCCGTTCCCACGTGTGAATGAGCAGTCCACGCATTGTGGGTAATCGGTAGGGTGGGAGTTCCATGACAAACGGTGTACTCGGACCACGAATAATCGTCATCCGAAGCACCTTGGCCACGAGCAGAGCGACGCTCCATGCCACCAGCGTGACCCCAAACATGGCTTGGGCCTGATATTTGGGAAAAAAGACGCCGGTGAGCAGAATAAACACCGGAAGTTTGGCTCCACAGGTCATAAACGGAGCGGTCAGGATGGTAGCCAAACGTTCCTTGGGACTACGCAACGTCCGCGCTGCCATAACACCAGGAACGGCACAACCGCCGGCAATACCACCGGAGATAAGAAACGGCATCACCGAACACCCATGGAGACCGAACGTTCGAAAAACGCGATCCAGCATATAGGCAACGCGAGCCATGTAGCCCGAGTCCTCAAGAAATGCGATGAGAAAGAAAATCAGTAAGATCAGCGGAACAAAACCAAGCACCCCACCGGCACCATCGATGATACCCGAAATAATAAGCGACTGGAGCAGACCGGGCGGCACAAGAGCCACCACCACATCCCCCAACCAGGAGAAAAACGCTTCGGTCCAGCCCATGGGGATTTCACCCAAAGAAAATGTAATCTGATACACCATGTACAACACGCCCAGCATAATCAGTGGACCCGCAAACTTGTGCGTCAAAATCAAATCCATCCGATCAGACATGGCAATGCGTTCTTCGCGTGTATCGCGCTGCAACACGCCCTTCTTCAGCATGGACGCAATATAGCCGTATCGGTAATCCGCGATGACGGCTTCAGGATATGTCGACAGGGTTGCTCGGCAGTGTTCGGTTTCACGGGCAACCCGCGCTTCGAGATCAGCTGCCAATTCAGCATCGACCAGCTTGCCCTGGCGCTTAATCTCATCGTCTGATTCCATATATTTAAGCGCAATCCACCGCGCAGGATATCGATCTGTCAAAAATCCTTTCGCCTCGATCTGACTTGTCATATCAAGCAATGCTTCATCGAGATCGGGGCCATACGAAATCGTCAGCGGTTGCCAATCCCCCTGCCGAGATCGCGCAACAGTTATGGCCTCCTCAAGCAACTCGGAGACACCGAGCCCCTTCCGAGCCACAAGTTTGACCACAGGCAAATCCATGAGGTGCGACAATCGATCTGCATCGATAGTAAGGCCTTTTTTTTCAGCCTCATCCATCATATTCAGCCCAAGCACCACCGGAATCCCCATTTCGAGGAGCTGCACCGCAAGATACAGATTGCGCTCAAGCGCTCCGGCATTGGCAACATCCACCACCACCTCGGGACGACAATCGGCAAGAAAATTTCTCGCGACCACCTCTTCCAAAGAATACGCGGTCAACGAATACGTGCCGGGCAGGTCGACGACATGAATATCACCGGCGGCACTTTTGGCTGTCCCTTCTTTTTTATCGACCGTAATACCGGGATAATTTCCGACATGTTGCCGAGAACCGGTCAAGGCATTGAACAACGTGCTTTTTCCGGCGTTGGGATTCCCGGCCAAAGCCATGGTAAACAACGTGCTCATGCGCCTGCGCTCCCGGTGTCTCCATCGCTTGGCTCTTCCACAAAAATGTGGTCCGCTTCATTATTGCGCAGAGTCAGCGTAAAATCCTTCAATCGTAATGCAACAGGATCGCGAAGTGGTGCCCTTCCCACAACTTCAATGTCTGCACCTCGAACTAATCCCATATCCCGAATACGCCGCCCCAGTTCACCTTCTGCCAACACTCGGGCAATGCGGGCCTTTTGACCAACCTTGAGCTTGCGAAGAGAAATTTGTTCCATGTGTACATCAACTCCGATAGATACGATATGGTGACAAGAGTGTGCCTGTGAAACGCACTCTATCTGAAAAGAAAACGTTTTGCACAAAAAAACCTCCCACGAAGGGAGGTTTTTAGAAAACCGCCCAATAGCGGTCTTATGTTATTGGGGTGGAAAAGAACGGAGATCCTCTATGCCGTCTTTTTTCTCGGAAGAGATCGAGGAACATCCTGTAGAATTTTGGCACGTGCCCTCACTGGAGCATGATCCATTCACGGCATGACTTCCACCGCCCGAACAGCAGTCGGAACCACAGCCGCACCCGGCTTTGCCTCGAGATGACAGCATGATCCGCCGTCCAATATACACGGCTGCAACAGCAACTATAGCCAACACAAGTAATGAGTCAAGATTCATCATAACAACTTCTCACTCAACTGCGGCACTCGTTAGTCACTGGCGTGACAAAAACATGAAAGAAAAATTTTCGTGTTACCATCACGTCCAATACAAAACAGTCTCTACGCCTCATTCCTACAAGAGCACGCGCAGTATAAAATTTTATTTATCGACCGATCACGCGGCAGGCGCACATAAAAGTTTTTCAGCCATACCGCAACCGAGCACAAGTTCACTGTCCCGCACGCGCAGCTTGCACGGTCCCATGCCGGATTCGCAAACTTCAACCGTGGTTCCCGGTGTCAATCCCAAAGCGCAGAGACGACCTCGACACTGGCAACCAGCATCATAGTCCGCAATGGTGACTTTACTTCCTTTCGGAAACTGATTGAGAGGGCACATGGCGTCTTTGTATCTGTGCATTGTGCAGTCCTTTCATTTCGTGACGGTTCTAGGTGTCATAGCCGACGACATGCCGAATATGTCTCGAAAAGAGACAAAGAAGTGACGGTTAAACATGTTGTAATTCACTTGATAATGAATGTCAACTTCTCCATTCCAAATACCTTCTCTTTTTTTCATTTGAAGCCACTTTTTTCTTTTCAAGCCCCACATTACCCCCAATAAAGCTGCTTCACTTCATTTTGTACGGGTTTACACAGCATATTTTTCAAACAGTCTATCAAGCTCTCGATCAAGAATTCAACAATACGTCGAAATCGAAAAAAAAGCAGTGGCGAGACTCACAAAAAAACGCTACCCCAAAAGCCTCGTAAACGGCAATCCAGGACATGATGACAGGCCTCGAATTCGAGGATTGCCTCGTCAGCCGCTTTCACCGCATGATCGATTTCATCATTTCGCTAATTACGGGCCTGCTGTTTACCGTATGTGCGCTCGGTTCTTCTGCCGGCAAAGCCAATAAACAGCAGTTCGCCAAACGGTTCATCGTCACAACGACGCTGACCACCCTATTCTGTTTCCTTGCCTTTCGGTTGGTGGTGCCCAACATCAACTTAGCCGACAACATCATCAACACGATTCTCATTCTGGAGCGTGGAAATTTTAGTCCACCTGTGTTGAAGCGGCTGATATTGGAAATTTTTCCATTAGCACTGATTAGTGCGATACTCATCCTTGGAGGCTACCTTTCTCGGCATCGTGATCAGTTGGAGGGGAAATCTTTCCGTCAGATCGCTGTTATGCCATTGAATAGCATCAAGAGGCGTGGTCAACAGCTCTTAGCGGGACTTTCCGCTCTTGAACACAGGCTCACAGGAAAAAACCGTTTCTTACGATTTCGCCACCCCACCCCACAGCAGCCATTTCCTTCGTCTACGAAACGAGAACGTCCAACACTGTCATCCTCTCGGCGACGCACACCGCCCACCTCCGTCATCCCTCCTGAACAAAGGGAGTATAAACGGCCATCAACGACGTCACGACCTTCCACGTCTTCGGAGAATAATTCCAGTCCGACAACCGAGCAGGTCCTGACCGCTCTCAAAACGCGTGAAGCCGCTCTTCAGCGCAAAGCCGAAGCTCGACGCCGCATGAAAGCCGAAGAGCGTCGACGTCTCCAAGAAGAATTTGAAGCCCGTGAGAAAGCCCGTATCGCCGAAGAAGAAGAACGACGCCTGGAAAAGCAGCGCGAAAGCGAACGACGACGCCGGGAAGAGGAACGCGAAGCCAAAAGACGACAAGCTGAACGCCAACACCTGGAACAAGCACGCCGTCGCGAAGAGGAGCTGCGTCGTGAGCGCGCTGAAAAAGCGGCGAAGAAAGCGGCCGAACAAGCTGCGCGGGAAGCATCACGGGCCAAGCGCAAAGCCCGAGCCCAAACCAACACCAAATCCAAAAAACCGGATATGACTCCATATTTCACAGTTCTTGGCGTATCTCCTTCGGCAACAGCCGAGGAAGTGAAACGAGCCTATCGTGAAAAAATCCGTTCCTATCATCCGGACCAAGTTCAAAATCTCGGCCCGGAACTCCGTGAGCTTGCGGAACAAAAAACACGCGAAATCAATGAAGCGTATACTATGATCAAACGTTCCCAAACATCGTGACGTTTTTATTGTCTCTATGGTACAGCCAATTCATCTTTGTGACACCTTACCCGAGGAGGCCCCACTCCATGACTCCCAACACCGTATTTCGTCGTCTTGCAGCCATCTCTGCTGTGCTATGCTTTTGCTTGTGCGTTTTCTCAACTCGCGCTCACGCTCAAGAACCGGTGTATGTTCAACTTACCACCAACAAGGGGAATATCGTCCTGGAACTCGATCCCAAGGATGCCCCTGTCTCCGTTGAAAATTTTCTCAAATACGTCAAACGCGGTGTGTATGACGGTACGATCTTTCACCGGGTAATTGATGGATTTATGATCCAGGGAGGCGGCTTCGACGCCAACTTTGAAAAGCGCCCCACCGATACCGCTATTCGCAATGAAGCCGACAACGGACTCAAAAATACTATGTATACGATTGCCATGGCCCGCACCATGGACCCGCATTCTGCGACGAACCAATTTTTTATCAATGTCAACAACAACGGTTTTCTCGATCACACGAGCAAAACCGCCACGGGCTGGGGATATGCCGTTTTTGGAAAAGTCATAAAAGGGCAGAATGTTGTGGACGCCATCAAATCAGTCCCAACCACATCAAAGGGCCCGTATAACGATGTTCCCGTCGATCCGGTCATTCTCGAAAAAGCCGAAGTCATCGCGAATCCATCCGCGTCTTGACGCTATGAAACAACCGACCTATATTTTTTTGAATACATCTCAGGAATAATGGGAGCAGGACATGAGCATTTCACCATTGACCGGCATAAGTCCTACACCAAGCATCACGAACTACCAATCGACACAAGAAACCGGAACGAACTATTCGGCCGACCAACAGAGTATGGCCATCAATGATGCTGCTCAAGCCCAATCGAGCCTCGTCAACAATCTGGACCGTCAAATGGTCACGTTGGCCGATGCTCCGATCGGCAATATCATCAATACAACCGCGTAGTGTTGTCCTTTCCCACCGCGCGCACCCTGCGCGCGGTGGTTATGTACTCATCAACGCACGCATATCAGCGTGCGTCACCACCACTGGTCCTTTCGGTAAGCGTTCAAAAGAAAATTCTCCAAGCAAATCACGTGGTCGCACCCGCCCCACACGATCCAGCACCCCTGCTTTATATGCCAAGAACCCAATAATTCGCCTCGGCGAGACGCCAGCATCGAATAAAACATCAAGCCCTGTATCGTGATGTCGCTTTGACAACCGTCTTCCGTCTTCCCCAACCAACAATGGAATATGGCCGTATGCGGGAGGGGTGTAGCCCAACAAGCGGAAGAGCAAAATCTGTTGCGGCGTGGAATCAAGAAGGTCATCACCGCGTACAACGTGTGTCACTCCCATAAGAGCGTCATCAACGACAACAGCAAGCTGATAGGCATGGACACCATCAGCCCGGCGCAAAACAAAATCACCGCACTCAGATGCAACATGACACGACACCGGACCTGCAACGAGATCTGTAAATTCGACGGCACTCTTCTCGTCGACCCAAAGTCGCATTGAGGGAGGTTTCACCCGCTCCCGTTCCTTTCGCTCCGCTTCTGCAAGTGTTCGACAGACCCCGGGATAGGTCGGTCCTTTGTCTTCAACATGTGGGGCTTGCGCCATTTGGAGGAGTTCCTTGCGCGTACAGTAACATGGATATAACCGACACTCATGACTCAGCCGGTCGAGCGCATGCTGATATATCTCTCGCCGCGCGCTCTGCACATACGGACCATGCGGCCCTCCAACATCGGGCCCCTCGTCCCAATCAATACCGAGTCGACGGAAATCGGCGATGATTCGCTGTGCAAACTCCGGTTTTGATCGGGCCGGATCCAAGTCTTCGATGCGCAACACCATGCTCCCACCAGCTTGCCGAGCAGCAAGCCACGCGAGCAACCCCGCCCATACATTGCCTAAATGCATCACCCCACTCGGACTTGGGGCAAGACGACCCTTTACCAACACGATATGAGCCTCCGGCAACACACGAATCGTTATGGTTAAACGCTTCGTGTGAACCATAATATTTTTCCCAACGGATTCATCGAGGAGAGAGAAAAAGCCCCCCACTCCACAAGAAACCGCCATGACGTAACTCGTCATCATAACGAATAAAATGATAACGCAATTCCCTCAGGATCGTAAGGGATGCGAATACAGGAAGTTGCAAAAGCAGAACGTATCAATACAAAATATAGTGAGGGGAGATGGCAGCAGGAGGGGACTCGTCATCCCCTCCCGAGATGAGAAAGAATGTATGCGCTACTCTTTTCCGGCTCTCCACGCACGAATCATCATATACACATCATGCGGAGATTGATTCGAAGCATTCGCCGCTTCTTTGAATGTCATCTCAGGCGTAGCCGTTATATTTTTTGTTTTCAAGAAGGCAATAAGCTCATCTTGATTGATATCGAATTGTTTGGAAAACACGGCAATGGTTAACCGTCCTGTCCCTTCCGGAGCTTGTTGCGGCAAACTGACGGCTCCAGACAGTTTCATTTTTTCAAAAACCCCATGTGGCGACAGATTGTTGTTCCGTGCAATATCTTTGATGATTTCATCGGCCGATTCGACGCGGACACCATTTTCTTTCAAGGCCGCTATAGCATCATCGACATTCAGCCCGAGGTACGCAGAAAATTTCTTGAGTGATGACAGTTCGGCATGCCCAAACGGAGGATTGCCATATGTTTCGATATGCCCTTCTTTAATCCAGACTCCAAGATCAAGCACTTGCTGCATAGGAGGCAACTGGAACAGTGTCCCGATAGCGACATACAACGTAATAATCAAAGAAATGGTAAATGGCTTAGTAAACACAACCATTTCTTTGGCTTTATTCTTCATGTACGCCAAAATAGGCTTCCAGTTATAATAAATATGCAAAAGCAAGGCGAAAAGAAACAGGAATCCCGTTGTCAGATGCATGGCATCCCATTGATCCTTGGTCAAACCTAGCATGGTCCAATCTGCCCAATACGCCACACGACCATGGGGCTCAAGATAGAGAATGACACTGGTGAGAATGACAAAAAAACCAGAGAGAAACAGCGTAAGAGAAGTTATTTTGCGCATGAACGTCGTCCCTTGCAATGCATGCGTTGAAGTTTCCGTATTAAAGATATGGCGCGAAAGCGCGAGTCAACCCATTTCCCTTTCTTAGATAGAAAAATGAGCAATTTCAAGAACGAACAACAAGATCATGATGGTATTTCCGTCCTGAAACTCAGGCGAAAAGGCGTGCTGAAAAAATCCCCGGGACTTCGTCGAAGTCCCGGGGATTTTTTCAAAAGAAATTTCAAGGATTGGTACTAGTTCGTATTCCCGTATCCACCCATCATTCCATTGCCGTAGCCCATACCGTGACCATAGCCCATGCCGTGACCGTACCCCATACCACGACCGGAGCCATATCCCGGACAGCCAGCGCTGATATCAACACCAATTTCCTTTTGAACCTTCGCGACAAAAGCTTGATTGGAGTCGTACATCTTTTGACGCAAATTCCGAATGTCCGAAATAAGCGACTGTACTTTCGCCTGATCAACATTGGCGCTTCCCGAAATGGCCTTCAGCTCTGCGTTCTTGGCCCAAATATCTTCACGCAAATTATACATGGTCTTTTGGTGATCTTCGAGCAACGCATTGTAGGCATCCTGCTTGTCTGCCGGAATCTGTACTTGTGCAGTGTTAGTGTTTCCGTAGCCAGGACATCCGCCGCGGCCCCATCCAGGACCAGCAAAGCTGACGGCCGAGCCGATGAGAAGAATGGAGATAACAAACAGGGAAGGGATAAAGATCTTTTTCATGTGACTCACTCCTTGGGAGGTTGGTGGTTCATTGATTGCAATATCACACCAGCAAGGCATGTGCCACAGAGTTAAAAAATTTTATCACACTGAAATACCAAACATATTTAACCAAAGATCCTGAGGCTTCTCAATTCGTCCCCCACAAAGCGTATAGCTTTTAAACACAAAGTGCCGTATGAACGTATCAAAATTAAACACATTGACCAGGACCACGTCAGCAATGCAATTTTCGTTTGAAGACATGGACCGCGATACAAATCGCTTTGCCTCTCCGTGGCTTTTATTTGGAGCAACGGGCATTTTGGCTTTAGTTGTGACAATCATGGCTTTTTTGAACATCCATCGTCATGAAATCGATCTGACGCGCATCATGGTTCAAAAAGGAGCCGGCCTTATCCGGGCGTTCGAAGCTGGAACGCGTACGGGGATGCGAGGACATTTTGGTTCGGGTGTCCGATTGCAATCTCTTCTGACAGAAACGGCCAAACTGGAAGATGTACATTTTCTTGCCATCACCGATGCCACCGGTCTGGTATTAGCTCACAGCAATCAAGATATGATTGGAACACGACTGTTTTCTCCGGAAACCATGAAAACGCTCGACCCGACGCCTGAAGAAAAGTGGAAGTTGTCCACGGACGATACCGGAAAAAAGTCGTTTACGGTCTATCGTACCTTTCTCAAAGGTCAGGGAGAATGGCGAGGAAGAGGCGGCGGAGAAGGAGGAGGAGGAAAGCACCGTGGTATGCCTCGCTTCCTTTGCCCCGGAACGTGTCCGAGTGACGAAGCAGCAAAGCTGTATGACGATAAACTTGTCATCTTTGTCGGACTTGACGACACGCCCTATGCCGACGCCCGAGATGCCGATATTCACGGCACCATCCTCAATGCCGTCATCTTGTTCATTATCGGTCTGGCCGGAGTAGGAATACTGTACCTTGGACAACGTATCCGGGCATCGCGACAGAAACTCAAACAATCTCGTATTTTTGCCTCGGAAGTCATCTCCAGCTTGCCCGTTGGTCTGGTCGTTACGGATCGCCAGAATAACGTCACCTATGTCAATGATGTCGCCATGCGACTTTTTGCTCTGCCCTCCGACATACAACCAGGCAAACCGGCATCAGAAGTCATGCCGGCCGAGCTGCATCGCTTTTTTGATCAAGACACAAGCGAAAAAATAGCCGGACGACATATCACGATCCACCCCTCCAATGAAAGCGCCCTACCACTCAGTGTCGGCGTTTCAACTATTGCCGCTGAAGCGGGCGATATCGCCGGGCGACTGTTTGTCTTCGAGGATTTGTCGGAACTGGAACGATTGCAGAATGAAGTCCGACGTAAGGAAAAATTAGCGGCCGTTGGCAGTCTGGCTGCCGGTGTTGCCCATGAAATCCGTAATCCTTTAAGCTCCATCAAAGGATTCGCCATTCATCTCGGAAACCGATTCCAGGAAGGATCGGACGACAAAAATATCGCCAAGGTTATGGTGGGTGAAGTCGATCGTGTCAACCGAGTCATTACGCAGCTTCTGGATTTCACTCGGCCGACCGATGTCAACCCGCGTGAAGTCGATCCCATCCCCATTGTGGAGCGGGTGGCGCATCTCGTCGAACACGATGCACGAGACGCCGACATCGAACTGACGATTTCGACATCCCATGCCCCACATGTCGCTCACCTTGACCCCGATCGCTTTTCTCAAGCTCTACTCAATGTTTGTCTGAATGCCATTCAGGCCATGACAGAAGGAGGCAAACTTAACATCGCGGCCATAACCGAAGATGGCATGTTCGTTGTACGCATCACCGATAACGGCCCAGGCGTTGCCGAAACAGATCTCGCTCAGATTTTCGATCCGTATTTCACCACCAAGCCGAGTGGGACAGGACTTGGCTTGTCCATTGTTCAAAAAATCATGGAAGCTCACGGAGGAGATGTCACCATCTCTTCCCTCCCCGGTCAGGAAACAACGGTTTCGCTCAGATTCCCTCGTGCCTGAGTGGGGTGTTCTTCTGGAAGCATAGAGGAGCCAGAATGAAACCAACGGTCCTTATTGTCGATGACGACAACGCACACCGTCTCATGCTCAAAACCATGTTGTCGGGGTGGGGATATGGCACTGTTGAAGCCGGAGATGGCCAAGAGGCTGTGGAAATCATCCATCATCGACCATTTGATGCCGTTCTCATGGATGTGCGTATGGCCGGTATGGATGGCATTACCGCACTGGGACATATCAAAGCCTATAACCCGGCCATTCCCGTCCTCATTATGACGGCGTACGGTTCGGTATCGGCCGCCGTCGATGCCGTCAAGGGAGGGGCGTACGATTATTTATTGAAGCCGCTCGATTTCGATGATTTGCGCATCACCTTGGAACGCTCCATCGAACATCTCAAGCTCAAAACGGAAAATCGAGACTTACGCGATAAACTGGCGAATACGGATGTGTTTTCCGGCATCATCGGATCAAGCCGCGCTATGCGTGATGTACTGGAGCTTGCCGCAACCGTCGCACCGAGCGAAGCAACCGTGCTCATTACCGGTGAATCGGGAACAGGCAAAGAACTCATCGCCAAAGCCGTGCACATGGCCAGTGCCCGAAACGCCGGCCCCCTGGTGAGTGTCAATTGTGCCGCATTAACCGAAACTCTTCTCGAATCCGAACTGTTTGGCCATGAAAAAGGCGCGTTTACCGGAGCGGACAAACGCCGTGAAGGACGTTTTCAAAAGGCACATGGGGGCACTCTATTTCTTGATGAAATCGGCGAGATTGCCCCGCAAATCCAAGCCCGACTGCTCCGAGCCATTCAACAGGGTGAAATTCAACGCTTAGGCAGTGACGATCTGCTCAGAGTTGATGTTCGCGTTTTAGCGGCAACCAACCGTGACCTTATCAAAGAAGTTGAAGCCGGCCGATTCCGTGAAGATCTTTATTACCGGCTTAATGTCGTTTCGATTCATGTTCCACCACTGCGCGAACGTTTGGACGATATTCCGCTTCTTGTTGAGCATTTCCTCAATGTTTTTGCCGACAAGAACCGAAAATCCGTTCGCGGTTTCACGCCCAAAGCTATGGATATGATGCTCAAATACACTTGGCCGGGCAATGTTCGAGAACTCGAAAATGCCGTAGAGCGTGCAGTCATACTCACGCAGACGGACCGCATCGGTGAAAACGAACTCCCCCTTGCCATCATGAAAGCCTATCCAGGAGAATCGAGCATACCATCACCCATGGCGGGAGATTCGCATACCCTGGAGGATATCGAGCAACGCGCCATTCTCGATACCCTTGCCGCATGCGACAACAACAAGTCCGAAGCGGCGAGACGTCTTGGTATCACTCGCGCAACCTTACACAAGAAGCTGAAACGATACGGGGTGAAATAGCCCTCAGCATGCAGCACAAGGGACTTCTTCCACTCCCTTGGCTGCCGCTTGGACCATCGCCTGAACGATAAGATGATGAAACGGCCGAATAACGTTGAAATAGATCGGCCCCAACCTATTGTTATACATGACAATGGTATACACGCTGTAATTGACCAAACCTTCGGACCCAGGTTCAGGCACAACAGCAAGATACGCATCGAGGTGTTTGTCACTCGCAAACATCACATACAACCGCTCCGGGCTGTATGCATGCAGCTCAAAAAAATCGACAGGATCACCCGGTGTGGTCGGTACGGTTTCCGCCGTCAACTTCGGAGACGGTTGAAAGTCATATTCCAACCCGCACCATTTGGCGAAGATATTACGAATACGAAACAACACACGAGCCCATGCTGGTCTCCAATTGATCAGTCCTGCCACAAACGATTTCATATCAACTGAGCTCGTGACGGTTTTCACGTCGACATGGTCGGCACTTTCTAACAAGGAACGTAATGACTCCATCATTTCAGCGTGTTGCACTGGATGCTCCTGATTGTATGTTCAAAAGCCACGTTACCTCTGCATGCTGTAACGCGAGGAGGAACTGGAAATGGGCGATTAACTACGCCTTCGCTAAGCGGCCAGCCCGATCCTGCCTGACCCGGACGACGACATTAAGAAGGATTGACAAAATGAGGGCTCCAATCCCGTAGACTCCAATCGATATGACAACCTCAAGCACTGTCGGAACATATTCAGTGATCTCATGTGTCATAGATGGAATGAACCCGCCGGCGATAAGCCCCAGTCCTTTATCGATCCATGTTCCAAGAAACACCATAATACATATCGCAGGGATAAGGCGGGGATTGCTGTAGGCTCTGCGCACAAGCAATAACCACATGGCCGCTACCATGAGCACGACCGAGAGCCACATCCAAGGAACGAGCGCATGCTTCCCCTCCAACCCTGCATATAAATACATGAAATGCGCGGTATGCTCGGGAATGTTCGAATAAAACACGACAAAGGCTTCGCACACAAGAAAAAACAGGTTTGCCAACAATCCATACCGAATAATCGTCATCAAAGCGGCAATAGCTTTTTCACCAACATCAAACCCAGACACTCGTCGCAAAATATATAGTAAGAGAATAAGAAAGGCCGGTCCGGAAGCAAATGCCGATGCAAGAAAACGCGGCGCTAAAATGGCGGTCAGCCAAAAACTCCGGCCAGGCAAGCCACAATAGAGAAACGCTGTCACGGTATGAATACAAAATGCCAGAGGGATAGAGAAAAGAATAAGCGGTTTTATCCATGTCGGAGGCGCCATGCCGTTACGCTCGGCTTGCAGCACATTCCACCCCACAATGATATTCACCAGCATATATGCGGACAACACGGTTCCATCCCAAAAAATAACTGAATTCGGTGTGGGATGAAGAAAAACATTGAATGCGCGAGCCGGTTGTCCCAGGTCGACGAACAAAAACAGGAGGCACATGCAAATTGTCGCGACTGCGGTAAATTCACCAACAATCGTTATTTTTCCGAATTCTTTGAAATTATGCAAATAATACGGCAACACGAGCATGACGGCAGAAGCAGCGACCCCAACGAGAAACGTGAGTTGCGCCACATAGAACCCCCAGGACACATCCCGGGACAACCCTGTAATGGTCAACCCCATTTTCAACTGCCATAAGTAGGCAATGCCTGCTCCGACAATGACGGCCACAAGCAATCCTATCCAGCTCCAAAATCGTCCTCCACTCCGAATCACCAAATCCAGCATGATAGACCTCCAGAATGTTCACCACGCATCACTGCGTAGCCAATCAACACATCAATGGAGCCTCTACACCGGACGAATTAAGCGAGAATTAATCGGGTGGGAATTAATCAAAGCGAAATTTTAAAAATAAGCAAAATTGAACGTATCACATTGCGGAACTCAGCTTTCCACGAGGTCGGACACAAGACGTTGATACAGCGCTTTGGTTTCTGTACTCGGTAAAATCCCAAGTTCGTCTTGAAGACAACAGCGACACCGTTCGAAGATATCGTGGACAGCGGCCATATCTGCACGTTCGGCATGCGCTTGCATCAAGTATCGATAAATGGGCTCGACATGCCCATCCACACAAAGACAGGCTTCAGCGTGCTCGATACAGCCTTGCCAATCCTGATTTCCCCACGCTGAGGCAACAAGCCGAGACATACATTCCACATATTCGTTGTGCAGGTTCAGTCGCTCTCCTCGAAACCAGTCTTCTTCCGGGTCTTCCCCAAAGAGCGGACCGTGGTACAAGGACTTCGCCTTGTTCCAGACGGGAGCCGCCTCGTCCGAAGAATGACGGTCCAGCGACCGGGCATCTCGAACCGCACAATAAAACTGCTTCACATCAATCGAACCATCCTGCCCCGTCTCCAGACGATAACTATTATCGCGTCGCAACAGATACGAGGACGGTTGCCCTCGCTGAAGGCTGGGTTCCAGCAACTTGCGTAAAAAGGTCATTGCGACATGAAACCGTTTTCCTGTCACCTGCGGATCTTCATCCGGCCATGCCAGCTCAAGTAAAATATCTTTATCAATAAATCCGCTTTCGCTTTTGAGCGCCAAATACTTGAAGATCGTTAAGGCTTTGAAGTTCCGCCACACTTCATCAACAAGAGGGGTCTCACCGAGCGTCACCGTAAAACGCCCCAGCAACGTAACATGTAATGGAACAGGCACCGGAGACGGACTTGATGTCACCATGGCAGCGGCTGTGGTTCGTTCCACGCCTTTTCCTGTGCGGGCAACATGACGCAACTGCATAACAGTCTCATGATCGAGACGTTTCATCACCGAATCAATAAATGCGCTTTTTTCTTCTGACGCAACATAGCGAACCAAAACAGGGACTAAATGGGGAATATCTTCAACCAACCATGCCCCATAATCATACTGTGAACCGAGTCGAATAGCCTCGGCAAAATGGACATCGGCCGAAGCGGATCGCCCGGATAATGCATCAATGCGCGCCGTAATCACGGCACGTTGAAAACGAAGAAAGGTCGAGAGATCAATGCCTGCACCGTTTGTTGTCATCATGTGCAGCGCCTCGTCATACCGTTCCAACTCCACCAAAGTACGGGCCAGTTGAAGCGCAAGTTCTCCTTGCCACGCTACAAGGCCTTTCCCTTCAATACACGCAAGACCTCGCGCAAACGAAGCGTGTGCTCCATGCCAATCATCATCGGCTGTACACAGGACGCCCATCAATTCATGGTAGACAGATTTTCCCCAAGGATGCCCCAGAGCTGTAAATATATCATACACCACCTCCGCGGACTGACGGGCATCGTCAAGATCACCCAGCTCTATTGCATTGCGAGCCTTAGAGTAACTTAACCATCCGTATTGATGATCAAAGACACCAAGGTGTTTGACCATTTCCAACCCTTTTTCAGCCAAAGCCTTTCCACGATGGAAATCCCGTCGATACCGTGCAATCAATGCACTGTGCGCATGCACAAGGGGCAAAATCAATTCTGCTCCCATGGCCTCGAAGGCCTCCAGGCTTCGGGTCGTTGCAATATCGGCCTCAACAAAATGCCCTGCAGCCTGTTGCCGCATGATATGGCAAAACCGAATCCACAGACGACTGAAGTTCCTCATGGGATTTCCGCTTTGGGCTGTTAAACCCATGGCCTCATGAAGCAGTGTATCGGCAGCCTCGAATTTTCCCAATATCGATGCAAAGAAAATGCAGTAACCGGCAATATCACTTCGAACACAGGGATCAGATTGTGATGTCTCCCACAGTGCATACATATTCTCATAGGCACTCACGATATTGCCTCGAAAATATTCATGGACGCCGATTTCCCTCAAGCAGGATTCTTCTCCAAGCGTGTCGTTGGCCGCCCGGAAAAGATGCAATGCGTTTTGAAACTGAGCAACGGCTTGATCCATGTTCCCACGAATGGAGGCGAGGCGAGCTTTGAAAAGAAAAACACGGGGGTGCCGCTTCACGATTTCATCAGGCAGTGTATCAAGCGCTTCACTGAGCAATGCAAATGAATATGAAGCCCAATCTTCCACTCGCACCAACGGCTCCAACACATGACAGATTTCATCGTGTAAATTTTCGCTCATATACAAGCGTAACGCCTGTTGCCCGTGACCTTTTTCTTCCAATATCCGACCAAAGGAACAGAGGAGATCCGTCAACTCTTGCCGATTATAGCGCAATTTGGCTTGACGGCGCAGACCATCGCGCAACAAATGATGATAACAGTAACTGTTCTCGCCAGGTAAACGAAAGGTAAACACATGATTTCGGCAAAGCTGTTCCAAAACGGCAGACGTATCACTGCGCTGGAGCGCAGCATTGCAAATCGACGGTTCCATCCAGTCCAACAACGCCGTCTTGCACATAAAGTCAGAGAGTTCATCAGGCAAGCCTGATAACACATTCTCTTCAAAGTAGTTTGTGACGGTCTCATGCGTGGTCACATCTCGTGACTCAGGCGATGCCAAGCACAACAAAACGATCCCGGCCGCCCACCCACGGCTTCGACGATAATTTTCAACTAATGTTATCGAATCGATGCTTTCTCCAACAAGATGCCGGCAGAGTCGGTCACTCTCCATCTGGCACAATCCAAGTTCCGCTTCCCCGAATGCACGCACCTGACGGCGACTTTGAAACAACGACAGTCGAAACGCAGGTTGTGTTCGACTCAAGAGGAGCCAATGCACCGTGGTTGGAAGGCGCTCCATGAGAAATTCAACGCAGGAAGAAATATCGGGATTTTCCCCAAGACGGTGGCAATCATCCAGAACAATCAAGAGTGGGGCCTGAATGTGCTCTCCGATTTCACTCGCAAACGCACACAGCACCGATTGTCGCACAGAATCCAGAACAAGAGGTGCTGCAAGTCGAGGAAGAATCTCTGCTCCAAAGTCGGGCACATACTGTCGTGCCCCGGCAATCAAGTAGCTCAAGAACGTATTGAAATCTCTGTCGAACTCGTCGAGCCCATACCAGAGCGTTTGCATACCGGCCTGTTCGACAACCTGAGCGGCCAATGATGTTTTCCCATATCCGGCTCCTGCGACATAGAGACAAATCGGTGATTCGATAACAGCTTTCACGAAGGCTTGGATATTTTCGCGAGGTACCAAATCCGGAGCCACTGCCGGAGCAAGCTTGGATGGAAGGATATGTATAGACTGCTCCATGAAAAACTCTCAATGGTTAAAATACGTTCAATTAGTTTCAGGTTCCGTATCCAATTCTCGGTATCCAAGCAAGAATGGCGCGTTTTTCTCCAGAGGTGCTTTTCCTCCTCGAACCTGGCTCCAAAACGAATCGCATTGACAATACATCGTTGCAAAGAACTTCATATTGACACGTACCGTTGACCAACTTGCCATATCAATACTGTACAGGATGCTGATTTGACATGCACGGAACATGAGTACGGAGATAACCTTTACAAGGAAAACAGTATGAACTTCTCTCGCGTATCCGCCTTGCTCGGTTTGTGTACGGTATTTTTTCTCTGCCCTGGGCAATCCTGTGCCGCAGAAAATGTCCAGCTGGGCCCCCGGCCTTATTATCTTGTCAACGACATGGATGCGAGCCCGCTGAAAAGCGAACTTGAAAAATGTGTGAATACAAAACCCTCCACCTCCAACTTTTCCATCGGGCACCGTGGTGCCTGCATGATGTTTCCCGAACATTCTCGCGAATCGTACATTGCCGCTGCCCGCATGGGTGCCGGCATCATTGAATGCGATGTTACCTTCACGAAAGACAAGGAACTCGTTTGCCGCCATTCCCAATGCGATCTCCACACGACCACGAATATCCTCGCCATTCCGGAACTGGCCGCGAAATGCACCCAGCAGTTTACCCCGGCTGAAATCGATCCCAAAACCGGCGAAGTCATAAAGCCGGCTTCAGCCAAATGCTGCACGAGCGACATCACCCTGGCCGAATTCAAGACGCTGAAAGCCAAGATGGATGCGAGCAATCCCAAAGCCACCACAGTGGAAGAATACATGGATGCCACCCCGAGCTGGCGCACCGACCTCTATTCCCCCGGCACGGTCATGACGCACAAGGAAAGCATCGCCCTGTTTAAGGAACTTGGCGTGAAGATGACGCCGGAACTCAAGAGTGCCAGCGTGGACATGCCCTATGACGGCAATTTCACACAGGAAGCCTACGCGCAGAAGATGATCGATGAGTATACAGAAGCCGGTGTTGCGCCGGAAAACGTTTTTGCACAATCGTTTAATCTCAATGATATTCTCTATTGGATCAAAGCCGATCCCGAATTCGGCAAACAAGCGGTGTTCCTCGACGATCGCGATGAAACGCTCGACGGCTTCAATATCGAAGACCCCGCCACGTGGAAACCGTCCATGAAAGAACTCGCCGCCAAAGACGTCAACATCATCGCCCCGCCTTTGTGGATGCTCATGACGGTCAAAGACGGTAAACTCGCCGCGTCGGAATACGCCAAACAGGCGAAAGCGGCCGGTCTCGACATCATCACCTGGAGCCTGGAACGCTCCGGCCCTCTGCGTGACGGCGGTGGTTGGTATTACCAGACTGTCAACGATATTACCAACAATCCCGGTGATATCATGAACACCATCGATGTTCTTGCTCAAGATGTCGGCGTCATCGGTATCTTCTCTGACTGGGCCGCCACGGTGACGTATTACGCTAACTGCAAAGGCTTTAAATAACGCTTTCCCTGCATTCAGCCCACCTCCAGCGGGGCCGGCTTCGGCCGGCCCTCACTTGACTTCTTCTCGCACATTACCATTCTGTACGAATCCCCTCTTTTAGAGTATTCTCATCGTCCGGTTGTCCATTGTTTCAGCCGGCGTTTTCGATTGACACAGCATCCAACCGGCCAAGGAGATTCCATGCAAAATCGCCGTTTGCTCTTTATATTGCCGATACTTGTCCTTATCGGACTCAGCCTAACGCTTGACCATGATGCGTTCGCCAGGCGTCGCAGTAGTTCTTCCCGATCGTATCGGAGTTCATCGTCGTATAGCCGAGGTTCATCGTCTTCCTCAATTTTCGGAAGCCGAAGCGGCGGAGGTATTTTCGGGTCGTCGTCCTCGAAGTCGCGTTCATCGTCGTCAAAGAAATCAACATCGTCGTCCAAGTCCACATACAGCAAGCCCAGCTCCGGTTCGACCTCTTCCGCGCCGTCTTCAAGCAGCTCGTCATCGTCTTCTTCGAGCAAATCGACCTATTCCAAATCCGGCAGTTCGTCGGCGCCAGGCTCGTCGTCTTCGTTTGATAAATCCGTCTCGTCCACCTCTGCCAAAAGGCAGTCGACATCATCATATAATGCCTACAAGGCCGAGCAGTCGAAATTCAAACAATCATCGTCTCCGTCCAGCTCCAAGTCCTATGCGGAGCAGTACGCGAACGAGCCAATTTTCAAAAACACGAAAAAACCAAACAATTTTAGCTATGACACCCACTATTCTCAGCGTAACGCCTATTACAACTCCCGCGGCTGGAGTGCGAGCCCTTGGGTGTACGCCTCCCGCCCCTCGTTCGGCATGTGGGATGCCATGTTTTTATGGATGATACTCGACAATATCGGCAGTAATCGTCATGCGGCCCAATTTGCCCACAATCACGCCAATGATCCCGGCTACCAGGAATGGCGTGCCGAGGCTGATAAACTTGCCGCAGACAACGCCGAACTCAAGGCCAAGCTCAATGAACTCGACAAAGAGACCGGACAAATATCCGGCCCGGCCGATCCGTCCTATCTCCCGTCGGACACGCCAGCCGATGTGGCCTTGTCGGCCGATGCCCTCGCCGCCAAAGCCGATCAAGCTCCCGTATTACGCGTTGCGACCGGTTCCAAATCGGGCAATTATTATTACTTCGGCACGCTTCTCCAACAAGGAGAAGTCGGCATTGACATTCAGCTTCTCAATACCTCCGGTTCATTCGACAATCTCAAGCTCCTCCACACAGGTAAAGCCGATGCCGGTCTTGTGCAGTCCGATGCCTTCATCATGTATAAGAAACTCTATCCCGATTCGAAACTCGTTTCCGAACAGGCCGCGCTGTATCCTGAAGCCATCCAAATGATCGCCAATCGCAATGCCGGCGTTTCGTCGGTCAAGGATATCAATCCGAAAAAACATGTGCTCTACATCGGTCCCAAGGGATCGGGAACGGCGATGACCTGGGAAGGCCTGTGCCGCGAGGATGCCTCCTATGCTGCCATTCCCGTGGAATACATGGATTACGACACCGCTCTGGAAAAAGTTGCAAACAACGACAACGCCATCATGATGTTCGTTTCTGGTCTGCGCAGTCCCCTGCTCGACAAAGCTGAAGCTATGGCTAAAAATGACGCGCCGCTGCGGCTCGTGGCCGTGGATGACTGGGATTTCAATGACGAAACCGATGAAAACGGGAATAGCATTTATACGTTCGTCACCATTCCGGGCAATATCTATCCCTACCTTCAACGCGGCTGGCTGTTCAGTGGCGCCGTCGAAACACTGGCCGTGGAAGCCATTTTCGTTGTTCGCACCGAATGGGTAAAAGAAAGCGGCATGCAAGCCCTTGATGCCCTGACCTTTCAGCTCACGCAGGCGCAACCCGAAATGCTGCGGCGTGCCGGAATTCAATAGGTAACGAAGAAGATTTCGCCTGCGGCGATCCGAGGGAGGGAGAGCGGGGAGAAACCCCTTTTGAGGAAAGCGGTTTCTCCCCGCTCTCCCTCCCCCGGAACCCCCTTCCTCTCACCCCTCTTCCGCAAACCTCTTTAACGAAATGCTTGGTAAAACGGTGATACACGAAGGGATCGCGTGAGAGAGAATTTGGGGAAAACGTATTCTCTTTTCTGATGCAATATACACATGACAACAACTGGAGTAACCATGTCTTCGTTTCGACTTTTCAAAAAAATTGCCGGGAAAAAAGCAGCAGCCTTGAAGGATGGATTATTTGGCATCCCCACAGGCAACCCGACGAGAGTGGACGCGGACGCACCGCTGGGTTTACACCTCGGCGGCAAGGTACAACTCGACCAGACGCCCTTGATTCTCGGGGGAGACAACCTCGTGATAGAGCCCTATGCGCCGGAAATGGTTATTTCAGCGATGGGCACCGTTTCCTGGGCAGGAAATACGGTCTATCGTTTTTATCTGGAAGATGACGACGATAACCATGCCATGCTACAAATTGTTCCCGATGCAAAAAGCACACGGCCGGATGCCATTAGCGAATGCCGCATTTTTGTCAGTCATGACACAATCTATCCGGGCAGCTCAGAGGATTGGGACTTCTGGCTCAATGAAGAATCCGGCCTCCTCGGATGGCGTGGTTTCGCTATTGACGGCATGGAGTACGCACGTATGTGGGGCGACCGCAACCAGGAGCGGTTCACGCCGGTCATCTTTACGGAGACTATCGCTTCCGATCCCGTCGCCGCTGATCCCGATGTCGTGGAGCACGCTTGCATGCTGTACAGTCGTCTCATTTCCAAAGACCCTGAGCTGGCCGAATTCGCATTGGTCTCCGTGGAATCCGATAACGACGAGACCGCCATTCACATCATGCTCGGCCTCAATCTCAATCCAATTTCTGTCAAAACCATCTATTGATTTCTGGCAAATCGTGATTATTCCTTTACGTTCATGCCGGCAGCTGGAGCACCCGTGAGAAGTGATTGATGATTTTCTGCAGTCATTCTGCAGCGCTGCCGGAGGCAATTTACGCCATTTTTTCCAGCACCTGTTTGAGAACAAGGAGGAAAGTGTGAGTTTTTTTCAGTTCGTCAAGAATTTCGGCAAACAAAAGGCCCAGGATGCGGGCAAATCCATTGTCCAGTCATTGGCATCGTGGGATCCTGAAGCCGCTTCGGCCGCTGAAATCGAATCCATGGAAGAACGACTCAACAGCCTGACGCAAAAAGTTGCCGAAGCTCGGCAAAGCTACCAAAAAGAAAAGAAAGAGGCCGATGAAATTGAAGCGCTCTACAATCAGCGCCTCAAAGCAGCGGAAATTCTCCAGGAAAAGCTGACCGCCGATCCGGGCAACAGCCAGATTGAAACCGCCATGGAACAGGTCGTGGCCACGCTGGAAGAGATGCAGCCCGATATCGAACGCGAAATCCAGGAAGCCGAAGAGGCCAAAGCTTTCATGCAGGAACTTGAAGACGTTGCAAAAATTGCAGCCGACAAGCTCAAGACCGCTCGAAAGACCCTGGACGCCGCCAAACGCGATATGGAACGTGCCAAAATCCGCGAAGGTCAGGCCAAGGAACAATCGGAACGCGCCGCCGAACTCGCCGGTCTGCGCAAACAGTCCGACGACCTGGGCAGCGCCCTGGACGCCATGCGCCGCGAAGCCGATAAAGCTAATGCCCAGGCCGACGCCGCCCGCACAAAAGCCAAACTCTTGGCACCCACCAAGCAGGAAACCGTCGGCAACGACGCTCTCGCCGAAGCCATGAAAGAAGCCGCCGGCGAACCGGCAAAGCCGACCGCCATATCCGATCGATTGGCGGCGTTGAAGCGGAAGTAACGCCAAGCAATACCAACATATTGTCAATCTCAAGACGCCCTTGTATGAGGGCGTCTTTTTTTCTGAATCTCGACCCTTTTGGTTCCGACCGTATTCCCTCATCCGCAACAATTGTCTTCGTATTCACAGGCTCTTGCCAACGTTCCATCAAACAATCACACAAAAAATTCGGACTTGCCGTTTCAATAGTATTGAATAAAATGATCCGGAAATATCGATTCAATATATCTGGAGGAATGCCGTGTCTAATCCCTTCACCATTGAACGACTTTCGACACAGGCCGCGTTCTGTGATCGCCAAGACGAGCTGACGACCTTCGAGCGCTATGCTGAGGATAATCTCAAGGTCGTCCTGTTTTCGCCCCGTCGTTTTGGCAAAACATCGTTGCTTCTTCGGGTGCAAGACCGACTCATGAAGAAAGGGTTTGTGTGTGCGTACGCGGACTTTTCGACCGTCACCACGGTGCGAGGCGTTGCTGAAGAAATCATGCAAGGATTGTTTTCGGCACTTCACCGCAAAGAATCGCTGTTGGAAAAAGGGACGCGGTATCTACGCGTATTGACCACGTTCAAACCGATCGTGAAAATCAGTGAAACCGGCTACAAGTTGACGGTGGCTCCGGATACCAACCTGGATGACATCACCCTGTTTCGTCAAACAGTGAAAGAGCTGGCAGCTTTTGTGACCAATCATGATGTGCGGTGTTGCTTTATCATGGATGAATTTCAGGAGCTGACAAGACTGCGTGAGACGGCTGAATTGGAAGGTATTCTCCGGTCAAACATTCAAGGCGTTCCGGCGAGTTTCTTTTTTCTGGGCAGTCGGCGAAGCGTCTTACTGGCCATGTTCAACGATAAAAAACGACCGTTTTTCAAACTCGCTCGTAACGAAGAATTGGCACCACTCCCGGAAGACGATGTCGTCGTGTTTCTTCAGGAACAGTTCACCCAAGCCGGCAAAACCATTCCCGAAGACATCGCACGACGTATTGCGATGCATTCCAGAGGTCATGCCTACTATATGCAATATGTCGCGCAAGAGCTCTTCTACATGGCAGACACAGAGGCCACGCTGAAAGACCTGGAGCGCGCAGAAGAGGCCGTCTTGGCCAAAGAACAGTAC
This sequence comes from Desulfovibrio inopinatus DSM 10711, assembly GCF_000429305.1. Classification (NCBI taxonomy): domain Bacteria; kingdom Pseudomonadati; phylum Thermodesulfobacteriota; class Desulfovibrionia; order Desulfovibrionales; family Desulfovibrionaceae; genus Desulfovibrio; species Desulfovibrio inopinatus. The sequence continues at coordinate 190,687 of NZ_AUBP01000012.1, forward strand.
GGTTTTGCCGGCATCATCCAAGGCCTGCCTCTGCAACAGCTTCGCCTTCTCAAGACTTTGGCCCAACAGAAGGAAGGCAAGCTCACGAGTGCGCGTTTTATCGGTCGTTCGGAAATGGCCGCCTCAACCATTGTCGACGCACAACACAAGCTGTTGGAACAAGATCTCATTGAAAAAGATGCGTCTGGTGCCTACCGCGTTGTCGATCCCTTTCTGGCACGGTGGCTCACGGGCGTTGATCGCTGAATATCATCAACGTTTTTTGGGAATAACATGTCCCCTCCGGAAACACCGGAGGGGACATGTTATGAGAACGTTTCCCGTTTATGTAAAACAATTTGAGATTCCGGCAGATATATCGTTCATTTCAATCCACACTGTAACCATCTAAAGTTTTTGAAGATTATCAAGAAACTTTTTCCAAAAAGTTTCTTGATCCGCCGGAGGCATTCTTCCGCTTCACTGCAAAACGCTCTAAACCGTAATATTCCAAATATCCCGACAATAATCCCGAATCGAACGATCCGACGAGAAGAAGCCGGCACGGGCGACATTGAGAATGGACATGCGCGTCCAGTGGTCCTGATCAGCCCAGGCATTGACGACGTCGTTTTGCGCTTTGGCAAAGGAATCAAAATCTGCCAAGACAAGATAATCATCCTGGTAGAGCAGGTTATCAACGAGCGGACGGAAGACATCTTTATCTCCCTTGGAGAAGACGCCGCCAGCGATCTGGTCCAGAGCTTCCATAATAACTGGATCGGACTCGGCAATCGCACGCGGATTGTACCCGTGCCGTTTGATGTCTTTGACTTCATTCGTCGTGTGACCAAACAGGAAAAAGTTCTCTGCGCCGACGCGTTCCCGGATTTCGACGTTGGCCCCGTCGAGTGTTCCCAGAGTCAGTGCGCCGTTCAGGGTAAATTTCATATTCCCTGTTCCCGATGCTTCCTTGCCGGCCATGGAAATCTGTAAGGAGACATCGGCCGCCGGGTAGATCATCTGCCCGTTTTTCACATTGAAATTCGGAACAAATACGAGCTTCAGCCGCCCATCCACATCGGGGTCGTTGTCGACCACGTCGGCTACGGCATTGATGAGCTGAATAATGAGCTTGGCCATGTAATATCCGGGCGCGGCCTTCCCGCCATAGAGAATCGTGCGAGGCGTCCAATCCCGACCCGGATCACGCTTGATCGCATTATACAGCGTAATGGCATGCAAAGCGCTCAAGTGCTGACGTTTGTATTCATGGATACGTTTGACAAGAACCTGCAACATGCTGTCTGGGTTGATGTCTGCTCCCGTGCGCTGCTTCACGGCATCGGCAAGCAAAATTTTGTTTTCCTGCTTCACCGCATGCCAGGCCATTCGGAATTGTTCTTTTTCAACCAGTGTTTCCAGCTTGGGTAAGGAACTTTCAAGACATTTCAAGCAATCCGTACCAAGGGTATCTGCAAACAAGTCCGATAACCCAGGATTAGATTGCCCTACCCATCGTCGCGGAGTCACGCCATTGGTCACGTTATAGAACTTTTTCGGCCACAGTGCATAAAAGTCTCGGAGTACATCGGTTTTCACCAACTCTGAATGGAGTGCAGCCACGCCGTTCACCGCTCGACTCCCCACAAACGCAAGATGCGCCATCCGAATATACCGTGGTCCGGTTTCGTCAATGAGAGACAATCGTTTCACAAGTTCTTCATCACCTGGCGCCATGTCGGCCACGACCTCGAGAAAACGGCGATTGATCTCGTATATGATTTCCAAATGTCGAGGAAGCATCTGAGCAAATAAAGGGATTGCCCACCGTTCTAAGGCTTCGGGTAAGAGTGTATGGTTCGTGTAGCAAAATGTCTTCGTGGTCGTGTTCCAGGCCGTGTCCCAATCCATGTCATACTCATCGACGAACAACCGCATGAGTTCAGCCACGGCAATAGAGGGATGTGTGTCGTTGAGTTGGATCGTGAACTGTTCATGGAAAGCTTCGAGTGGTTTCTCCAATGCTTTTTGCATGCGAATCATATCTTGCAACGAACAGGACACGAAAAAATACTGCTGAGCCAAGCGTAAACGCTTCCCGATTTCCGGTTCATCATTGGGATACAGAATTTTCGAAAGCGTTTCCGAAATAACTTTATCTTGTACAGCACCGAAATAATCACCCTGATTAAAAGCCTCGAAATCAAGGCCTTCCACCGCTTCGGACCGCCACAATCGCAGAATATCGCAGGTTTCACTCCGGTAGCCGACAACCGGAATATCCATTGCCACTCCCCGAATTTTTCCTCCAGGATTCCAGCGTACCCGTACGGCGCCATCGTCAGTCGTATACGCTTCGGTTGTCCCTTCGAACGCAACGTCATAGTGAATATCATGACGATGCATCCCCCAGGGGTTTCCTTGAGCCAGCCATTTATCGGCCATTTCGACTTGGCGACCATCCTGAATTTGCTGACGAAACATGCCGAACTCGTAGTAGATGCCGTATCCCACGGCGAGTACATCCAACGTGGCCATGGAATCCATGAAACAGGCTGCTAAACGCCCAAGTCCACCATTTCCCAATCCGGGTTCGTTTTCCTGCATGATGATTTCGTCAAGATCTTGTCCCAACAGTGCCAGCGCATGTCGCATCGGTTCAAGAAGATCAAGATCGAGCAAGTTGGCTCCTAGCTGTGGACCAATGAGAAACTCCGCGGAAAGATATGCAACAATCCGACGGTTTTCCCCATCCACGATACGGTCAAGTGTCTTCATCCACTTGCCAAGCATGTGGTCACGCACCGTATAGGCGACAGCCATAAACCAATCACGCGGTTGAGCAATCACCGGGTGTTGAGCAAGATTATAGTACAGATTATCTAAAACAGCCTGTTTTATTTCTTCGGGATGCGTTCCAAGCCGCACATCATTACATCGGTCATCCTCTGCGATAGCCTTGTTCATGTCTGCTGTCTCCACGATATGTAAAATTGCTGGAAGTACATACAGTCTGTTTCTCTCTACAGAAAACGACAGTATGCCGAGCATGTTTCAGCATTCTACTCCTATGCCTCTGGAGACGAATTGCGTCAAGAAAACAAAAAAAGTCCCACCTACACACAGGTGGGACTTGAAGCTGTCGAAGAGAAGGCGACATCACGCCGCCTCATTCATGCATCGAGTTATTGCGCTTGCGGTCGGCATGCCGCACCACAGCAGCCACCGGATAAAAATTCACTGTATGTATAGAGAATGCGCCCTTCACGATTCGCGGCCTCTTCATTGAGCGGTTCAACCGGGGCATTACGGGCGAGTGTCATCGCCTCTTCATAGCTAGGAATGACGCGAGTTCCTCCTTCGGCCAAGGTATGACTCGACGCGGTTTCGAGCAAGACGGCTTCTTTCGTATCCGTCACCAATGCCAGCGGCGCAGGCTTCGGTGCGAAAAGTCGGGCCGAGGCAAGCGTTTCACGAATATATGATCCGACGGACCCCGAACAGAAAATAATGATCATCAGAGGGTCGCCCGACGGGTCATAGGCCGCAAGGTCAACCATACGTGTGTAATCTTGATTTTCAACGGGAAAACACACTCCTGTTTTTGCAACAAGAGCTGCCTTCGGATAGCCTTTTTCTTCCACAAGCAACCGCGCCAACGCCTGCCGAAACTCTTCATACGACGTTTCTTCAATCGATTCGCCGGTGAGGTAATCCTCTATCGTACGCCCTAGGCTTTCTTCGTGCATGGCCTTCTCCTGTCAAACTCGTCGTTGTGCAACCTGCTTTTCTTTATAAGTCTCTATCCGGAAAGTGCAATGAGGGCGACGCCGGCAACCATAAGTCCAGCGCCGGGAAGGCGATGCCGCAACCCCTGTTCTTTAAAAAACAACGCGCCAAAAAGCACACCGAAAATTGCATTCATACGTTTTACGGCAATAACATACGGCACAATGGCCAATGTGAGAGCATACATCTGGGCCATGATCGATGTCGACTCCAACATGCCCATGGCGAGAAACGGCAAGGGACGATGAAGCAACACGTGCAATTTGTCACGGCTTCGAAGAAGAACCAATGGTGTCAAAATCAAACAGACGCCTGAGAAAACAGAAAACAACCAGAACAAAGGATCACTGTCGCGTATGCCAATTTTATCAATATTGGCGGAAATACTCCACAGGAGCGCGACGATAAGCATATATCGTGGGCCACGCTCTCGGACAATGGCTGTTAGTGGAGCAAGCAGTCCCCGCTTCCGTTCACCAAGATTCAGAACATAAGATCCCACCACGATGAACACCACACCGAAAAGTCCTGTCACATCTGGAAATTCTCCAACGATAAGTGGCGATGTCACGAGCAAAAAAAGTGGTGTCGTGGTGAGCATAGGCGCACTCAATGACAAATCCGACGACTTCAGCGCCGTGGTGTACAAAATGGCGGCAATACTCAACACCACCGAGGTGATGGCGAGTGACGGCATATATCCTGGCCCAATTGATGGAATGCCGTGGAACAGAACAACAATGCCAGTAAAAAGAGAAGCAACGGCATAGTAGCTCCATGTCACCACAAGGACATCAACGGATTTGACCGTATGTTTCATCAGCACGTCTTTTAGTGCTTGGCCCAAAGCTGTGCATAATGCGAACAGGAACCACATAGTTTTACATCCCAAAAAAAGGGAGGCCATTGGCCTCCCTGTCACACAATTACATTGGCGAAAATTTACCGCCAGCCCGCCATAAAGCCAGTCGCATCGCCACCATCTCGAATATATTTAATCAGTGCGCTTCCGAACACAACCGCATCGATACTGTCTCCGAATGCCGTTAATTGTTCTGGTGTTTTAATGCCAAACCCAAGCGCCATGGGAACATTGAAATGTTTCCGAGCATCAGCGAGTTTCGCCGCGATTTCTTCCGGAAGCGTTTCTCGTACGCCAGTCGTGCCGAGCACTGAAACAAAGTAAATAAATCCCGACGCAACGGCCGCGTATTTATCCAGGCGTTCACCCGACGTATTGAGCCCAACAAGAAACACCAGATCAAGCCCATGTGCCGCCAGAGCATCTTTGAACTCTCTGGCTTCATCAAGTGGTAAATCCGGAACAATTACACCGGACACTCCAGCTTTTGCGGCGTCCCGTGCAAAATTTTTCAGGCCATATTGCAAAAACGGGTTATAATACCCCATCAGCACGATGCCTGCCGAAAGTTTCTCTTTGCGCTTTTCCAATTCAAACAGAATCCAGGACAGGCAGACTCCGTCACGCAAGCAATCCAACGATGCATTTTCTACCACCGGTCCATCGGCCACCGGATCAGAAAACGGTACCCCGATCTCAATAATATCGGCACCAGCTGCATCCAGGGCTTCCAGTTCCTGCCAGAAGCGATCCCGATCGGGAAATCCGCCCGGCAAAAACGGTATCAACGCCTTTCGGCCCTGGCTCTTGGCCTCTTCTATCTTTTTCGTCAAAAGCGACGTACTCATGGCATGGTCCTTATCAAATTGATATTACAGTACAAGGCGGCCTCCGGCGGCTGGGGAAGGGGAGAGAACTTTTTGAAAAAAGTTCTCTCCCCTTCCCCAGACCCCATCCTCTCTCTCAAAAACTTTTATCGGGTCTTTTTATGAGGATCGCTTTGTGATCAGAATGCGAATGACGCACCGATAAAGCAAGCATTGCTCAATAACCAGCGAAAGTTTTTGAAGATTCTCTGCACTCACTTTTCGAGAATCCTTCTCGAAAAGTGAGTGCAGAGCCGCCGGAGGCATCCCCCTTACTTCTTTGCATTCATATATTCTTCAATAATACCGAGGTCTTTATCACCGCGACCGGAGAGGCAGACCATGACGTTACTGCCCGGCGTGATCGTGCTGGCATTTTCAAGCACCCAGGCCAGGGCGTGAGAGCTTTCCAACGCCGGGATGATGCCTTCGCGCCGACACAAAGTATGAAAGGCTTTCAAAGCCACTTCATCGATAATGGTTTCATATCGAGCACGACCGGATTTTAAGAGTTGCGCATGCTCCGGTCCCACGCCGGGATAATCCAGACCGGGAGCAACAGAATGCGACGGCATAATCTGACCTTCTTCGGTCTGCAGCAACAGCGTCTTCGCGCCATGAAAAACGCCGAGCGTTCCCTGGTTCAAGGTTGCGGAGTTATAGCAACCGGGTTCACCCGTTCCGCCAGCTTCCACCCCGATAAGCTCGACTTCGGGATGGGGGACAAATTCATGGAAGGCACCAATCGCATTGGACCCACCACCCACACACGCAACAACTAGATCGGGAAGTTTGCCGCATTTGTCCATAAATTGCGCTTTGGCTTCCCGACTGATGATGGATTGAAATTCCCGTACCAGCAACGGAAAGGGATGCGGACCGGCAGCGGTACCAAAGCAATAGTGCGTGGTGCGTTGTTCGGCGATCCAATAGCGCAAGGCCGCGTTGATCGCGTCTTTCAGCGTCTTGGTTCCCGATTCCACCGCAACCACTTCGGCTCCCAGAAGTTCCATACGTCGCACATTATGGGCCTGACGTTTCACGTCGGTTGCGCCCATAAACACAATGCAGGACAAACCAAGCATAGCCGCCGCCGTTGCCGTGGCCACACCGTGCTGACCGGCACCGGTCTCAGCCATGATACAGGGCTTGCCCAAATGTTTGGTCAAAAGCGCTTGGCCGATCGTATTATTGATCTTGTGCGCACCGGTATGGTTCAGGTCTTCGCGCTTCAGGTAAAGATTGAAACCGAGATCGGCCGACAAGTTGGGACACCGATAGAGAGGAGACGGACGTCCCACATAGTCGGTGAGAATCTCTTTAAACTCTTTCTGAAATGCTTCACTGGGGACAATGTCGCGCATGGCGACTTCCACTTCCTCTAACGGGGGAATAAGCAATTCGGGAACATAAAGCCCACCGAATTCGCCAAAATACCCTTTACTCATATCGACTCCGAATCCGCTCAATGGTCTGGCGGAGTTTATCATGATCTTTCTTACCGGGTGCCTCTTCCACACCCGAATTGATGTCCACGCCGGCTGCCGTGGTTGTCAACGCATCAAGGACGTTATTCGGTCCGAGCCCGCCGGCGATAAGCCAGGGACGCGGAGATTGGAGGTTGGTCAATCGAGAAAAATCAAGGCTGACCCCATGCCCGCCTCCACTTGAACCGGCATCACACAGGAAACGATGAGCAGAATCAGCATAAGCGGCCAACTCCGCTTCGAAAGCTGCGGTTGAATCATAGCGCATGGGCCAAAAGACACGCATAACGCGCTCCGGTCCGATTGCCTGGCAGAATGCCTGATCTTGTCCACCGTGAAGTTGGGCAATATCAAGTTTGGCCTCGTCTATGATCGCCAACACGTCATCAACCGTTTGTTCAACGAAAACTCCGACCCGCAACACGCCCGGTGTCTCAATGGAAGCAGCATGCTCGGGAGTGATGTTGCGAGGACTTTTACTGGCAAAAATAAACCCAAGCATATTGACACCAAGCGCAACGCATGCTGCGGCATCTTCGGGCCGGGTCATACCGCAAACTTTAATCGTTACCACGCTCATGTATTCCGTCCTGTAAGCGTTGCAAGTGCCTGGCCCGGATCAGCTCCCGACATCAGCGACGTTCCCACAAGAAACGCATCGAAACCCAGTTCATGCAATCGAGTCACTTCATCCGGTCGAGAAATGCCACTGGCGCAGATGAATGCTTGACCATCCTGTTTACCGGCAATAAGTCGTTCAGATACGGCAAGATCGGTCTGTAGAGTGTCGAGATCGCGATTGTTGACTTGAATAATCTCTGGAGAAATCATTTGTGCACGATCGAGATCGACTTGGTCAAAAACTTCCACAACGGCTTCCAATCCGTTCTCCGTACAGACTTCATATAAATTGCGCAGTTCTGCATCCGTAACCATGCGAACAATCAAAAGAATGGCTGATGCCGGGGTGGCCAGCGTGGCTCGAACCTGCAGCGGGTGCAAAATAAAGTCTTTGCGTAACAGCGGTAGGCCGGGACCGGTCATTTGTGCCAAAAACTCCAACTTCCCTTTGAAGTAGACTTCTTCGGTCAACACCGACAAGGCCGCCGCACCGGCTTTAGCATAGGCCTCGGCCGTTTCTGCCGGAGACGCCGCGAGGTTAATGTCTCCTTTTGACGGAGATGCCCGCTTGTATTCGGCAATAACCTGTGGCCCTGGTTGGAGAAGCCCCGCTTTAAATTGAGGACGTTGAACGATTAACGGCTCAGGAAAGGCGCCACTTGCGGCCAGGACCTTTAGTGATGCGATTTCCTCGGCTTTGGCTTCTGCAAATTTCTCAAGCATTGATGACATTGGGAAAGACCTTGGCGGCAACGCCGGCTTTTACTGCTTCCATCCCTTTTTCAAAGGCATCACGAAGCGGCAGGTCGTCTTCAAGCAAGTGCAAGCACACGCCCAAGTTCAGAACAATCATGTCACGCATAGCCTCAGGCCCCTTGCCCGACAGCAGTTCGGTAATAACACCAAGCGCTTCATCTCGACCGGACACCACGACATCGGATTGTTTGTGAGCACCGAAGCCGTAATCTTTGGGGTCGATCAGATCTTTCCGCATCCAACCGTCTTTCACCCACATGACATCGGCCGGACCAAACGGGCTGATTTCATCAAACCCACCATGGCCATGCACAACCGCGCCTTTTTGCAAGCCGGTTAAATTCAGAGCTTCAGCCAAGAGCGGGACAAACCGAGCTGTCGGAACGCCCAGGAGTTGGTGCGTGGGGCGGGCCGGGTTGAGCAAGGGGCCCATCAAGTTAAACAATGTGCGTGCACCAAGTTCTTTTCGAATGGGCATAATGCGCTTGAAGACGGGGTGAAAATTGGGAGCAAACAGAAAAACAAAGTGGTTTTTCGCCAATTCAGCGGGTACCGCATCGGGTTCCACCACAAGGGGTAATCCTAACGCTTCAACAATATCGGCACTCCCGCAGGAACTGGAGACGGCCCGGTTGCCATGCTTGACGACATCGTACCCCATGGCAGCCAATGTCAGGGCCACGGCTGTGGAGCAGTTGAAGCTGCATTTGTTGTCGCCGCCGGTACCGCAAGTATCGATACGCTTTCCGCTCAAACCTTGGACCAGCCGAGCTTCTTCAAGCGCTGCCCGCACACCGCAGGCGAGTTCCATACTGGTTTCGCCCTTGGTTTTCAGCCCCATCAAAAAGGCTCCGACACATGATGCCGGCATATCCCCGCGATACATGGCGCGAAACGATTCCAAGGCTTCTTCTTCCGTCAAATTTTTACCGATCGCCAAGCGCTCCAAAACGTCCATAGGAAACTCCTTATTGGATAAGGTTTCGTCTGTGGAGAGCTGGGGGGAGGGGAAGAGGGAAAAAACCCCTTTTGAGGAAAGCGGTTTCTTCCCTCTTCCCCTCCCCCCAGCTCTCCACAGACGAAACCTTATCCAATAAGGAGTTTCCTATGGACGTTTTGGAGCGCTTGGCGATCGGTAAAA
>NZ_AUBP01000017.1 GCF_000429305.1 Desulfovibrio inopinatus DSM 10711
TAAAACAGGTTGGAGATACACAAATCCTCATCCCGAAGCCGCCGAAGAAGAAAGACTCGCGACATCAGCGCCAGAAGGCCCGGCAACGCTTCCGCCGTCGAGCAGGCATCGAGCCGGTGATCGGCCATCTCAAGCACGACCACCGCATGGCGCGGAGCTACCTCAAGGGCGCGGTCGGGGACACCATCAATCTGTTCATGGCATGTGCGGCGTTCAATCTCAGAAAGCTGATGCGGAAGCTGGGAAGTCTTTTTGCGCTCCTGGCGTTTCTGCTCCTCGGAGGAGGCGCGAACCAGAGACCGGCGGCAAGCATCACATAGGCGCTAAAACGGTTTTTTCAGGCTCGACTAATGATGGTCTGTTCGTTTTCGTCTTGGCAGGTTAAGTCCCAGCCGTTCCCTTCGCATCGATCGCCTTCGAAATAGACGGCATGCCGTATAAGCGCCACAGGGGAACCGGCTCGGAATTCGTATCGTCTGAGTCCGCCAAGAGAACCTTCCGGGGCGTTTCCATAACTTTCACGGACTTGTTACCGCTGTTGCCAGGTCTCCTTTTTTCACGGTGACGTCTCGAAGATTGACATGTCCATACTCCTGACCATTGACGGCAATTGTTGTCGCTCCGCCCATAATCACCGAGCCGCTGTTCGATATCTGAATGGAAGAGAAGAGGCCTGTGTACCCGTCACCGATGCGGAAGGATGCCGCCCCAGTGTTGACGGTAATGCCGGAAGCGTCTTGGCTGACTGTAATCGTGTTTGATAAGGCTGAAGGCGAACATGTCGAATCATTGAAAAAGAGACGATACGTCGTCGTTTGATTGGCTGAGACCGTGGCAGGGAAACTGGCTAAGAGCCATTGGATTGGCGCCGTTGAGACAGATTTTCCGGCGTTGTATCTGCCTAGCACATCCAATTGTGACGCAACGGCCGTTCTATTTTCGATGCGAACACATGCGTGGTCGAGATTCGTGAGATTCAGCTCCACCGGGGGAGGGATGCCAGATCGAACAATCTCAGCATTTCGACTGGCTCCAGCCGTTTCTTTTACCTGAAGATCAAGAGAAGATGTCGCTGAGATGGCGGGGTGGGTGGTCATCGACATCAGCGCTGGAACGAAAAGGCAAATCCAGTGAATGTAGGATTTCATATCACCCTCTCGCAATGTCGGTATATGCATGCTCCATAACACTGAAGACCGTGATGCCAATATGATGAATTATCGAATTCAATGGGCAAACAAAAACCGCTATCCGGTAGGGACCGAATAGCGGAGAAAAGAGGCGTGATGACGTCCGCTACAATCAACGGTTGGGGAGATGATCTCTCCCCAAATCGTTGAGTAAGATTGAACGCAGTCTTTCGATTTTTTATGCCATGCCAAGAAACTGCATCATATTAAGCAGGAACCCGTCACCGTCTTCGCTGCCACCGACGAGGAAGAGCCCGTCGTGTGACCAATTGAGGCAACTGATTTTATCGCCGTCGAGAATGGTCATGGGGGTAGCCGTTTGTTTATTCATGTCTGCCAGCATGACAACACCACCGGTGAATCCTCCTACGGCCAGGGGGAATTTGGGGTGTGGGGCGATGGCGGTCATCAGCGCTTCTTCGATGGGTGAGAAGACAACGGCATCGTCGCTCTGTCCACGAGGGAGTACCCAGGCCACAAACGCTTGTTCGGCATCGGTAAGGAGCAATGATTCATCGGCTGTGAAACCGAGGCTGGTCACTTTGTTGGGATAGCCGGTGAGACCGAACTGCTTCGAGGTCTCGAAGTCGAGGCCATAAAGCGTTTTATCCTGGGTGGCACAAACAAGATAGCGGCCGCCGGGAGAAAATGCGGTGAATTGGTTTGATCCTGGCCACTCCAAGGTTTTGGGGTCGGAAAAACCATCTTCGAGCTTCCAAAGGGACATACCGCCGTGATGCGCACAGGCAACAATGGTCCCCCCCGGAGCGACGGCTAATCCTGTCACGGTCCCGGGATGCGGGCCGAGCTTTTCCGGGGCTTCATCGGCATCGTCGGCAAATAAGTAGACATCGTTTCCGGCTCCGGCTGCCATGAGTGGGCCTCGGGTGGCCACAGCAATCGGTTCAATCCATTTACCCGGAATGGAGAGTAGTTCGAGAACCTCTCCGGAGTCTGTGATTTTGAGGAACCGGCCGTCATCCGTGCCGGCAATGAATCCGCTTTTGGGTGCAGCGGCAAATGACAGAATGCCGCAATCTTCGCCGAGAGAGACGATGTTCGGTGTTTCCGGGGTGCGCGGATCAACCAAAGCAACACGCCCGTCACCTAATCCAAAACCGGCCATAGGAGATGACTTGGACACGGCGGCGCCGGTGACAAAAGCATCAAAGGAAAACGTCGTCAGGCCTGGAGTGCTGTCGTTGTCGTATTCACTCATGCGTTTGCCTCCACGGGATTGGTGCATGCGGTAAAGGCGGCAGTCAATGCGTCTTTGTCGAGGCCGCGACCAATGAAAACGACCCGGCTGCCTCGTGGTTCCTCTTCTTTCCAGGGGGCGCCGTAACTCATTTCTGCAAGCATATGGACTCCTTGAAAGACGAAACGGAGGTCAGAGTCGGCAATTTCAAGAATGCCCTTACTGCGCAGGATATCTTGTCCTTGTTCCTCAAGAACTTTTCCGATGAATTGCTGGAACGCGTCAAGATCAACCGCTCCGGGTACGGAGAGAGAGATACTTTTGAGATCGTCCCCGTGGTCGTGAACATGGCCATCGGGCATCAGGAAAAATGGATCGTTCGCCATGACTTTTGTGATGTCGAAGGCATCTTTGTCGAGAAGCGAAGCAATGGGAGCGTCACAACGCGTGGTGGTGATGATTTCGGCTCCAGGATTGATGGAGCGTATGTTGTCCAGACAGGTCTGCAATGTCTCGTCATCAATTAAGTCTATTTTGTTGACAAGCACGACATTGGCGTAAACGACTTGCCGAACAACTTCCTTGCAGCGTTTGGACTGGTCGGAGAAGTGGTGTGCATCAACGACGGTGACAATGGCGTCGAGTTTGGTGCGCTCGCGTGTTTCATCATCCATATAAAACGTCTGAATGACAGGAGCCGGTTCAGCCAAGCCGGTTGTTTCAACCAGGATTCCGTCAAATCTCCCCCGGCGTTTAATCAGTCCGTTGACGATGCGAATCAAGTCGCCACGTACGTTGCAGCATACGCAGCCATTATTCATTTCGTAAATTTCTTCCTGTGCGTCGACAACCAATCCGGCATCAATGCCGAGTTCGCCGAATTCGTTGACGATGACGGCGAATCGGCGTCCGTGGTTTTCGCTGAGGATTCGATTCAGCAATGTTGTTTTGCCGGCACCAAGGTAGCCGGTCAATACGGTGACGGGAATCTGGGACATGGACTCTCCTTAGAATAAAGCCCGAGAATGCGGGCGAGGATGCTGTGAAAAGGCGTTGGCTAGCCTTCCGGTTCGAGTTTGTCAAACAGTTGAATATGTCCGTGATAGTGCGACGTTGTTTCGAGAAAGGGAAGAGCGGACAAGAAGGCAAGAATACCTCTATCGGAAGATTATATCTTTGGGAAAAAAAGCGCAAACGTATGGCAAGATTCTAATCCCAGGGATAGACATTCCCTATAACAACCTGTAATGAGCAACCGCGAAACACTAGTGTTTGGACAATCAAATTTTCCTGCATCACACCGAAATATCAGGCCGGGGGAGCGCCGGCCGGTGTGCTGAACTGCTAGTCTGGAAATTCCGGATTGCGCCGACCTGGGCAGCAACCTTCGGTATCGTGCAGGGGAAGTCGTTTGGAGAACGCACTCTTTGGATGACGAAGTGATCCATGACATAGGCAAGGAGAAAACCATGTTGGACGTGTCCAAATGGGACTGGCAGCCCGGAGAGCGGCAGATCGCCGAACCCGGAGCCTGGTCCGAGAAGTTTGAATGGGTCGAGGAACTCACCGCATCCCCCGATGGTGAAAAAATCGCGGCCGTTGTACGCACCGAGGACGCCGAGTCCACAGTCTGCGTGAACGGAGAAGCCTGGGAAGAAACCTTTGAGCGCGTTTGGGGTTTGAAATTCAGCCCTGATGGCCGTTTGGCTGGATTGTGCCAGACCATGGGCGAATGGACCATGGGCGTTGATGGCGAAACGTGGTCTGAAAACTATGCGTACATTTGGGCGACCAAGTTTGGGCCGCAAGGCTCCATTGCCGCTGCTGTTCAACAGGACGGCGAGTACGGGATGGGCGTTGAGGGCGAGCTGTGGGAAACCATGTACGAAAATGCCAACGATTTCACTTTGGCCCCGAACGGCAAGTCCACTTGTGCCGTTGTTCAGGTCAAATCACTCGGGCAGGCCGATGTTGAAGGCTTTCTGGCTGGCGTCTTTTCCGTCGCCATCAATGGCGTTGCTTGGGACCGCACGTTTGTGAACTGCTGGACCCCGGTGTTTGATGCCAATTCCACAAAAGTTGCCTGCCAGGTTCGTTTAACACCGTTTGATTACACCATCGCGGTGGACGGTGAACCGTGGTCCAAAACGTTTGGCTGTGTGTGGGACCCGTTGTTCAACCCGGCTGATGGCTCAGTTCTCGCCCCGGTCCGTCAGGGTGGCAAGTGGGGTCTCGCGAAGAATGGCGATATCCTGTGGCAGCCGGCTTACTTCCAGCTCTGGCACACCCAGGCGAGCATGTCCGGTGATATCTACGCTATCGGTGCTCCTGTGTACGGTGAATTCACAGTCATCGCCAATGACAAAGCATGGAACGATTTGTTCCCCGCAGTGATCGATCTTGCCGTGAGCCCGGATGGAAAGCGCGCATCGGCTATCGGGAAAAAAGACTACGACTACAGCTTGGTTGTCGACGATGCCATCGTGGCCGGTCCGTACCCCATGATTTGGAAAGCCGTGTTCAGCCCTGATTCCAAACACTACGCGTCGAAGATCGAGTTGCCCGGCAAGAAGTTCACCTACTTTGTTGACGGCAAGTTATACGGCCGCACCTTTGATCAGGTGTTCGATCCGGTGTTTAGCCCCGACTCCGGGAAAGTCCTCATCCGAGGCGTTGACGGCGGCACCTACGTCCGAATCGTCGTCCCTGTCAACGAATTCTAGGTGGGAGGAAGACCGATATGAACGCTATTTACGATTTCGTTTCCGGCCCCCTGTGCTGGATCGCCTTTATCGTCTTCATTGGCGGCAGCGCTTGGCGGTTGTATTCCATGTACAATGAGGCCAAGAAAAAAGATGTGAACTCTTTGGCGTATATGGATAAACATTACGCCCTGCGCTCCATCTTGAACTGGCTTATCCCGTTTCGGGCTTTGGGTTGGAAAGAAAATCCCGGCATGACCGTCGCGACGTTTCTCTTCCACATTTGTCTGATTTTGACCCCGCTTTTTCTTCTTGGGCACATCGTGCTTTTGGAACAAAATCTGGGTATTTCCTATCCGGCGCTGCCAGACGGTCTGGCCGATTTCATGACGATTATCGTCATTGCTGCCTGCGTGTATTTTTACTGGCGTCGTAAGTCCCAACCCGACGTGAAGTTCTTGACTACGCGCAAAGACTGGTTCGCTCTGTGCGTTGCCTTTTTGCCGTTCTTTACGGGTTTTCTTGCCTACCACGGCATCGGTGGTGACAAGTTTATGACTATTCTTCATATACTGGCCGGCGAACTCATGCTGGTCGCCATACCGTTCACCCGTTTGAGCCACATGATCTTTGGACTGTTCAGCCGTGCCTACATGGGTTCCGAGTTCGGTGGCATCCGGCGCGTCCAAGACTGGTAAACGAGCACAGGGAGACAGCATCATGAAATTCGACCGCAAAGTTGAAGATGCGGGGTTGATGCGCGGCGTTGCCGCCTTGACCCCGGACAAAATAGAAAAGACGATTAAAGCCGTTCTTGACGGTGAAACCGGGGCTAAACTGAAAATGTACGCAGAAACCTGCGTACGTTGCGGAATGTGCTCGCAGGCCTGTCATTTCTATGTTTCGCATGACAATGATCCGACCTATTCTCCGGCCGGCAAGGTCCATCAGACCATGAGCCGCATTCTGGAGACCAAGGGCCGACTCGATCCTGAAGAAATCTATAAGATCGCTCAGATCGCCTACACAGAATGTAACCTGTGCAAACGGTGTGTACACTATTGTCCGCTCGGTATCGACACCGGCTACATCATGTTGGTTGTTCGTCGTATCTGCTACAAACTCGGTGTTGTTCCGCAATACATTCATGACACCACCAACAGCCATTCGGCAACCTACAACCAGATGTGGATCAAAGACGACGAATGGGTTGATAGCTTGCAATGGCAGGAAGACGAAGCTCGTGACGAGTTTCCGGATCTGCGCATTCCTGTTGACAAGGAAGGCGCCGAGATCATGTACTCGGTTATCGCTCCGGAACCGAAGTTCCGTACCCACCTGATTTACCAAGCCGCTGCCATTATGCATCAGGCTGGTGTTGACTGGACCATGCCGTCTTCCCCAGGTTGGGACAACTCCGACTTGGCCATGTTCTCGGGCGATAATGAAATCATGGGACGCAATAAACGCCGTCACTTTGAATGCGCCATGGACCTGAAGGCCAAACGTATTGTTATGGGTGAATGCGGGCACGCCTTCCGTTCGATTTATGATATGGGCAACCGTTGGCTCGGTTGGAAGATGTATCCCATTGAAGTCGTTCATGCCGTCGAGTTCTATTGGGAACTCATCAGCTCAGGAAAAATCAAGATCAAAGAAAAGATCAAAGAACCCGTCACTATTCAGGACCCCTGCAACATTATCCGTGGACGCGGTCTCTACGAAGCGTCGCGTAAAGTTGCTGCCGCCCTGTGTGAAAATATCGTCGAGATGACCCCCAATGGCGTGCACAACTACTGCTGTGCAGCTGGTGGCGGTATCATTAACTGTGGACCTCCGTTCAAAAATACCCGTACCACCGGCAACCGCGCCAAGGCCGATCAGATCAAGGCCACGGGCGTCAAACTGTGCATTGTTCCGTGCCACAACTGCCACGGCGGTCTTGAAGATATCAACCACTACTATAAGCTGGGCATCGAAATGAAATTTTTCGGCGACCTTATTTACCAGCTTATGGAAAAACCCGAAGCCTAGGGCCGGAGGAATACCATGAACAAAACACTTGGCATCCTGATTGCGGCCATGGCCATCAGCCTCTTCATGTTTCTTCCTGCATTTTCGCAGGAAGACATTGTGACACTTGCGCCTGAAGCGTTGCAGCCGCTGAAACGCATGCCCGCGGTTTTCAATCACGATGCGCATAATGAAAAAGCGGAAATCGATGATTGTGCCGTTTGTCACCACGATGCTGAAGACGGCAAAATTGTCGAAGGTGATTCGGCTGGAATACCCTGTGCTGATTGCCACGATGGAAAAAGTAATTCCGTCAGCTTGCGGCGTGCGTACCACGTGCAATGCACGTCATGCCACATTGAACGCGGTGAGGGGCCTGTGACCTGTAACGGTTGCCACACCACACCGCCTGCAGCCGAATAGCAAATCAATCCTCAGATGTCCGCTTACCACCCTAGCGGGCAATCTCCTCATAAAACGCCCGGACCGCTCCCGTTCGGGCGTTTTTTTTGGGCTGACGAGAAAAACCGTTCTCGACGAACACTGCATATTGCGTTCAAGCCCTGGAAATGATTTTTCAGGACATGAACGCAATATGCGTTTGAGGTGCTAAACAGTGAGAAGAACCCCAGTTCGTAAGAGATCAGCGCGTTGCGTCCGGGACGATTTTTACAGGACGGATGGCGTTGGCTTTTGCTCGACCGTGTTGCTCGGCTTGAGAGTCGGATTGGAATTCGACTATGGGAGAAGACTCGGGTTCGTCATGCTTGAGGTGCACGACTCTTTCGGGCACCGTTATCGTTATGCCCATTTCTTCTGCCAGGCGGAGGGCGTCCGTTATGAAGCGATGGCGTTCTTTGAGTTCTTGTGACCAGTCCGAAGTCTTGAAAAAGATGTAGACCATGATGTTGAGGGACCAGGGGCCGAACTCGTTGACCACGACATGAAAATTTTCTTTGTTGATGTTGGGACTGTTCAGCACAAGTTGTCGAAGTCCTGACACGAATCCATTCACATTTTTCAGAGGGGTGCCGTAGGCAACGCCAATAGAGGTTTTGTAGCGCCGCCAGTTGCGCCGTCCCATGTTGTCCACCGGAGACGTGATGAATTTGGCGTTGGGCACAATGACCTCTGAGTTGTAGAAGGTACGGATGGACGTTGAACGGACACCGACCTTTTCGACTGTGCCTTCCACTTGACTCACCACGATCCAGTCTCCCACGGCAAACGGTCTTGTGGTCATGATAACGAGTGTTCCGAAGATGTTTTCCAAGGTGTCTTTGCCAGCCAGGGCCAAGGCCACGCCACCAATCCCCAGAGCGGCCACGATTCGTGTGGAATCTTGATTAAAAAGATTGGCTATCGCCACGATACCCGCGATAATCGCGAATATCTTCACGATTTGAGCGATAATGAGCAGCATTGTGCTGCGTACACTGGCATTTTGGCCTGCTGTGAGGATATCCGTGATGAGGCCAACCCCTAACATAGCGACCCAGACTAACGTCATAATCATCATGATTTCCAGGCTGTAAAGCGCGGCCACCATGACTCCCCGGTATGGGAAGATTATTATAATGGTTTTCAGCCAGGCAAAGGCAACAAATAAAATTTGAGCGGGCAACACGAAGTGTTTGTAATGCAAAGAAGGAATGTCCCAGGGAAGACGTCTCTCCAAAGCCATCAGACTGCGTTTTGCGAGCCAGGCGGTTGCGCGACAGAGAAATGGTGTAGCCGCGAGCAAAAGAAATATCACGATCCACTTGTAGAGATTGCTTTTCAGAAAATAGACTAAAAGCCCTGGAGTATATTTCTGTATCATATCGTCGAGGCGCGTGTGCAGGGAGAGCCTTTGACCAATGAAGGGATCAATGCCTTCCATCATGAGATTTCGTATGATGTCGTCATAGGTCTTCCAGGTTACCTCCAGGCTCTTGGGGGTGAACTTCCAGGCTTTGAGTCCGTTTTCTAGAGTGACCACGTGCATGGTGACTGTTCCTAAGCCAGGGACCACCAGAAAAATAGGTTGTCGGGTGGTTTGGGGGTCGGCGGAAAGTTCTTCCAATTGCAGTGGGGAGCGTAAGGTGATTATCCGGTAGAGCATGACTGCCAGGACGGGCCCATAAACAGAACGCTCCAGAGGCATGAATGCGCTCATATCCATTGTTTTGAGGGCATCGACCATGCCTTCAGAATCCAGACCTTCCACGCCGGCTTTCAAGGTGAAAAAAGTACGGTACGGGCTCATGAGATCTGGAACAAAGGTGTCTCCTTCCATGTCTGATCGGGTGAATCGTTCGTACATATCACGCAGATTGCGGTACATGGCTTGAAATTCCGCACTCTGAAACATTGCAGGATCGAAATACCATCCCGTATCTGTGTGCAACATGGTGATATCGATAGTTTTTCCCTGATATGTAAAGGGAAGCTCCACCCGCGCTTCGTTCACTCCGGCGGAAACGATATCATCTAGCTTGAAGTCAAGGTTTTCTAAAAGCAACAACAGTTGTCTCGCCCGAAGCAAGACGATGGATTTATTGATGTCCTCCTCGGACTCCTCGGATGAGGTGACGAGGGGGACCACGCAGGAAAGGCCTGACTGGTTGTTCTCCTCAAAACGGTGCATGCTTTGTAAAAAGGAAGCCATGGCGTTGCGAGGCGTGTCCCGATCGCATTGGAGAGGCGATACCTGAGTAGGGACGGGAGCCTCATACGTTTTATGCTGGGTCAGGATACTTGCCACTGCCAACAGAATGCCCAAAACCAATATCAATCGCCAAAAAAGTTTCATCTTCACCCTTACGTCTATTCCGGTATTTCGGAGGGAGTCATGTATTTGTCAGAGGGAGTCTGGGACATAACGAGATATTTTTCAACTCTCGGGCTTTTCATCACGTGGTGTTCCATATTTCTCCAGCACGTGTAGCCTTACGGTCATACAATGGAAGGGGCTGGTTTGAATCGTCTTGTCTGCATAGTGGGGGAGACGGTTGGGAGGAGCGCATATTTTCCCAACCGCCGGAAACGAAGATGGAATGATGGGTTATTGCGGGATTGTGATCATTTCAATGTCTTGCTTGCTTTCTTTGTCCAAAGGGATGTGCAGCATGGTATCGAGAGTATCGAAATCGATATCGCTGAAGTTGACCTGTCGCACACGGCGATTGTGTTGCGTGTGATACGAAACGGTAAGATTGTTGTGATCGTTGAGCACCGTCCACAAGGTTGCACTTCGTTTGACATCGGAAGGTTCCAGCGTTGCGGCGCCTTCGGCGGCAGTGACGGGGACATTGAAATTGTCCAGGATGCGAAAGCCTTCGTAGAGTGTTTCCGGACCATCGACCGTGGGGCGGGCGGTTTGGGTGAAGGCAACGGCTCGAACGAAACGGGAAGGAGGCGTGAAATCGCCGGGTAAACCGATCATGCCGCTTCCACCACCAAGGGGTTTGAAATCAAGATCTTCAATTTTTCG
Source organism: Desulfovibrio inopinatus DSM 10711 (assembly GCF_000429305.1). Taxonomy (NCBI): domain Bacteria; kingdom Pseudomonadati; phylum Thermodesulfobacteriota; class Desulfovibrionia; order Desulfovibrionales; family Desulfovibrionaceae; genus Desulfovibrio; species Desulfovibrio inopinatus. The sequence goes on from NZ_AUBP01000017.1 coordinate 10,579, forward strand.
ACCCGGCAAACTCGTTGGCGAGAGATTGATATAGTTGCGTAAGTTGGTCATGTGCCAGTCGTACGATGGAGCATTGGTCATGACCCCAAGCGGTGCATCATGAATAACAAGCTTGCCTTTGAGATATTCGATGACAATGTGTTTGCCGCTATGATCCGTGATAATCCAGTGAATGGGCGGGGGAATATGAATAGCCGGTTCCACCACGGACACGACGTTGACGCCTTCTATGGCTTCTCGGGCTTCTTCGACCGTGGTTGTTGTCGTCAGAAGATACGTGATGACGTTGAGTGGGCCAATCGTATTTCGGGCCAGCACGGGATTGAACGAAGGAAATTCCGCAAAATCAGGAAGGTAGAGGACGCTGACACTCAAGCCTTTTTCGTTGAGTCCGTCGGCAAGCACATCTTGGTGTAACATATCGATACCGACAACACCGTATTTGCCTTTCCACTGCAGGCCGGGGGTTCCATCCGGCGTTTGTCCGGTAAATTCCTGACCACGCGGAATAATCAGTATGCGCGACATGAGGTCAAACGATCGCCAGTCCATGGTTCGCCCGGTAACGACATCACCATTTTCTGCCTTGAGAGCAATTGCCGTACAAGCCGAAGCTCGCGAGGGGAATATGCAGAAAAAAAGACCAATGATCAGAACGCTGATACATACGACATGGAGGGACATGGAATGCTCCTTGGTTGCGATAGTTGGTAATAAACAAGCGATTGTTTCGGTGTGATCGCGGTGCACACCATTGCAGGAGTGGTGGGAAGGAAGATAAGAATTTCAGCAAGAATTTTACACCCATCGAGTGATTGCCTTTTTGAGTTGGTCTCCTTCTTGCCTGGGATTTTTTCCAATGATGAAGTTGGCATAATGCGTCGACCCTACGGGAATTTCGTCCATAACGAAAGGCAGAAAGGACAATGTGTGGATTGTGTGAAACGAAATGTCAGTTTTTGAGAAAAAATATCGAGTGGTGAGCCTTCTCGTCGTGGGGAAGAGTCACGTGTTGTGTAGGAAGCACTCGCGAAGAGTTTGGAGAGACGTAAGAACCGGGTAAATGCGCTAAAACGCGAGCGTTGAAAACCCGTGGACGCGTTTGACGGTGATGACGCCAAGGGTATTCCAGACAGCGAGGCCGACAGAGCAACCTATTGCCGCGCCGGTTGCACCGAAAAGGGGAATGAGGGTCAGATTGAGCGCCACATTCACCGCGGTCCCGATAAGCAGGATATTTTGGAAAAGGCGTTGTTTTCCGGTCATCATGAGAATGGCGCCGACAGAGCCACAAAACACATTGGCCAATTGTCCGGCACAGAGAATGAGGAGAACGGGTGCCGCGGGGATGAATTCCGGCCCGAAAAGCTTCATAAAGAACGAGGGGAAACATGCCAAGACGGCCAGGCAAGGCGCGCCTGCGGCCAACATAAGCCGCGTTGCCTGGCGCGCAAACCGTCGCATGCGTATGGGATCACCCGCTTGATACAATTCCGCGAATTTCGGGGTGGCAATGGCATTGATAGCATACAGTGCAAAGTTGACTATCGAGGCGACTTTAAACGCCACACTGAATAATGCCGTTTCGACAGGATCGGCAAGCAGGCCGATAATAAAGACGTTGATCCAGCCGCTGAGAAAAAGCAGTGCCGAAGCCACAAGCATGGACGCGGAGGTTGTGACGAGTTCGGGGAAGGGAATACTTCCGCCCGGTTCCCCATGCCCCAATTTGTTCAAGCGTCTTTTCCAAAAGAAAACGCCGAGAATGCAAATAACACTGAGCGCAATGCTATAGGCAACAAGCGGAGCATTGGCCGGTATCATAAAAAAAGACAACACGAACAGACTGGCAAATGAAAGCGCGACTACGCCAAAATCCTGGAGGAAAACAAACGTGACGATTTGTTTCAGACCGCGCAGGCACCCGGCATTGAGTTGCGAAACGATGAATGCCACGAGTGCTACGCTGGCTGGCCAGGCATCGTTGACGGGGAGTTTCAGCGACGGAAAAAGCGATGCCGCTTGCGGTAATAGTATGGCCAAAACAAGGGCCGTCGGGACCAGTAAAAAGAGCGCATGGGTGTAGGCATGCCGTAATGCCGAAAACTGACGCGAGGCGACGAGCGAGGCGGTAAAGCGGACCATAGAGGAATCAAACCCCATGCTCGCAGTAATACCGAGAATGAAAATCACGGATTGCACATACGAATAGGTGCCCATGACCTCGGGACCATAGGTTCGGGTAATAAAGATGGTCATGGCATAGCTGAGCGCAACAGAAATAAATTTCAGGACAAATGCGGCGGCCGAACCGGACAGCAGTTCACGAGAATGACTGTCGCCGGATTGGCTTTTGAGCTTTCGTGCAAGGGGACCAATCATGACTGAAGGGAAGCCTCGTGTTTCCGGATGGTTCGAGCCCGGTCGATATATTCGAGCAGAAGAACGCTCATCAGCGCCAGAAAAAGTCCGACAATAAATCCAAGGCTAAAATTGATTTTTTTGCTCGGGAAATTTCGCTCTGTTGGCACGGTTGCCGATTCGACAACACTCAGTTCCGATGTGGCGACGGATTCGGCAACGGTGGCCTTGAGCAGATATTCCTTCAAATCCTGATACATCGTCTTCGCTGCGCTCAAATCGGTGGACAGACGGTCGTCGGTAACGGCGATCTCCGGGATACGAATGAGTTGTTGTTTGACCGCATCAAGCTGCATGGAGAGGTTTTTTTGTTTGGCAAAGTGCCCTTGGAGTTCGACGGTATTTTGCTGGATGCGGTCTTTGAGGCTATCATACACCGGATTGATGCTTTTCTGGATGGTATTCAATGATGTGACTGGCTGTTTTTTGAGTTGGTGCTTGATTTCATTAATTTGATTGTTGAGTGATTTCATTTGGGGATGCGCTTTGGTCAGCTCGGCTGCTTGCCCCACAAAGGTCACCAATTTATCGACAAGTAAATTTTCAAGTGAGGTGCGTTGTTGGCTCGGACTATAATCAATGGATGCTTGGCGAAGTTCATCGATTTGCGTCAACAGTGCTTTGGCTTCGACGTTTTGTGCTTCTGCGTTGACAATAGCGTTGTCATTACTCGAAATTTCGGATTCGACGTCACGGATTTTTGAAATCAGAGCTTGTGCCTGAGAAGACAGCTCGACGGCTTCAGCTCCGGTTTTGACGCGGAAATCACGCGCTGCAACCAATGCTTGGTAGTATTGATCACCGACGCCGCTGAGGCGTGCTGTCAGCGATTCTCGTATTGCCGCAAAGTCGCGGCGCATCAGATCATTGCGGAAGGAGATCGCCGTTTTTGCCACACCGTTGGCAATATCGGTCGCCTGCTGTGGGTCGGGAGACAGTGCAATAATCGTGATAAGTTGGTCGGTATCGTCCATGAGATCCGCTTCGACATAGGGCTGAGGCAAAATTTTACGAAGCAGTTTTTTTTCCGTGAAATCGTCGGTTTCCAGGTCTGAACCAAAAAACGTCTTGAGTTTGAGGTCGTTGATGACGCTTCGAAGGACCGGTTCTGCCGTAACCATGGCGAGGTCCGCTCCGTAGGGATCTTCCATAGAGCTACGCCGTGTTTCCGAACGAATTTGGAGCGAGGAAAGAAGGGTTGTCATGGGACTGGCGTCGTTGACGATCAGAACGGTCTTCGCTTTATAGACCGACTGCATGATGAGCGTTGTCAGCGCAACAAAGAAAAAAAAACCAAGGAAAACAGTTAAGAAAACTTTTTTCCAACGCAGAATCGTTTCCCAAAGCAAAAGCAGTTCCATGACGTATCCGTGCGTTGTCTGGTCTAATTGGAGGGCGGATTAACCACGTTGGCATTGGCGCCGGCTGCGTTGATCGTGGTCTCCTCAAACGCCTTGCCCGTAAACACATCAAGAACATCTGGGGCAAGAATGACTCCACGGCCGATATTGAATATCGGCGTCAGGATTGTATTGAGCCGACGCATGAAATCTTCCACCGAGGCAAGCGTACTCTGGGGGACATAGACGATGTCGCCACCCTTGAGGAAAAAAGCGTTTTGCGTTTTTTCTTTGAGACTAATGTCGACGGTCATGCCGTGAATGGTGCCGTCACTGTCACGGCGTACCAACAGTACGTCGTCGTTACGGGCATTCTCGTTCAACCCTCCGGCTGCAGCCAAAGCTTCCCAAATGGTCAGGTAACGTTGATTTTCAACCAATCCTGGCCTTTCCACTTCACCCAAAACATACACATTGAGACTATTGAAGCTCGTAATATTGAGATCAACTCTTGGGTCGATAATATATTCAGCCAGTTTTGTTTTGATCTCTGTACGCGCCTGATCCACTGTGAGACCGAAAAGATGGACTTGACCAACAAGAGGCAGGTCCACGTTACCGGTCGGGTCCAAACGAACCGAGCGTTGCAGATCGTCCTGGCGCCAGACGGTAATGTTCAGCTCATCGCCGACGCCAAGGGCATAGGAGGTTGTGAGGGGATTTTTTGTGCCGACACGACTTGTTGGTGGCATGGCTGCCTTATCGTAACTGGGTACCTTAAAGTCGGCGCAACCGGAAAGGGTGAGCGCAACGAAGACGAGGAGCAGTACGAAAAGAGCACAATGTCGTATTTGATATATCACACCGGTCTCGAGGTCGAAAGGCGAAAGGGATAATTCGCAATCCCCCTAGCGTATTTCAGAATGCAAGGCAATTCCATGCTCGTCTTCGGTGATGTCATGCGACGATGAGACAAGCGAGCCCCGTCGCGGTTTCGCATAAGATCACTGCGCTTCCTAAAAAATCTCCATTCAAACCTGATTGTCGTCTGGCCAATCGAAAAAGTAATCCCAAACATATGCCTGTGAGCAAAAAGCTGAGTATTAGTCCCGGAAGCGGGGTCAACACAAGGCCAAAGAGCAATGTTTGGATTAAAACCAACCATCCTGTACGCCAGGTGGCACCGGTTGCAAAGAGGTTTCCCAAACCGGGACGTGTTATTGCTTTGCCCCAAATGGACAGCCATACGGCTGCGGCTCGGCCAAGCACAAATGCATAGGCAATCGCACCGAAGTGGCCATCCTGAAAGAGTGTTCCAAAAATAATGGCCTGTCCCATGAGAAAGAACACCAATGCGATGACGCCGAATGCACCGATGCGACTATCTTTGACAATTTCCCAGAAGCGTTCACCAACGGCGCCGGAGCCCCAGCCGTCGGCGATATCGGCCAGTCCATCGAGGTGGAGTCCTCTGGTCAAGACAATGCTGCCCCCTACCGCCAACCAGCCGGCAACATGGGGATGATGGGCCAAAAGACCACAGGCAAATGGTGCGCAGATTATCAATCCCAGCACCAAGCCTACGGCGGGAAAAGTTTCAAGCGAAGCGGCAAATTCGCTGTTTGAAACGCTTTTTGCTGGGGCAAGTCGAGTGAGAAAGGACAGCGCGATGCGAAGACGCCGTAGGAATGCCATCATCCTAATGCTCGTGGAGTAAAAAGAACGGTGTCGCCGATGTCGAGATTCAGGATAGCTGCGGCCGAATTTCGGTCATAAGCAAGTTCCATGAAGCCTTGGCTTCCAGCGAGAAAGCCAAGTTCCATTTCTTTCAGGTCGGCATATGTCTGCACAATACGCCCCCGTTCTTTTTTGGGAGAAAGCAGTTCAAAAAGCTCAATCGGAATATATCCAGCATTTTCAGGAACATTGAGGACGACATTGCCGAACCGGTCGACATGAATGACCGCTGCTGCGACTTGCGTGTAATGCAATGCGGGACTGGCCAGGGGATGATGAACAAGCTCTTTGGGATCAACGGGCTGTCCGAGCTCGGAGAGTGGGGTGCCATTCGCCAATGCTGCAGCCAATGGCGCGAAGACGTCGCGACCATGAAAAGTGGCACTGATCTTCCCGTACCCAAGATGCGAGTCCATGTTCGTGACGAGGACAAGTTCCTGTACCTTATGATAGTCGATTACCATGCTGAGCAGACCATTGTCCGGAGCGAGAAGAAAGCGGTCTTTCACGCGAGCAGCCACAATACGTCGATTGGACCCGACACCGGGATCGACAACAGCCAAGAAAACGGTCTTTTCCGGTGCGGTCATGAGACTGGCACACAAAAAAAAGCCGCCTTGTAAGACATTATGCGGCCTTACCCCATGGGTGAGGTCATAGATGCGAGCGTGGGGGGCCAGGCTGGCAAGAACTCCTTTCAATTGCCCGACATACGGGTCGTCATAACCGAAGTCCGTCAAAAGCGAGATACACAAATCCATAATCGGTCCAGTCCGCTAAAGGTGCAACAAACCTTTTTCCCATACCCTTTTTCGCGAATTCCCGCCAGGGGGAGGGCTGGATGTTGTTGAGGAAAAAGAAGTATTTTCTTCGCCTTGCACCATAGAAAACCGTTATTCAGACGTGGGTATATGTGCTTGCAGTTTGTGTGGAAAAAAACGGCTGAATAAGGCATGAAAGAAGGTGGGCGTGATACGGTTGATGTGAAATCGTATGCGGCCGTTGAGTCGTTTGAGGCGCTTTCAGAACGTATTTTCTACAACGTTTTGCGCATTGCCGGAGGCAATGATGCTTGAAAAAATTTTATACTCGCTGCTCGTGGTAGGAATGCTCTGTTTGATGGGAAGCACTGTGACATGGGCCGAGGAGTTGGAATGCGGGACCTGGACGATTGTTTCATTGAAGGCCATTGATCCGCAAACACCGATGCCGCGTGGATTGGGAAGAATTCTTGGCCAAAATATCGACGTATATCCCCACGAAATTCGATTCGGTGGACGGCGTTGCCGGATAAACGACGTGCATTCGCAGGTGCTTGGCGCTGATGCCGTTGCACAGCGCCTCGGATGCTCTATAAGCGGGCTTGGATTAATACAAGACGATACGGTGACCGTCATTGAGACAGGCTGTTCGCTTCTTGGCCTGAGTACGATTTATGCTTTTCCGGATAGTCGCCGCGCATTTGTCGTAGAAGGGCATGTTGCGATCATGTTCCCTGCAATAGATTCTTCGTCAATGAAGGGAACACCGTAGCCCTCTCGCGGTGAGCAGCTATTTAAATTTTACCTGAATAACAATCTCGTCTTTGCCATCTCGCAGTTCGAAATCTTGCGTAAGTCGTTTGACTTCCATGGAATAGGTTTCCATCGAGCTGATTTTGACTTCGCGTTCTTGCTTCTGACCAATCTTGATGGTCTGTTTGGATGGACCGATTTTGAAAATAATACGGTCTCCATTGGCGTACCAGAAGTAGATCCGTTTTTTCTCGCGAAAGGTATAATCTGGAGCAAAATCGAGCAGATCGACTTTGAGGCGCTTCATGAAGTCCAGGTCGAGTTGGTAAATGTAACCGGTCAGCCGTGTGAGATATTGATTTTCGATATAATATCGACCGGATGCCTCGTCGTATTGCCGCACGAAGTTGGCGTATCCACCGATGATGGTGAAATCGAGTTTCCCTGGCTTTTTTCCGCCAAGGCCGCCAAAGATCTTTTTGAGCTGGCTGATGGACAATTCCGGGAGAGAATCGTTTTGGGCGTGCGCACTTCGCAGGGGAAGCATCATACAACAACACAGAAAAAGGGCCGCAAGGGCATGTCGTCGCGTCATGGGATATCCTTGGTGCCGGGCAAATGTCCTTGCCGATGTGGCGTACTGGCGTTCAGGTTCAAAAAGAGGTAGAAACGCGCCTCACATACAATCTGGAGTCTCTGATGATTGCTCTCCAGACCGTTCACTCTCTGTATAGACCGCTTTTTCGGACCGTGCAATGCGTGGTAGACATGATTGCCGGATCGTTTCTAAACTGCAGGACAACGCCATGCCCGAAGACAAAACCACACCGGATGTTTCCGAGATTGCTTTTTCGGCCGATATTTCGGTCCAGAATTTGCCAGAGCCGTTAGCCGCTGCCGCGACCGGAACGCGTTTGACATTGGAACAGGCGCAAAAGCTGGCAGAAACCGCGTCGGTTCACGATTTGGGCCGGGCCGGCCTGGAGGCACGACGTACCCGACATGGTATGAATGCATACTATGTTCGGAATGTGCATCTCAACTACACCAATGTCTGCATCAATGCCTGCCGATTCTGTGCATTCAGCAAGCGACCTGGCGATGAGGGCGCGTATGCGTTGAATGTGGAAGAGGCGATCAAACTTGTCGACACCCCGGCTGCGCGTGGTGTCGATGAAGTCCATATCGTTGGCGGCCTCAATCCGGACTATCCCTTTTCATTCTATGAGGATTTGCTCAAAGCGGCGAAAGATCAATTTCCAGATGCTGCGGTCAAAGCGTTTACTGCTGTAGAAGTTGCGCACTTGGCCGATACGCATTCATTGAGCGAAGAAGCCGTCTTGGAACGCCTCATGAAAGCAGGTCTGGATATGTTGCCGGGAGGCGGTGCCGAAGTCTTTTCACCGGCCCTGCGCGCCAGGCTCTGTCCGGAGAAAGTTTCGGGTGAGCGCTGGCTCGGTGTGCATGAAAAAGCCCATAAATTGGGCTTGCCCACTAATGCTACCTTGCTGTTCGGCCACATTGAAACCTGGGCTGATCGGTTGGATCACATGGCGGCGATTCGAGACCTGCAAGACAAGACCGGCGGGTTCAAATGTTTTATTTTACTGCCGTATCAGCCAGCCAATAACCCCTTGGGGGGAGCTGGCGTCGATGGGGTGGATTATTTACGAACAATGTCTCTCAGCCGCTTGTTTCTCGACAATGTCCCGCACTTGAAAGCCTATTGGGTGTATGCTGGTATCAAGGCGGCGCAAATGGCGTTGCACGCTGGGGCCGACGACATGGACGGCACGTTGATTGAAGAACGCATCGGTCATGCCGCTGGAGCGAACACGCCCAAAGGATTGACCGTTTCCGACCTTGAACACGCCATTACGGCAGCGGGATTTACGCCGGTGCGGCGTTCGGCGCAGTTTGAGACCTTGGACGGATAAGCGCGACGAGCCTTTTACGTTTTGTATAAACATGGGGAATGGCGTTCGCCTATCCCCATGTTTGGTCGCGAAGCAGATTGGCGGCCAGCGTCCACATCGTCAGACAAATCAGACCATCCAACACCCGCCACGCTGTTTTCGTGCGCAGTACCGGTGCCAGCAACCGGCCTCCCAAACCCAGACTGAAAAACCAACACGCCGACGCGCACATGGCTCCGAAGCCAAACATCATCCGTTGCGCTTCCGGGAATTGACTGCTCACGCCGCCCAGCAACACCACCGTGTCGAGATAGGCATGCGGGTTGAGCAAACTCACGGCCAATGCCGTGGCCAGAAAGAGGCGCAGCGATTGTGGCTTGGTACTTTCCGGGTTGAGTTGTCCACCTTGTAGGGCCGAGCGCAGTGAACACCATCCATACCACAAGAGAAAAATGGCTCCACCGAGTGCAGTGAGGGTGACGAGTTCCGGACGACTCGCCACAAGCGAACCGAGCCCGGTTACGCCTACACTGATGAGGAGGATATCACAGCATGTACAAATCAGTGCTGCCAGGGCAGCACGATCTCGATGAACCCCACGTGCCAGCACAAAGGCATTTTGCGCGCCAATAGCGATAATTAAGCCCGCTCCAAGACCAAAACCGGAAAAAAACGCTTCCATTGAAATCTCCAGTATACCCAAGCAAAGGTGATATTTCTGAATGAGGAGAATCACACGCGATGCCATTCGTCCAATGAATAGTTTTCTTTCTTCATGAATTTTTCTAATGATGATGCATGATCGACACGAAATTAACCGCGGCTTTGACCGCAGTGCTTGATGAGGCTGGTTTTGAAAAAGCGGCAAGCCGCCTGGGTATCACCCAGTCGGCCGTTTCGCAGCGTTTGCGTTTGCTTGAAGAGCAATTGGGTGCGCCTGTGCTTGTACGATCGAATCCACCGCGTCCAACGGCAGTTGGACAGGTGCTCTTGCGGCATCATCGCAAAGTGGCGCAGTTGGAAGAGGAATTGTGGACCGATTTGCGTGCAAATACCGCCGGACCAACACGCCTCGCGGTCGCCGTCAATGCTGACAGCCTGGCGACATGGTTTCTTGAAGCCGTACAGCCGCTGATCATATCGGGCCGGATCATGCTTGATATTCATGTGGATGATCAGGACGTCACGGAGGCCTTATTGCACAACGGCGAAGTGGTGGGGTGCATCAGCACCCGCAAAACGCAGTTTCGTGGATGCGAATGCCGGCGACTGGGCCGTATGGACTATCTTTGTGTTGCCACACCGGCATTTGCCGAACGCTGGTTTCCGGAAGGACTGACAGTGAGTTCCCTTACGACAGCCCCGGCTGTTGTGTTCAATCGCAAAGATGCCGTTCACGACCGATTCCTTGGGGCGGTGTTTGGCCATGTGTGCGACAAAAAAGACGCTCCCCGCCATTATGTCCCGTCGTCCGAAAGCTTTGTTGACTTCATTCTCGCACACTGCGCGTACGGTCTTGTCCCTCAACCACAAGCCCAAAAGCATCTCGATACGGCCACATTGGTCAATCTTTCACCAGGGAATACTTGCCCGGTACATCTCTATTGGCATGTCTGGAATATTGGGTCGCGTGTATTGGAGGAATTGACAGATTGTTTGGTTGGAGCATGGGGAACTGATTTATGATGAACCACGTTGACAAGGATGCTGCACGGGAAGCATAGAATACAATATGGTGGTCTCTTTGCAGGAGAAGGGACCGTCGCCGTGTTGTTTGTAACGCTGCGTACGACACTTTTTAAACTTCCTTTTAGGAGAACGTTATGAAGCGAGTCGTTGTCGTTTTTGTGTTTGCTGTATGCTTGTCGTGGTTCAATTTTTCCATATCCGCACACGCCGCAGAGCCGGGGTATAACCCCAAAGACGGTGTCATACGAGTTTATGGCGCTGGAGGTCCGGATACGGCGTTACGTCGAGTGGCCAAAGAATTTCAGAAGGAAACCGGGACGGAGGTGGTGATTACGGCCGGTCCACAGAGCAAATGGAGTGCGGACGCAAAGAAAAATGCGGACATCCTGTGGGGGACTGCTGAACAGTCTATGACGGCGTTTCTCGATAGCTTTATGGAATTTGATACCCATGATGTCTTGCCCATTTACATTCGTCCGTCGGTTATTGCGGTCAAGAAAGGAAATCCGAAGAACATCAAAGGAATACACGATCTCTTGCAGCCAGGTATGAAGATTGTCGTCACGGAAGGCGGAGATGACTACAACACCTCGGGCACGGGGGTATGGGAAGATGTGGTCGGTCGTCTTGGCTCTTTGGAAGACGTGAAAGCATTTCGCAAGAATATTGTCAGTCAGGCAAAGGGAAGTGGGGCAAGTTTTCGCGCATTCAAAGAAAAAGACGCAGATGCTTGGATTACGTGGGCGCACTGGGCCATCAACAATCCTGATGTTGCCGATTTCGTCGAGATTGAGCCGGAACGTCGAATCTATCGTGATTTGACCGTTGTCACCAATGACAAGGCCGATCCGGCGTCGGTGACATTTATTGAGTATCTGCGCGGCGACACGGCGCGAGAGATTTTTGAGTCTGAAGGGTGGTCGCAATAAAAATGAAAGTGCTGGGGAGGGGGGGCCTCCCCAGCGCAGGAGACGCGCCTTTGTCCATTGAGGCGGCAGGGCAGTGGTCAGGGGACGGTTCTTGAGCGTGGTGACTCACGAGGTTCACATGGAGGGGTGTTGACCTCGTTCCTCTCTCCCATTCCACAATATTATGCGCAGAGTTGCGCAAAGCTTTCGGCGGCATGATACGAACTGCGTACCAGCGGCCCGGATGCGACGTGTTTGAAGCCCATTGATGTTCCGACTTCGGCCAAGTGGTTGAATGTATCCGGGTGGACATATTCAATCACGGGATGATGCTGAGGAGAGGGGCGCAGATATTGACCGAGTGTCAGGGTTTGGCAACCAGCTTCAATCAAGTCATGCATCACTGCGATGACTTCTTCCTGGGTTTCCCCCAAGCCGAGCATCAAGCCTGATTTGGTCGTTATCTGTTGGTTGGAGCTGTGCTGCGCAACATGGTGTATGAGCTGGATGGATCGCGAATAGATCGCTTGGGGACGCACAGACGGATAAAGACGCGGAACGGTTTCGACATTGTGATTGATGACGTCCGGGGCGGCGTCGATAACCATCTTCAGTGGAGCATCCTGTCCTTTGAAATCCGGAATAAGCACTTCGACCGTGGCATTCGGGAGCTCGCGTTTGATGGCCCGTATTGTCTCGGCAAACTGACCGGCACCGTCGTCAGGAAGGTCGTCGCGGGTGACAGACGTCACAACGACATGGCGTAATCCGAGCTGTTTGGACGTCAATGCGACCATCTCCGGTTCGTCAGGGTCAGGGCTATTTGGCCGGCCATGTGTCACCGCACAAAACGCACAATCGCGGGTGCAGATGTCGCCCAAAATCATGAAGGTGCATGTTTTGCTGGCAAAACATTCGCCGATATTTGGACATTGGGCGCTTTCGCAGACGGAATGCAGATGTCCTTTATCCAGCAGTGACTGGATGCGATCCATATCCTGTGCATTGGGGGCTGGAAGCACCAGCCAATCAGGCCTTTTCACAACATTCCTCCTCAAGAATCTCTTCCAATCTCGCGGGTTGCATAAGCGTTTTGAATATATCGGAGAATTGTCTGCGCATTTCATCACGAACAATTTCAACAGAAATGGGCCGTTCAAGCACGCGGGTCATCGAAGTGACGCCATGATCCGAGATGCCGCAGGGAACGATAAACGAGAAATGTTCAAGATCAGGACATACATTCAGCGCGATACCGTGCATGGTGGTCCATTTACGAACAGCGATTCCCATAGCCCCGATTTTGGATTCACCGACCCAGACGCCGGGGTACTCGGATTTGCGGCTGGCCGTGATGTCGAATGCGCGGAGCGTTCGGATCATAACTTCTTCCATCTTGCGTGCATACGCATGAAGGTCCCGTTCCTCATCTTCTAGTCCGATGATCGGATAGCACACGAGCTGTCCGGGGCCATGATAGGTGATGTCGCCGCCTCTGGTCGTCTCATGTACCGTGATGTCGTGCTGTTTCAGAACGGTATCGTCGACAAGGAGATGATGCAGGCCACCGCTTCGCCCAATGGTGAAGCACGGATTATGTTCCAGAAAGATCACGACATCCGGAATATGTCCTTGCTGTCTTTTGTGATGAAGCACTTCCTGAAGACGAGTCATCTCCGCATAGTCTTGCCTCGGAAGTTCCAACCACACTGCGCCGTCATGGGGAGTTGTTTCATTCATACGCATGGTTCTTCATGGGGTGGAGGTGAAATGGATTGGAGGGAGAAAAGCAATATGTGTGCCGGGAAAAAGGCGTCCATGTTTTCAATGATCAGGCTTTGTGTTTTCGCATCGTCTCACAACAATATGATATCCAGAAAAACACAAGAAGGTGTAGCTCTCGGGAAGAGCGCTCCTCGTTGGAGAGGATGCGAGAGCGGAATAACGATGCGTTTTGAGGCGTGACGATGGCGGGCTGCGGCAATGGTGTGCGAACGGAAAATGGAAGGAGCGAAATGGTGCGGAATACACGTCGAATTTTGGGGGCATGGGGGGGCTTTGACCGTACTCGTTCTGGTATTGACCTGTACGTTACCGTCTACGTGGGCCAAGATCCCTTTGTACGAATCTTGATTCGGATAGTTGTGCGGCCATGTAATATAACAGAATATGGAGAGTAGGTAGAAGCAGGGGCACGCGTATTGCCCGTCTGCATATGGACTGTCAGCCCGAGCACAAGTCCTGCCCCATGAAAGAAAGGCCTCTTTTAAGGTTGTTGAGCAGAAGCGCGTCCTGTTGGACTCAGCTCCAGAGTAAGCGATCACCCCACCCGCTTGGCTTTGAACCATCTACTGCGGTACAGATAAAGGTAAGGCTGCGAGAATAGTCGCCCTGAAAAAAGAAGTGAGGACGTGCATCTCGCCTTCCCATCCGAGTCTGGGGCGGAGTGATTGCTTCTGTGGCCTTAACTGTACATTACTCGGCCAGCAACTCCGGCTTGACGAAGTCAGTGATGTCGTTGCCGAGGTGAACATACACCTTATCCACGCCTTTGACTGGAATCCAGTACCCGTCAAGGAATCTGCCGGTCTGATTATTTACGGAACCTTTACGTTCGGCCTGGCCGGATTTGAGCATCTTATTAGCCAGACAGCCGGGACAGGGGCGATCGCTCGGGTACAGGGAATGGCATTTGATGCCCGTGGAGATACCCAGTTCCTCCGCCCGATGGTTCACGGCCAGAATATCGCGGCAGGCGTGAACAAGCAGCACAGGCTCGGGATACAGTCCCCACATGATGTCAAATGCTTCCAGAACGGATTGATCGACTGTTTTCATTTTTTTCTCCTTAGTATGGGTTGATGTTGAGAACGTTTTATATTGATGAGGTTGGCCGAATGGTAAACATGCAAGCGTGAAGGCCATTTTTAGACTGCCGCTAAATAGAGTTCCAAAACAAAGGATATCACCGTTGCATGAAAACCATAGACAGACATATAAGAAGGGATTTTACCGCGCAGGCCGGTCAGCAGTCTGAAAGCCAAAATCAGTAGATAGAAAAGCCAAATTACGGTTGGAAAGAGTATCCGAGGCGAGGTCAGATCAACGAATCCATACTTGGCTTCCTGAAGGATTATGCCCATGGGAAGCCCCAGCCCCATCGCGACAAACCCAACAGTTAGGGAGGCGAAAAGACAACGGTCCAACTCATAGAGGCTAAAGCGAAATGGCTTGTCCAACCTCCATGTCTTTGCTTTAATCGCCCTTTCTCGCTTCAGATAGACATAGGCGATTAGCGAGGTGACTCCGAAAAGCAAATACCCCAGAGAGCAAATGATAATATGAAGAGGTAAGAGGACTGGCATTGCTACCACTTCTTTGCTGATTGGTTATGATCGGGAACAATTTTTTTCTCTGCTCCCGACTCATTGCGTACGTTTCCCGAAGCAACTTTTTTACGTTGGCTTATTTCATGCGCCACCTTACCGAGAACTCCCGCCAAGAAGGCTGCGCCAACGAAAACGCCCATTATTTCTCCCACGCCCCGCGACGATGCCCGACGGCAGGTGGATTCTCTTCATAAGCGCGTAGCGTCTTCACGTATTTCTTCCAACCGGGACAAAAGGCGGTATGCCAAATCCAAAGCCTGCCAAGAAATGACGAAGGAGAATTCTCCGCGACCTTTCTGAATTTGCAGGTGTCACATGACATCGTGGGTCTATTATTTGTGTTTTCCATTATGACCTCCTTTGAGGGAAGCCGCATTCTGTAGCGGCGTTGAGGTCACACTACTCAAACCAAGCCGAAATTCTTTTCTGAGTTGCAACGTGATGTAACAAGTTGTTTCAGGCGTTCAGATACAATTGGATACAATTCGTTTCGGACGGGAAAAGCCTTGGACGGCTGCCTGCGGTAATCACAGGGCGTACTTCGTAACCATCCAAGGAGGAATACATGAAAAAGCTATTGATTGTCGGGGTATTGGCCAGTGTCGTTATGCTCGGAGCCTGCACTCAATTTGCAGCTATGAAAGGGCCGTTCGACGGTAATGAAGTAAACACCGCTTTTATCGAATATGTTGTGGACAAGACCGAAGAGCGGCTTGATTTAACCAAGGAACAACGTGATCAGTTTAAGGCGATCGTGGAAAGCATGACCGCCAAGGCACTTGAACAGCGTCCCGAAACAGACGCACTGCGCGAAAAGATGGCCGATGAAATTCGTAAGCCACAGCTCGACACAGATAAGCTGAATGCATTAATCAAGGAACGCATGCAACTCTTTCGTATCATCATGGAAGAAGAGAAAAGCGATTTTGTTGCATTCCATGCAAGCCTGACGGCAAAGCAGAGGGAGGCTTTGGCCCAGCTGGTTCTGGACCATGGCAAGAAGGGGTGGCACGGCAGCCACTAACAGGCAGTTATGACAGATGCCTCGCCATGCGGGGCAACTCAATTTTCCACATCAGGCGGGGCGATAATGGCAAATACCATTCTGGTTATTGAAGACGATACCGACTTGCAGCAACTCCTGAAAGAATATCTTGCAGGATTCGGCTACACCGTTCACTCCGAAGGCGAGCCCGAAGCAGGGCTCAGCGTCTTCAAATCCCTTTCTCCCGATCTCGTCATTCTGGATGTTATGCTGCCTGGAATGAACGGATTTGAAGTCTGTCGCCGTATTCGTCAGGATTCCCAAGTCCCGGTCCTTATGCTTACCGCACGCGGCGATATTATGGATCGCGTGGCCGGGCTTGAGATCGGAGCCGACGACTACCTGCCCAAACCATTTGAACCGCGTGAACTCGTCGCCCGCATCCAAGCCATTCTGCGGCGCAGTCAGCACAATACAACGCACGAAACAGGAGAGTTTGGCTCACTCCGCATCAATTTCGATGCCCGTGCCGCTGTACTCAATGGAGAAGATATCGGCCTGACCACCAACGAATTCAATGCACTTGCCGTTTTGGCTCGAAACCCGGGAAAGACATTCAGCAGGGACGATCTCATGCAAGAGTTGCGAGGTCTGGACAGTGATTCGTTCAACCGCTCCATAGATATCACAATGAGCCGCATTCGACAGAAACTCGGCGACGACCCAAAGCTCCCCAGATACATCAAAACGGTGTGGGGAACCGGTTATGTCTTCATTGGGCAAGGAAATAAGGATGGCTAGAATTTGCCGAAGAATCAGACAATCCCTGTTTACGAAGTTGGCCCTGGTGCTCATCATAGGGGTTGTAGCCATCAATGCTGTCACTATGCACCTCTACACCAACCAAAAACGTGAACACGACACCACGTTAAACCAAGGTTTATTGCTGTATGCTCGCCACCTTGCCAACCAGGTAGGCACCCCGCCAGAGAAGAGCAGAGCGGAGGCTCTCACTCGCCAACGCCCCATGCGCATCACCTACACAGGGGAGACAACATGGGTGGTTGGCGAAACGGAGGAGCGATTTCCAGAGAGATTCCTGGCGCCGCGCTTCACTCAAGGTGGTATCGAAATACTCAATCTTCATGAGAATTACAGACTGCGTGTTTCACTTGCCTCAGACGAATTTCTAACCTTTGATTTGTTTGCCACAACAGCCGAACGGTCTGCGTTGCGCCAATTCGGGGTCTATTCTCTCATTGGCTCTTGCCTGATCATGTTGGCCATTTACCTCGTCTTGAGGTTTCTTCTTAGGCCTATTGAATGGTTGACCGAAGTCGCCAAGTCTGTCCGAGATGGCAAGCTCGATACGCGTGTGCAGACGCGAGGCTCCGGGCAACTCCGAGAGCTATGCGAAACTTTTAACCAGATGATAATTCGACTGGAAACCTTTGTAAAAGGACAACGGGATTTGCTCCTTGGAGTTAGCCATGAATTGCGAACCCCACTCACTCGCCTCAAGCTCCGTTTTGAGATGCTGGACGCTGAGGTCGACACTTCGGCTATCAAACAAGATGTGCGACAAATGGAATCCATGATCACCTCGTTGCTGGAAACAGCGAAAATGCATCACGGTGTCGATGGCATCCGACCACAGTTGACGGATATGGCCCAACTTGTTGCGTCCGTTGCGGACGGGTATCGAGATCAGTCTCCCGGAATTGTATCAGACATCCCTGAAGGACCGGTCATGGCAAAGGTCGATTCCGACAAAATGATTATGGCTTTGAACACGTTACTGGGCAACGCAATGAAATACTCTCCCCCGGACAGTCTTCCTGTCGAAATATCGCTACGAGGACGAAATAATGGGTTCAGTATTATCATAAAAGACCACGGTATAGGCATCCCGGAAGGGTCAATCAGCCATATTTTTGATCCTTTCTACAGAGTGGACGAATCGCGCACCCGTGACACAGGGGGATATGGCTTAGGACTTTATCTTTGCCAAACAATCATAAAAGCCCACAGAGCGCATATTGAAGTTGAGAGCTCCCTGGGAGTGGGGACTGAGTTTTGCATCGTTTTCCAACGATGATATCTTGCCAGAATTTAAGTTGAATGCATGGGAAGGAGACGTCTGATGACACATGGCGCATAGCCATAGGGATGATTTTTCCAGGCTCGGCTCCATAGAAAAAGAGGAAATGTGGGCAATGTAGCCCGGTCCTTCCCTGTATTGCCACGCGGATGATCACACTACATATTCCGTTTCCTTTGCCACGCGTAATAGTTCTTTCCATGGGATTGCACGGCATCATACCCGTGTTCCGTGATGGTTGTGAAGTTTTCGTGTATGGTCTCCCCATATGCCTGTTTGACAAACGTGAGATGGGCGCAGGTGGATGACTCTGAGCATTCCCAGCAGCCTTCATATCCTTTGGATTGCACACATTTGGCGGCGTCACAGGTATGCGACGTTCCCCCCATGGAACACCCACCAGATTCTCTACATGTCGATGTACACCGTAACTGAACGAGTCCATCAAGGACATGCATGAAGTCGGAAAACGTCCTGAATTTCTCAAGATGATTCCCCATCTCGTCACGTTCCGCGTGGAGATGGTCTGCAATGGCTTTCCAGCTTTCATGCTTCGCGATGCCCTCAAGGAAGATATCAAGTTGAGAATGCTCTATCGCATCTCGTAATTGAACAGCCGTGTCGTAAATCTCCGGTTTATAAAACAAACAATCCGTGCAGATGAGTCCGCATGGGCAGATGTATTTTTTGTCCATTGGTGTGCGTTCCTTTGCTCGGGGGGGAGCTTGGTGTTGAGTCTGTGGTTCTACATGGAGATTGCGGTCGAGAAGGAATTGCTTCTGTACAATACGCCTGCTATGTATCGCATGCGATACAATCAATGTAAAAAAATTGTGGTTACAGAATGCTCTTGTATATATCTCGTCGATGACCGACAAGCACAACAAGAATCGTAATTCTCTCCTCTTGGATCTCACAAAGAATGCGGTAGTCCCCAGCCCGGTAGCGCCACAATCCAGAAAATCGTGAGCCTTTGAGAGGTTCGCCAAGCCCTCGCGGGTCTTCCAGAGGAGCAATTCTCTCTCGGAGAAACTGCAAAATTCGTTTTTCAGCCTCTTTCCCAAGATGCGAAAAGGTTATTTTATAAGGGGTATCTTGACTGGATACATGATAAGAATTTTATGAGGAGAAGATGAACAAATTTTCTCCATCGAGCAGAAAGCAACCGCAGTAAAGGGAGGCAGTCTGATCAAATCTGAAAACCGATATATCATCCTCTCCTCATAATACTGAAGAAGATGGGGGCTGCAACGCGTTGTTATGCAACGTTTTTGACAGCTTTGGGGAATAATGTGTTTTTTCGCTCTTCCAGTAATGCTTTGATGTGGCGTGGTATCTGGCGCCACGATTTTGCTCGTGGGTAATCGAGCTCTTTCATGTCGTGCATTTCAGGGTAAAGAGACATGAATTCCTCATATGTATCAAATAAAGCGCGAGATACATTGTCGATATAACTTTCCGATAACGTGTTGTGGGCCCAGACTAAGGAATGATCTTCCAATTCGATATGGTAGTAGTAATCTATTGGTTCTTTGGTGTCGTGGAATACAATGCTTTCTCCATTCACCAAAGCGCTTGCTTCTACTAATATTTCATTGTTGAGAAAAAGCGCGTGGTCACGAGAGACGAAGAGGTCCTTGTTCGGAGAGTTCTCCGCAAGACTTCCTGCCTTCAAGAGCACTGGTTTGGGATAAAGACTTAAAACATTGGAAAAATCAGTGTGCTTATCAACGGACATTCGGTGGATGAACTTTATCGTCCCGCCAGGTGTTCCTGGAGCGTTTCCTGCGAGCACATCTCCTCTTTTCAGATGTTCCACGGCAATAGAACCCCGTAATGTTTCGATTGTCGTTCCTTTGAGGAAACATACGACGATTTCGTCGACGAGTTCTGTTGTGTAGAGCGTTGTGGAGCCACTCGTATCAAGGGTAATCGCACCTGCAGTCACGGGGGAGTTGACCGTTTGGAAAGGGATGTATGCGTTTGTTGGATAGCTAGACGACGTGTAGACTGCCCACTTCTGAGCACCTGATTCTATATAGTATCCGGAAAAAAGAAAGGAGGTGATGTTCCAATAGTCAACATTTTGGTCGAGGTCGTTGTCGTCATTCGTGTCAACAACATTACTGGTCGTGTCGTAGTCTGTGGTCCCTGTCCAGGAAAGCGTTCCACCGTTTATTGTGACGCCTGTGAGCTTAATCATGTGCTGTATTTGATGGGTAGCCATCTTGTTCTCCTTTGTTTTCTCGATATTTACGACGGCTTCAGACGTATCATACAACGGATACTGTCTTTTCATGGATTGAGTTTATGTATCAATATTGTTGAAAACAATCAAAAAAAATAATTTTTTCACGAAAAAGACATCACAAGAATTATTTGTCTTGATATTATGTAGAATAGAAATATATATACACGCTCTGTGTGTGTTTGAATTGATTTCATAAATAAATATGGTAGTTGATAATAATTGTATTGCATTATATATGATTTGTATGATTGTTGAGAATAAATTATCTATTGTGTCTAGAGTTCCAATGAATATATTGGATGAGAAAAAATACGTATGTTATCAACTAGAGATAGATGTTCTGCCTTCATCCTTGTGAACAAAATGTGAGTGCTGAACTGCTCCCGAGACGTTCCTTTCACGCTTCAGCGTCGTAGTTGTACCACCTTACCCCCTCTTCAATACTTCTTTTCTTCCAGTCTATTCCACGGTCTTCATGTACGCTGCAAAGACGGCAGGGCGGGTTTGCCGTCTTTGTGCCAGCAGGATTAGAGTTGAAGTCTTTTGAAGGCTGCCCCCCTATGGCTATCCTACCTTGTTATATATTTATTTCGGCAAATATTTCGGAAAAAATGACTTCTCTTCTTGTGTTAAACAGAATAAATATTCATTGAAATAAGTATATAATGTAACATTTATTTCGGAAATTTTTTCGGCAA
Organism: Desulfovibrio inopinatus DSM 10711; assembly: GCF_000429305.1. Lineage (NCBI taxonomy): Bacteria > Pseudomonadati > Thermodesulfobacteriota > Desulfovibrionia > Desulfovibrionales > Desulfovibrionaceae > Desulfovibrio > Desulfovibrio inopinatus. The sequence continues at coordinate 31,528 of NZ_AUBP01000017.1, forward strand.
AATATGCTCACCGTCCATCAAATGGAGCCTCTGGTTCCTACTCGTCGTGAAGAATTACAAGCGCTCTCGCTCGCAATCTACAAAGCGTCAGCAAAGATTGCCGGCCGTGTTCATCCTCGAGTTGCCACGCGTATTTGCACAATGCTTCGTCATGTGAACAGTTACTATTCCAATCTTATCGAGGGGATTCGTACGACGTTGCTCGACATTGAGTCGGGTCTTGTGAGCCCTTCGAAAGACGAGGAAACGCGACGTCTTCAGCAGCTTCACAAACAACATATTGCTGCCCAAACGGCAATTGAGCAGGATCGCTTGCTCAACGCACAGGACATTACTTCAGCCACGTTTCTTTGCCGGTTGCATGGCATGTTGTTCGAAAAGGTTCCTCGTGAATTTTTGATTCAGCGGGATAAAGGCGGCACACGCGAAGTGATCACTGTTCCTGGTCAATTTCGTCATGATGTTGTCCAAGTGGGGAGACATATTCCCCCGGATGACAAGGATCTTTCTCCATTGCTGCAGCGGTTCCATGACGTCTATTCGCTGGGGAGAGTCAAGGGTGTCGAGCGCCTCATTACAGCTGCCGCATCACATCACCGTTTGCTGTGGATTCATCCTTTTCTTGAAGGAAATGGTCGGGTCGCACGACTTTTTTCCGACTTGTATCTCAAATATGCCGAACTGGATGGGTATGGGTTGTGGACCATGAGTCGGGGATTGGCTCGTGCCGAAGAGCAGTATAAATTGTTTTTGTCCGCTGCCGATGCACGGCGACAGGGCGATTATGATGGAAGAGGCAACTTGTCTGAAAAGGGACTGTATGACTTCTGCGTTTTCTTTTTGGAGACGGCCCTGGATCAAGCGTGCTTTATGGATGCGTTGTTACATTTGGATTCGACGGTCAAAAATATCGAGTTATACTGCACTGTGCGTAACAAAGGGTATATGGCGAAGAAAGTTCCTTTACCCAAAGAGGCATCCCGGATTCTCGTGTATGTTTTTACCTATGGGCAACTCTCCAAGGGGAGCGTCCATGAGGTTATCAACTGCTCAGATCGTAAAGCGCGCGATATTGTGAAGCTTCTCCTTGCTGAAGGTCTGCTGGAAACCGAGAATCAAAAAGCTCCACTTGAGATTGGGCTTCCGCCCGATGCCGTTCAGTTCTATTTTCCTGAGCTTTGTGATTCCGGTGCATTTTGACAAAAAATTCTCATCCGATACCATTCCCCAGCTCAAGGGGTCTGTTCTGCACTCACTTTTTGCGAACAAAAAGTGAGTGCAGAACCAGCCGCCGGAGGCGTGCCTTTCATGCTTTCGCGCCGTAGGCGCATCACACCCCCTTCCCCTTTTTCTTTCTTCTTCGTTTCTTCTCTTTTATTCCACAGTCTTCATGTACGCTTCAAAGGCGGGCAGGGCGGGTTTGCCGTCTTTGGTTTTGACGTCTTTGAGCCAGCCTTTGTACATATCGGGATGGCTTTTGAGCCAGTGGAGCGCGGCGCTGACGGGTTTTTGGTTTTGATCTTTTTTTAGTTCGACCATGATTTGGTTCATCATGGCGACGGGGAAGGTGAAGTTTTTGAGGAACACGGTCAGGTTGGGGTAGTCTTTGGTGAAACCTTTGCGGACATTGGTATAGACGGTGGCCGAGCCATTATCGGGGCCGAAGGTTTCGTCCGTGCTTCCGTCGAGGTATTTCATGTCGATATTTTCGTTCATGCTATGCGGTGCCCACCCCAGGAAGACGATCCACTTTTTGTCTTTGACGAAGCTGTGGACCTCACCGAGCATGCCGATTTCACTGGAAGCCACAAGTTTGAAATTGCCCAAGTTGAACATGTTCTTTTTGATCATGTTCTCGATGATGATATTGCCGTCGTTGCCTTCCTCGATGCCATAAATTTTATGGTCGAGCTTGTCAGCGAACTTGGCGATATCGCTGAAATTTTTCAGACCGGCTTCGTATTCGTAGGTCGGTACGGCCAGGGTGTATTTGGCTCCGGTCATGTTGGGGCAGAGTTGCACAACGGAACCATCTTGAAAGTATTTGTCGGCCAGGGTCTTCATGGACGGCATCCAGTTGCCGAGAAAGGCATCGGCGTCACCGGTGGACATAGCTTGATAGGCGACCGGAACAGAGACAAGGAGATTTTCGGCATTGTAGCCGAGTTGGTCGAGAATGGTGACGGCAAGATCGGTTTTGATGGTGACGCCGGTCCAGCTCACGCTGGCGATGCGGATTTTATCCGAGGCCAGTGCCACGGTGCTGAGGGTGAAGACAATCAACAGGGACAACGCGACAATAAGACGACGGGACATTCGGGTGAACATTGACACTCCTGGGTTACGATGCTGGATACAGGAGCGGCTCTTCCCCGTTAAGGACTATGAACCGCTCCGCCTGAAACACGTTGGGTTGGCTGAATGACACGGCCTGACCGGTTAGAACCAGTTCAACGCCGCGGGGTTATGATTTTGGAAGATATGTTTGACTTCGGTGTATTCCTCAAGCCCGATCTTCCCGAGTTCGCGGCCCATGCCCGATTGCTTGTAGCCGCCCCAGGGCGCTTGCGTGAAATACACATTAAAATCATTGACCCATACGGTGCCAAAACGCAACTTTCGGGAAACACGCGCGATACGATCAGGATCTTTGGTTCGGAATCCACCGGACAGACCGTAAATCGTATCGTTGGCCAGTGCGACGGCTTCGTCTTCTTCAGTGAATTTCTCCACGGTGATGACCGGACCGAACACCTCTTCCTGCACGATGCGCATGGAGCTGGTGCATTCGGTAAAGAGCGTGGGCAGATAGAAGAATCCATTCGCCAACGCCGGATCACTGGGACGACTGCCCCCAAGCACGAGCTTGGCTCCTTCCCCTTTCGCGATATCGATATATGATTCGACCTTTTCAAGGTGCGTCGCCGAAATAAGCGGGCCCATGCGAGTTGCGTCGTTAAAAGCATTACCGAGTGTGATATTGGCCATGCGTTTAGCCAGCGCGTCAACAAAGCGGTCGTGAATGGCTTCATGTACGATAAGGCGTGTTCCAGCCGAGCAAATCTGACCGGCATGGAAGAAAACGCCATTCAACGCATGATCCACGGCAACATCGAAATCGGCATCATCAAAAATGATGTGCGGATTCTTCCCGCCGAGTTCGAGGGCTATCTTTTTGACGTTGCCAGCCGCGGCCGCAATGATCTTTTTGCCTGTTGCTGCACCGCCGGTGAAGGAGATGAGGTCAACGAGGTGGCTTTCGGCGAGTTCGGCACCTACCGTGGGACCGGGGCCGAGTACGAGATTGACTACGCCGGCCGGGAATCCGGCTTCTTCGACGAGTTGCATGGTCTTGAATGTCGTCAGCGGAGTGATTTCGCTCGGTTTCATGACCACCGTACAGCCCGCGGCCAAGGCGGGAGCGAGCTTCCACGCGGCCTGCAACAGTGGATAGTTCCAGGGTGAAATCTGGCCGCACACCCCGACGGGCTCACGCACGACGAGACTGCTCGAATCGGGGATCGGCGAGGCAATGATTTCGCCGCCGTCTTTATCGGCAAGGCCGGCAAAATACGTAAAGATGCCGGCAATATCGTTCATATCCCAGCGGCTTTCCTCAACGGTTTTGCCGGTATCCAAACTTTCGAGGGTGGCCAGTTCTTCATGATCGCGTCGAATGAGATCGGCCAGCTTGTTGAGCAAGGCGCCCCTATCAGCGGCCGGGGATGTTGCCCAGTCGCCGTCATCGAACGCCTTGCGGGCTGCCGCAATCGCGGCTTTGGCGTCTTCACGATCACCTTCAACCGCCTGCGTTATAATGGACCCGTCATAGGGATTGATGATGTCACGCACGGTCTTGGATTGAGCTTCAACCCACTGACCGTCGATATGCATGGTGCGCAAGAATTCTTGGTTCATGGTGTCCTCATGTGTTTGTGAGGAAGGAGGGAATGCCTCCGGCGGCTCAAGAAACTTTTTGAAAAAAGTTTCTTGAGAATCTTCAAAAACTTTTAACGATTTCAAGGTGTTTAATGTATGAATGTGGTTTGTGGTAAGCGGCACCACATTCATTTCGCTAAAGTTTTTGGAAAAGGGGGTGGGGTTTGGGGAGGTGAAAGAACCCTTTTCTTAAAAAGGCCAAAAACTCACCTGTTCCCTCCCCAACCGCCGGAGGCATTCCTCTTCTTCCTTCTTTACTTTTCGTGTTTGTAAAATGGTGCCGTGTTTGGTTGAGCCGGGGTATTACCTAAGATGGCATCGGCGGCTTTTTCTGCAATCATCATGACTGGGGCGTAAATGTTCCCGTTAGTGATGGACGGCATGATGGAGGCATCGACGACGCGCAGATTTTCTACCCCATGGACTTTGAGGTTGGAATCCACGACGGCCATGTCGTCATACCCCATTTTACAGGTGCAGCTCGGATGGTAGGCGGACTCGCCTTCACGGGCCACGAAATCGAGAATTTCTTCGTCGGTCTGGCACTGATCGCCGGGCGCGGTTTCAGCACCGCGGAATTCATCGAATCCGGGCTGCGTCATGATGTTGCGCGTTACCCGAATGGCTTCAACCCACTCGCGGCGTTCTTGTTCCGTCGAGAGGTAGTTGAACTGCACGGCCGGGTAGGTTTTGGGATCGGAGGACTTGAGTTTGACATGCCCGCGTACGTCCGTGTTCATGGGGCCGACGTGGACCTGGTAGCCATGCCCTTGCTCGGCAACAGAGCCGTCGTAACGAATGGCAATGGGCAGGAAGTGATACTGCAAGTTGGGATATTCCACCCGATCATTACTGCGGATAAATCCACCGGCTTCAAAGTGGTTGCTGGCTCCGGTCCCCTTGCGTTGGAAGAGCCATTGGAAACCGATAAACGGATGACGCCACCATTGGAGAGCGGGGTAGAGGCTGACCGGCTTTTTGCAGGCGTATTGAACGTAAACTTCAAGGTGGTCTTGGAGATTCTCCCCAACACCGGGCAGGTCATGGACCACATTGATGCCGTGGCCTTTCAGTTCTTCAGCGTTGCCGATGCCGGACAACTGGAGCAATTGCGGTGAGTTGATGGCGCCGCCGCAGCTTATGATTTCGCCGCCCTTGGCCGTGTAGACCTTTTTGCCTTTGGCGTACTCCACACCCACGGCTGTGTTGCCTTCGAACAGGATACGCAGTGCTTGCGCCCGGCAAATCACTTTGAGGTTAGAGCGATTTTTCACCGGGTGGACATAGGCCCGCGCCGCGTTCCAACGGCGTCCGCGGTAAATCGTGGCGTCGAAATGGGCAAAGCCTTCTTGTTGGTAGCCGTTGACGTCATCTGTGAGCGGGTATCCGGCTTCTTGAACGGATTTGAAAAAAGCATCGAACAGCGGGTTATCGCATTCGGGGGTATGGATATACAGCGGGCCGCTGACGCCTTGGTAGGCGGAGGCGCCACTCATGTGCGTTTCGAAACGTTGAAAATAGGGCAGGCAGTGAGCGTAATCCCAGTCTTCCAGGCCGTCGTTTTTCGACCATTTCTGATAATCCATGGCATTGCCGCGGATGTAGATCATTCCGTTGATGCAGCTTGAACCACCAAGGACTTTGCCGCGAGGCTGATAGACGCGGCGGTTGTGCATGTACGGCTCGGGCTCGGATTCATACCACCAGTTATAGGTCTTGCCAGCTAGCGGATAAGTGAGGGCGGCAGGCATATGGATACGGAAATCGAACCGGTAATCCGGCGGACCGGCTTCAAGGACGAGAACTTTGTTCTTGGGGTTGGCGCTCAAACGGTTAGCCAGAACACTGCCGGCGGAACCGCCGCCGACGATGATGAAATCGTAGTTTTTCATAAACAATACTCCTTTGAAACGATCAGCCGACATATTGGGGGATCGGTCGTCGATGGGGCCTCCGGCGGCAAGGGGGAGTCCCTCCTTGATCCTTGATATAAGGGCCAGGTGGAGGCCTGGTATTAGAGGTTCATGGATTGCTTCTGCTGCACACTGGCGATGCAACGGCGCAGCATGACGTAGTGGAAGCCGGTAAATGAGAGGGCTTTCAATGGGTCTCCTTCGGCAATGGCTTTGGCCGTATCGGTCCAGTTGCCGGCCGTGGCGGCCCGAAATTCAGGATCGGCATAAAGCAGGTCATCCAAGGAGGTGAAGCCAAGCTGCATGGCCTGCATAACCCATTCAAAGATGGGATTTTTGGTCATTTTCGCCAACAAGATATTCAGATCACGGTCCATTTCAGACGCAGATGCTAAGTCGGGCGTGTCCTGGGTCAAGACGTCTTCCAGTCGACTTGCCAATGCGATAAGCTCCGCCTTTTCTTCGTCTGTACCTTTGGTAATGGCCATGGTCGTGATGATACGGTCGTGGCTTTCGCGAAACTCGATAATGCAATTGGGGCTGATGTTCCGCTGCTTGAGAAACAGAGCCAAAGATTGACTGATCGTGACAACGTCGATGTTTTTGACGAAGGCACCCCCCTTGGCTCCTTTGCGAATTTCAAGCAGGCCTTTTTCCTTCAGTGCCCGCAATGCCTCGCGCACAACACCACGGCTCGTTTCGAACCGGTGCTGCAAGTCGCGCTCACTCGGCAAACTCTCGCCGGGTTTTATCTTTCCGTCGAGAATTGCCGCTTCAATCTGTAAAATCACTTCTTCACTGGCACGTCCTCCGGTGACGGGAACGAACAGTGTTTCTTGGTCCGACATTTCCAAAATCTTGGCCATAATGGTTCGACCTTTTCAGGTTTTTTTTAAGGAAATTGAGAGATAAACAGCAAGATGATCGGATGTGTTTTTTTCTCGCTTCGTTTTGGTCGGACCATTCTGTCTAGGAAAGTGCAGAGTGTCAAGGCTCGAAGAGTCATTTTTTAAAAATCAAGAAAAGAAGAAGTCTGGAAAAGAGTCCGGGGGATAGCTCCACTCTCTTGATTGCGATTGCGATTGCGTGGAGTTTCTATTGTTTGTGTAAAACATCCTTGATAGATGCGTAATGCAAGAAAGGGATGAATCCACTACGTCTTTTAGGGAAGGAGATTTTTCGACTGATTTGAAAGGGTTGTGCTTTGTGCTGGCAGTTTTTTGATTTGGCTATGAGTTACCATAGAGAGTTCTACTGCATTAAGCGGTTGATTTTGTTTTAGTAAATGCCTAGCGTAATAAAATGGGACAATGTCATGCAATATTCTGAGATAAACAGTTTCTTGTTGTTTTTTGGGTATCCAAGGAGTGGGCACTCATTTCTTGGACAATGTATAAATTCAAGAAAAGATGCAGTCGTATCGCATGAGTCTTCTTTTTTGCATTCATTATTGTACGAAAATGACATTACATTTGGACAAATTGTTGATGATATTGTCAGTGTGAATGATCATTTCTGCAATAATTTGAATTACATATGGGAATCATACGATTATAAAATAATTCCAGAGGCACAAGTATCACATGATGTGGTTCAATGTGTAGGAAATAAGAAAGGTGCTGGGACGACACAATTATTGCTAAATTATCCATTTCTGTTGCAACGATTAAGATCTATAGTTTCTGTAGATATTAAATTTATTCATTACGTAAGAAATCCGATTGATACCATCTCAACAATGACTTATAGACAAAATGCATCTTTGGCGAAAGTTGTAAGTATTTTTAAGAATATAGTGAAGGCAAATGCCGATATTATGTCCACTCTTTTGGAGAGAAAGGAATATATTGTCATATATCATGATGATTTTATAGAAAATCCAAGGCGAGAGCTCCATAGAGTTTCTCAGTTTCTGAGTCTTGAAAAAGATGATGAATGGGAGAGACGATGTGAAGATAAATGTTATAGAAAAGAATCACAATCTCGGTTTAAAGCACTATGGACTGTTAATGATGTACAGTCTGTTGTTGATATTTGTAATTCATATAATGTATTTAACAGATATATTGATTTTTCTTGCTCTTTTCTGCGAGATGTTAAGTCTGGTGCATTCGCTCCACGAAAAGATGTTGTGCAGTGGAATTCAATTCGAAGTGATATAGTGAATGCAGAAACAGATGAATCGATATATGAAGGTGTCTTGTTCGCTCTTGGTCCTTTGGCTGACTATTCTCAAATTAATTTTCTTATAATGTACGTTGTGACAAAGTTGAAAGATCTTCGTCTTGCTCAGATATTAACAGAAAAAGCGTTGCGTCTTAATCCTTCAAGTAATCTCTCGTGCCAACTTCTTGCGTTGGTTACATATTTGAAGGGAGAACCTGAAAAGGCGTTAAAACTATTAGAAAAAAGTGCAGATATCTCTCCTAGAGCTTTCAACACAAAGGAACTCTCTCTCTCGCGACAACTTTTAAGCATGGGGCGTTTTGATGAAGCTGAAAAATATTGCAAAGAAGCGCTCCGTCTTTTTCCAAACTCTGCTGCCCCTCTTTTTGTACTGAGCCAAATTTATTCACGACAAGGGGATAACGGAAAAGCAATGGAGGTGATTCGATATGCTATTGAATTGCAGGATGATGACTATAGGCTGTATAATCAGTTAGGTGTGCTTTGTAAGGAGGTTGGTAACCTTGAAAAAGCAGAAGGAGCTTTTCGTAAATCTATTCAATTAAATCCACGAGCCTCTTCTTCACATATTCAATTGAGCCATGTGTATGCTCAGCAAAGTAATTATAAAAAAGCGATAGAGGTTATCGATAATGCAATTACTATAATACATGATGATTATGATCTTTATAGTTGTCTTGGATCTCTCTGTATGGACAATAATGATGGTTTGAGAGCAAAGGAATCTTTTTTAAAAGCTGCTCAGCTCGATAGAGAGAATCCTCTTCCGCATTTTCATCTTAGTCGCATTTATGAAAAAGAAAGAGATTTCAAGTCGGCTATATGTGAAATTAAATGTTCAATTGAATTAAAAGAAAATGTTTTTTCTTTCTATAATCAGTTGGGACTTCTTTCTATAAAGTCAGGTGACCTTGCAAGTGCGGAAAAAGCATTTTGTAAAGCTGTCCAATTGAATTCACGAGTTCACTCTCCCCATGTCTCCCTGAGTCATGTGTATGCCCGACAAGGGAATAACAAGAAAGCGCTCGATGAGATTCAATGTGCCATTGCATTGAAGCATGACGATCACGCTTCTTATAATCACCTTGGAAGGATTTTGTTGAGGATCGGGGATCTTGAAAAATCGGAAGAAGCCTTCTGCAAAGCCATCCAATTGAATGAGCGAGTTTCCTCTCCACATATTCAACTGAGTCATGTGTATGAAAAACAAGGTGACATTGTGAGAGCTATCCAGAAAATGCGCGATGCTATTTTATGGAAAGAAGATGACAAAGGCTTGTATACTCGCCTTGCTGATTTGCTTAAGCACAATGGAGAGATTTTGAAAGCCAATGAGATGTATGCCAAGGTGCTTGCTATAGATTCATTGTCGGATTGATCTGGGTATATCATGATAGAAATTGTTTATGAGAATAGGACATCCCATTCAATACAGAATTCATGATTCGTTTCGAGGATGCGCGACGTCGTATAAAGAGCATTATGTGTCGTCGTGATTAGGTTGCACCGTATAACCGAAGACGTTGTCGTTGTTCTCCAAGAACATGCACCTGTACGCGTGGATTCTTGTGTTTTTCTTGGTCGCGTCCCACCATATAGGTGAAATTCATGGTGTCATCTTCGGCGAAGGGCATGTGATAGATAATGACGTGTCGCGGTCGGAAGATCGTGTTGATAATATGTTGCCCGTGGGGATTGTGGTAGAAAATGGGATTCACGAATACCGCGTCGAGCCTCACATTGTGCAGTGCGTTTTCGTAGTACTCGGCGACATGGTCGGCGTCTCCGGTGAAAAGAATGTTCATACCGTTTAGTGCAACGAGAAAACAGTCGTTGCGGACATCTTGATATTGCGGTCCCATGTGGAGGGTACCGATGGCAGTGATATGGAGATGCTCGGCGAGCCTAACGTGTCGGGTTTGTCCTGGTTCCAATCCAAATGTATGATGCGGGATGTTCTGTTTTCGAACATGGCCGAGCAAGTCGGCATAATCTGCTGAGCCGCCGGTCTCGTCCGGCAGAAGAAGTCCTTGGATGGGACGGTGGCGAAGATATTCCAATACGTATCCGGGGGTAAAATGGTCCGGATGTTCGTGTGTAAACAAGAGATAATCGAGATGTTCGAATGGTGGTGCGCTATCTCGCATAGAGGCCATTTCGCTTTGAGGAACACGACTGAAGGGATGGCCGCCTTCGTGATGCATTCCATCCACCAGCAATCCTGTTCCATTTTGTTCAACCATGACGCCAGCGTTAGCAATCAAGGTGATATCGATTGTATTTGCCACGTTTTTTCTCCCCTCGTCAGACCGTGATGCCATGACAGGTGTCGTACCATGGCTGCAATGCGTAAAGAGAAAGCAAGAACAGCGCCAAGGTGATTTTGTCGATCTTTCGAGTCTGGACGATCGAACACCTGATGAGGCATAGACACGGAAAGCGTCCGTCTCGGCCAACGGCTTTGGAAAAAGCCGTGACGACGCAGAACACGACTATATGTGTTGCAGAGATGAAGTTTACGACAGGATTTAAGCACAAGGAGCAGCAATGCCTCTTTATGATACGTTGCAAAAGGCATTATCGGCTATTTCAGGACACCAAGAGGGGATGACGCGTCTGTTGCAAGACAATATCACCTCCCAAGCCTTTGCCCATATTCGGGAAGGACAACTTCACATCTCGCAGGAAACACTTCGGCGTGAACTAGAGAAGATTGAAGATATACAGCCATTTTTGAAAGACCTCCGCTGCCATGCTGACGGCATAGACGTCGAGCTTGAAGGGAAACGATTTGGCGGGGGCGTTGCGCTCCATTTGCGACTTGCTGTTGAAACGTTGGTGTTAACGGATCAAACGCAAGTCTTGGTGCTTCGCATTCTTGAAGAAACGCCAATCGGCCAAGACACTCTTGGCAAAGTTCTTTGTGGCGTCGGTTCTGCATTGGTGGGAAGCCTGGCACGCCATTCGCTCAACCAAACGAACTTGAAGCAGTACGCTGAATTTGATGAAACCAATCAGACCGTGACAATCCAACTGGGCGAACTCGAAGTTATTCAACAGATGTTGAAGCCGAAAATATCAAATTGGTCAGCGTCGGCACCTCTCAGTATTGTGGGCATTCGTGGATGCCAACATAAAGAGAATGGTGTTTTGCTCCAGATTATTCCATCGGCACAACTCAAAAAAGCATACGATAAAGTGTATGATTTCAATGAGAAAAGTAAAACTTTTTTTCGTGATTCGGGAAATACGCAGCACAAACGTAGCGAGGCCAAAACCTTCGGGGAAACACTCCAAGGCCAGAATCCCAGTGCGCAGGAGTTTCTTGAGAGAGGGAAAAAACTCGTGAAGTTTGGAAAAGGTGCTTTTGATATGCTGTATGATAAAACGAAAAGTCGTATGAAATGATACTGTTGGATCCCAGGGGAGCGTGTTCTCCCCTGGGACTGATATTTTCTTACCCACCATACTCCGGCACATACACATGCCCGCGAATAAAGGCTTCGAGATTTTCTGGTCTATGCACTCCTGCTAATCCGCTTTCGAAAACAAGACGTGCCACCCGAATGGCGGTTTGGATTTCTGTTTCGAGGATATTGGATTGCATGGGGTAGAGCAGGCCCTGAGCGCGTTGTTCGTCGGTGACTTGGTCGGCTACGGCGCGGGCGGCTTCGATGAACATTTGGTCGGTGACTCGTTTGGCGCGTGTGGCGTAGATAGCCATGCCGACGGCCGGGAAGATGTAGAAGTTGTTGGCTTGGCCGGGGAGAAAGGTCTTGCCGCCTAACGAAACCGGCGGGAACTGCACCCCTGCGGCGTAGAGGGCTTTGCCGTTGCTCCATGTATAGGCCTGTTCGGCCGTGCATTCAGCCTTCTCTGTCGGATTGGAGAGAGCCAGGATGACGGGACGCTCGTTGACGCGGCTCATGGCTTCTATGACGTCCTTGCCGAATGCGCCCCCGGTGGTGCTGACGCCGATCAGTGTTGTCGGCTTGAATTCGTCGATTGCCTGTACAAAAGCGTTGCGCGGCATGGGGGCATGAGGATGCGCGTAGGGGCGTTGGAAGTCGAATAAATCGGTGCGCGAATCTTCAAGCAGGCCGTTGAGGTCGAACATGTGGACTCGGCTGCGGGCTTCGTCCAGGCTCAACCCTTCCTCGACCAGCGCCGAACACAACAGATTGCTCAAGCCGATGCCAGCAGACCCGGCTCCGAGGAAGAGAAAGGATTCGTCGCGAAGTCGTGTGCCTTTGACTTTGCAGGCGTTAATCATGCCGGTCAGGGTGATGCCGGCCGTTCCTTGCACGTCATCGTTATAGCAACAGACCTTGTCTCGGTAGCGTTCAAGCAAATGGACGGCATCGGCACCGGTCCAGTCTTCGAAGTGAATGCAGCAATCCGGAAAGACTTTTTGGACGGCGTCAACGAATTCATCGACAAAGGCATAGAGTTCTTCACTCAGGGGACGGTGTTGGCGCAGACCGAGATAGAGCGGATCGCTGAGCAGGGTTTCATTGTTTGTTCCTGCATCGAGATACATGGGAAGCAGGCCTTCAGGCGGAACACCGGCCGCGGCCGTGTAGAGTTGCAATTTGCCGATGGGAATCCCCATGCCATTGGCCCCAAGGTCTCCCAATCCGAGAATGCGGCCTCCGTTGGTGACGCAAATAAAACGCACATCCTGCCCCGGCCAGTTGCGCAATATCTGCTCCACCATTCCTTTGCGCGTGATGGACAGATACATACCGCGGGGTTGGCGATAGATATGGCCGAATTTGAGACAGGCTTCGCCGATCGTCGGGTCGTAGACAATGGGGAGAAATCGTGTCGGGTCCGACATGATGGTCTTGTAGAACAGGGTCTCGTTGTGATCGAGCAGGTTGACGAGATAGATATAACGGTCAATATCGCTCGTTTTATGATCAAGCTGCATCATGACGCGCTGTAATTGCGTCTCGATGTCTTCAACGATGTCGGGAACAAGGCCGATCAATCCATAGTGTTCTTTTTCGGCTTCGGAGAAGGCGGTTGATTTATTGGTTTCCGGATCGCATAGGATGTCTCGGCCATGTTTTTGCGTCGTCGCCATTACTATACCTCCAAAAAAGCGCAGGGAGTGAAATGACTATTTGTCTTTGGCTACATACGGGGCGGTCATTTTTTTCGGATCAACAACCCGATCGAATTCTTCTTCACTGACGTAACCCAGCTCCAGGGCCGCTTCACGGAGGGAGAGGTCTTTGTCCAGTGCATGGTGAGCAATTTCGGATGCTTTGTCGTAGCCGACAACCGGGCTCAACGCCGTGACGAGCATGAGTGAACGCTCAACGAAGTATTCAATCTTTTTCGTATTGGCGACGACACCATCCACAAGATATTTTCGGAAGTTCTTCACGGAATCCGACATGATACGGATGGACTTCATGATATTGAAGATTATGAGCGGCTTATAGACATTCATTTCCAAATATCCGCTGGCGCCGCCAAATCCAACGGCGACGTCGTTTGCCATGACCTGAGCGGCCACCATGGCCAGGGCTTCGCATTGTGTGGGATTGACCTTGCCCGGCATGATGGACGATCCCGGTTCGTTGGAAGGGAGAATCAATTCGGCGAATCCGGCGCGCGGTCCACACGACAATAAACGGATATCATTAGCGATTTTAAAAAGTGAAACGGCAAGCGTCCGTAGCGCTCCGGAGAGGTGTACCAGGTCGTCATGCGAGCCTTGCACCGTGAATTTATTGGGGGCTGAGAGAAACGTCTGTCCGGTCAATTCGGCAATATGTTTGGCCGCAGCATCGGCGAATTCGGGGGCGGCATTGATGCCGGTCCCGACTGCTGTGCCGCCCAATGCCAAACGGCAGACACCGGGAATACATTCTTCCAGTCGCTTCATGTTATCGTCGAGCATGCCGACATAGCCGGAAAATTCCTGACCTAATGTTAATGGCGTCGCGTCCTGCAAGTGGGTGCGACCGATTTTGACGATGTCTTTGAATTCGTCTTGTTTTTGTTTCAAACCTTCTCGTAAAAACGCCACTGCCGGCACGAGGTGTTGTGTCACTCCCAAGGCCGCGGCAATACACATGGCCGAAGGGAAATTGTCATTGCTCGATTGCGACATGTTGACGTGATCATTGGGGTGGACCGGTGTTTTCGATCCCAGTGGGGTGTCGGCAAGTTGACAACAGCGATTACTGATAACTTCATTGACATTCATATTGAACTGCGTGCCGCTTCCCGTCATCCAAACATGCAGGGGGAACATATCGTCGTGTTGATGGTCGAGAATTTCATCGCAGACGTGTATAATGAGTTTGGCTTGTTCTTTTCCCAGTCGTCCTTGTTCAGCATTGGCTAAAGCGGTGCCTTTTTTCAAATAGGCATACGCCTGAATCATTTCTCGCGGGATGAGGTCATCGCCGATGCTGAAATGTTCCAATGACCGCTGAGTCTGTGCGCCCCACAGGCGATCGGCCGGGACTTGAACTTCGCCCAAGCTGTCGGTTTCAGTGCGATATTCCATGTGCAGGCATCTCCTTGAAATGAAAAATAAATGTCTCCGACGGCTCTGCACTCACTTTCACGGGGAAAGTTCCCCTGTGAAAGTGAGTGCAGAGACCCCATCCCTCCTTCAAAAACTTTTTACTGGTATTTATGATAACGCGATATTTTCTCGAGAGACAATCGGAAATACGACATTCTATCATTTTTTTCCGTGAATTGCAGTGAGAGAGGAAGGACATGGGGCCAGGGAAAGGGCAAATTTCTCTTCCTCTGGCCCTTGGAGATTTGAAAAACTTAGACTTGTTCGATGTTTTTAAGCTTCACGTTGGCGGCTGGCTTCGATGATGTGAACAGATTGTGGATGTCTTCCTGCACGATATAAAGACACGGCACCAAAAGCAGGGTGATGAAGGTGGCAAACAGGATACCGAATCCCAATGAAATGGCCATAGGAATAAGAAATCGCGCCTGACGCGAGGTTTCGAATATCATAGGCGCGAGACCCCCAAACGTGGTCAGAGTTGTGAGGAGAATGGGGCGAAACCGCTGTCTCCCTGAATCAAGAATTGCTTCCAGTGCTGTCAGTCCTTCGAGCCTGCGACGGTTGGAGAAGTCGATGAGGACGAGCGAATCATTGACCACAACCCCGGACAGGGCGATGATTCCGAACATACTCATGAGACTCAAGGAGTAGCCCATGGCAAGGTGTCCGAAAATGGCACCGATGATGCCGAAGGGGATGCAAAACATGATGATAAGCGGCTGAAAGTAGTTGCGAAACGGTATTGCGAGAAAGGCATAAATGGCCAATAACGCAAGGAAGAAGCCTGTTTTCAAGCTCTGCAAACTTTCGCGTAAATCAGCCTGACGGCCTCCAAAACTGAAGTTCAGACCGGGATACTTGCGCATCAGTTCAGGCAGAATATCTTTCTTCATGGAGTTAATGATATTTTCGGCCTGGGATTGCGGGCGTACATTGGCGGTGACCGTGATCGTTCGTCGGCTATCGGTGCGCATTATCGATGTGTAGGCTTGGCTCGGGGTGAGTTTCGCGGCATCCCGCAAATAGATTTCTCCTCCCGATGGTGTGGTCAGGACAAGATCTTCCAGCGTGGATTCGGTCGTCCGTTCATTTTCCGGCAGACGGACACGAACGGTCACCTCGTTGCGGCCACGCTGTTGACGTAATGCCTCGGCTCCGTAAAAGGAGGCTCGAATCTGATTCCCGATTTCTCGTGAGGTGAGGCCCATACGCTCACCGGCAGGCAACAGACTGACATCATACTGTCGTTTGCCTCTGGCCGATCCATCGTAAATATCACTCACCCCGCTATATTTCGATATCTGTGCGGCAAGGTCTTCACCGGCTGCTTCGAGTTGGTCACGGTTTCGGTGCGAGAGCTGGACGGAAAGTCCTTTACCCGAGCCTGGACCGCCACGGTCGGATTCAAAACTGATTGTTTCGAGGCCAGGGATAATGCCAGTTGCTTGCTGCCAACGCCGGGTTATTTCGGCTGTTCCGAAGGGACGTTCTTCCGGAGGCGTGAGAAATATTCGTGCTTTGACAACATTTTCATCGACAACCGAAAAAATACCACGGGACAATGCCTCTCCACCCGATTCTTTCACGACCTTTTCTGCAGCGGCAACAAGTTTATTCTGAACAGTACGTACGCGCTCAGTGGCGCTGCCGTACGGGAGTTCCGCTTCAACATAGGCATAGTCCGACTCGATTTTGGAGAAAAGCACAATCCCCATGCGACCGGAGGCAACATAACTGACCGTGGTGATCAAAATGGCGATACCGATGGAAATGACGAGATAGCGCTGGTTGAGACACCAACGGAGGAGTGGGGCAAAGCGATTGGCAATGAATGATTCCACGCCCTCGCTGAATTGGGTTTGTTTTCTTCCCAACCATGCGAGTGGGCCGGGCATGGGGCGCGGGTCGCCATGCCCGAGGTGGGCGGGAAGAATGAAAAGACTTTCAATAAGCGATATCGTGAAAACACCCACAACGACGACGGGGATGGTCCTGAAAACTTTTCCCATTATACCGGGGACAAAATAGAGTGGCAAGAAAGCGATGACGTTGGTGAGAACGCTGAAGACAACCGGCATGGCCACTTCCCGAGAGCCATCGATAGCAGCTTGCAGTCGGCTTTTCCCCAGGCTGCGATGGTGGTAGACGTTTTCACCCACCACAATGGCATCATCGACCACAATCCCCAAGGTGACGAGAAAGGCAAACATGGTGATCATGTTGATGCTGAATCCAAAAGCCGGAAGAATAAGAAACGAGCCAAGGAACGAAATGGGAATTCCCAAACTGACCCAGAATGCGAGCCGGATCTCGAGAAACAAGGCGAGACAGACAAAAACAAGCGCCAAGCCGGTATAGGCGTTACTTAAAAGCAAGTCGGCGCGTTGGCGGTAGACCTCCGAACTGTCACGCAACACATCAAGATGGAGTCCTTTCGGGAGTTCCTGGTTGACTTGATCGGCAACTTTGCGGGCAGCATCGGCAACCTGGATCGGAGTCTGGTCACCAACACGATAGACTTCGATCATGATCGCGGGCTTGCCGTTAAACGTCGCCCAACTGTCCGTGTCTTCAAAATCGTCTTTGACGGTCGCCACATCGTCAAGGTGAATGCGGCTTCCGTCTTCACCGGTCAACAACGGGAGCTGGCTATACCCTCGTCCTGTTTCACGTTTATCATCCACACGAAGGAGGACTTCGCCACCCGCTGTTTTCAAACTGCCGCCGCCAAGTTCCACGGAGTTGTTGGCTATGCGATTCGCGACGTCGTTGAGTGTCACACCGTATCGTCGCAAGACTGAATGCGGCACTTCGACAATAATTTCGTAGTCACGAACGCCACTCAGTTCCACTTGGGTGATGTTTGAGTTGAGAAGGAGTTGGTCACGTATCTGCTCAGCCTTTTCACGCAAGGCGCGTTCGCTCGTGTCCCCGGACAAAGCAAATGAGAGGACTTCCCGATGTCGTTCGGCGATGGCAACCTGCGGTTCTTCGATTTCTTCGGGAAATGTGGTGATGCGATCGACTTCAGCTTTGATGTCTTGCCAGAGCAACGTGACATCGGCACCTGTCAAGGCTTCGACAGTGATTACTGCTGAACCTTCCGATGCCGTGGACTCAATTTTTTTTATGCCCTCCAAACCTTGGATGGCTTCTTCGACGGCTAAAACGACACCGGATTCGACTTCTTCCGGCCCGGCTCCAGGATAGGCAATAATTATTCTTACCATATCGGTGGAGAATTCGGGAAAGACTTCTTGCTTGACGTTGTTGGCAACAATAAAACCGCCTACAAGCAGGAGAAGCATCAAAATATTGGCGGCAACGGAGTTTCCCGCCATCCATGCTATCGGACCGGTGCGTTTATTCGGGGAGGTATCGGGACAGTTCCGATCATCGGTATGCATTAGGAATCCTCTTTATCTTCAGTAGGCTGAGGAGTCGGACTGTCCGAGGCTTTGACGATTTCGGCCGTAGTCAGTGCCATGCCGGCAACCGGAGCACCGAGATCGGATGTGACAATGGTTTCTCCTTCTTTCAGACCACCTTTGATAAAAACCTGCTTATCGTTTTTCCAGGCCGTATTAACCTTGCGGATGTCGAGCTGACCGTCTTTTAAAATCCAGACGGTTTCATCTTCACGTAAAGCAAGTCGAGGAATTTCAACAACATTTTCAAGAGAACGACCGGTAATGGTTACGGTTGCATAGTCGTCCAAAAGCAAGGGCGGTTTCCCGTTATTCACGTCGTGGCCAAGGGGATCTTTGACGGCGATAAGGACTTTGGCCATCAATGTATTTTCACTCAGGTTTCCGGTCAGCCTGAGCGCACGACCCTGCCATTCTCCGGTTTGCGTACGTACTTTTGCCGGTGCACCTTCCGATGAACTCAGATCAAGGCTGACCACTTTATCCATGGGAATAGCAGCCTCAATCCAATATTCATCCGTGGCAACAAGCGTACCGAGCGTATCCGATTCACTTACCCGCGAGCCTTGCGCCACATCGCGCGAGATGACGATACCGGTAAACGGCGCTTTGACTTTTGTCCGTTCCAGATCCCGTTTGGCTTTTTCCAATTCAGCTTTGGCCATATTGACCTTGGCGACAACCTGTTTGAGGTTGGGCTTCCGTAGGATCAGCGATGTTTCGTGAATGGTTAAGGACGATGCTCGGCGTAAGCTGGAGAGTTCGTCTTTGACAATGCTCTGGTGTCCATTCTCAATAGCCAAGTCGGCTTCAGCCACGTCGAGTTCACCTTCTTTGACTTTGACTTCCGCTTCATAGTCAAACGGGTCTAACGTGACGATCACTTCCCCTTGTTGTACCTGATCGCCGGGGTTGAATTCTTGCGAGATGCTTTGGATCGTTCCGGAGACTTCCGGACGCATAACAACCTCACGAGACGGAATGATCGTTCCCGTGCCGGTGATGGTTGTTGTTGCCTGTCCGTGTAAAGCGGTCATCACGTCAACAACGGACGCCTGTCTTTGTGGACGCGATTTCGGGGTAATGGGTTTTGTGGCCTGAAAATAAGCCGCTGCAGCACCTCCTGCCGCCAGGACAAGAATCGGCAAGATAATTTTAAGTGATGAAGCAAGTATTGAAATAATTGAGCGATGTTTCATAGGGGGTCCTGTTCACTCTTCTGTCCAATGGGGATCAGTGTCTTGTGTTTGGAGTCGCCCTGCGAAGGAGCAAGGTTACAGGAAAGAGGCGGATTTTCCTTCAACAGCCGATAAGCATTTCACCGTTATGAGGCAAGGAAAAACAATGCCATATGTCCTTGGAATACTTTTTTTATATTCAACGTCTTATTATATATTGTTTTTGGGGAAAAATAAAGAGAATAAGAGATCGATGGTGAGGCAAAGGAGTGAAAATTAAAGGTATTGTCATAGTAGCAAGGTATGGTCACGGTATTCAGGGGGGTGGTATATGATTGCCAGAGAAATTGGTCTATAATTTCATCAAAAAAGAATCCTTAGTGGGCAATGCAAAGGCAATCCTGTCCTTTCACGGTGATTAAAAAAGTGGCTCGTTGTGATATGGTTTTTATTGCTTGTAACGGTCATGGTCCTGGCGGTGACATAATGTATATCGAGCAATGGAAGTATACCCTGCACACTTTGTGAGATTTTTTCTGGTATAATTCATGCTTCATCACATGATTGCTTCGATTGCGAGGAGCTCACGTTTTGATTCTGCTGATTTGAAAAACGAGGCACTCCCCCACGGGGAATAGCGAAAAGGATTGGACGTATTGTTCTCCTGTTGGCAGCGAGCGAATGGTCTTCCTTTGTTATGGGTACCGTCAAAAAAGGAGAACTCGTCATGGAACAGCGCATCTCTTGTCGTATTTTCAGGCTCACGATATTGCTCGTGGTAGCAGGATATGCCGCCCATGCAGGTGCAACGCCTCCGACCATAACTGCCTTTAGTCTCCCTGAAACTTCAGACAATCTTACTGTTGAAGTCAGTTTTTTGGCCACTGTTGAGAACGGTCTCGCCGGTTACTGCCTCACAGAATCAAACAGCAGCAGTGACTGTGTCTGGAGCTCCTCCAGTCCAACCCAATATACGTTTCAAAACTCAGGTTACAAGCTTTTATACGCTTTTGCCAAAGACCTTGCCGACGCCGTTTCAGACAGTGCGATAGCGTATTCCATTATCGTGACAAGTCCGGACGAGTTCAACATCATTCAAGCTTTAAGTGACGGCGCCCAAAGTACGACTATTGCTTTCTCAGGATTCGCCATGATGACCGGCCAATTGGGGCCACAGTCGTTTTTTCCCCCAGGCAAAGTGGCTGATTATTGGGGCTTCCAATACTTGCGAGACAATGACCCGGACGATATGGGACACAATACGAACTTTTTGACCAGAATATCTTGCAACATATTATATCTTCTAGATGACGAGCAGATTCAGTTGCTCAAGACCTTGGCCGAAGTGCAAATAGATACTATTAATCTGTATGCTTGGAAACGTTATCCCCTGATGAAGGCTTTTCGTCTTTTTGTCGATAATACCATGCCCACTGGAGCGACGGGATTGAATTTGGAATCCGTGAAAGACGCTTCGCAGGAGTTGTACCTTCTTGACGGCCAGATCAGCTTTGAACGAGCCGTAGTATACGCAGCGATCTATAGATCCTTAAATGAGACTCAGAAGGCGTATATCGATGCTATGGTTGGTAAGGGATACAATTCTTGGCCGGACATATCAGAGTCTGACGTCAAAGAAAAACTCCAAGGCTTATCTAACGATATCGTCGTTGCCATGATGACCTATGCTGGGGACCTCTATTCTTGGTATGCCGGATCAGTTGTTTCAGATGTTTATTTTTGTCCAGAACGGCACGGCACGTATTTTGGATCCTTCTACATGAAGGATGCACCAGCAATAGGTCACGCTGGCTACAGCATTGACGAGCAAATGACAGCGACGCTAGGGAATATTCTTTGTGACAGTAGCTTGGGCTATATTTCTGCCGCCGGAGCTACCAAGATGAAGGACGTATCCAATACCCAGAAACACAATTTGTATTCGAATCCCCTTGGCAATATTGTTTTAGCCAGAACAATGATCTCGGAAGCATTACGGAGTCTTATTGATTTCACTGAACCATCGGAAGCTGTGCTTTCCCAGGTCGAGGAAACTGTCGATACATACTCCGCTATGTATGGCGTGCTCGATGGAGAAAATAATTATTATTATGCGACGACGTTTTTCCAGTTGTTAAATAACATTGGCGATGATTATTTTACAAATGATCAAAAGGCGGCTTTGGATTCATTGCGAACGCAGTATATGACGGTGACGTACGAAGATGGCACCGTCATCGATTACTCTGACTGGAACATATATTATCTGTATTCAGCTGAGATACCGGAAGATTCGGAGCTTTTGATTTCCTACACCAGTGATAGCGCCACCAATGCTTTTTTTAATTTTGATGCAGGTCGTGTCGTGGTGCCCACGCTCTTGCTCCTGCTCTAAGGAGAATATTGTATGCCTCGTGTCTTCAAGTTCAACTTACAAAAGGTTCTTGATTACCGTGAGCGCCTTGAAGATGAGGCAAAACAGGCGTTTGCCGATGCCCAGGCCAAAATATTTGCGCAAAATCAGTTTCTCGACAAACTGCAGCATCAACTTGCTGAGCATGAACAGGCGAGTGTTGCTCAAAAAACACAGACAGCCGCAGAAATGATGTTGTATCGAGATTATAAGGAACGCCTTTTGCAAGAAGTCGCGCAGGCCGTCAATCGTCTGGCAGAGCTGGAGCAGCATTGCGAAACCTGTCGGGTTGATTTGGTAATCCGGTCGAAAGATCGGAAACTTCTCGAAAAACTCAAGGAAAACCAAGCGAAACGCCATGCTCGAGACCTTGCACACGCCGAACAATCTGAATTCGATGAAATGGCAACCGTCCGGTACAGGCCGAAAGATATCTAGACTCTTTTCTGTATTGATTCTTTTGGCGGCGGTGAAATTCGGTGTCCTTATGTTTATGGGGCTTGATGCCATCTTCCCCAATCCAGAGTCCTTTCCTACTGGAGTCAATGTATCGACATCATCGAAAGTGTTACCCGCTACGCCCGTCGCGACCGTATCCGCATCTGTCGTTGCCCCCGTTTTAAACGCCGTATCTCTGGCTTCTACAGCCCAAGCACAAACCAATGCTGCGAATGCACAGACACAGGCGCCCCAAGGCGCAGCTTCTGGCGATTCGCCGTTAAACTGGGATGCGTTAAAGAAAAAACAAGATGAAATTGCGCAGCGCGAACAAGCACTGAAAGCGCTTGAAGCAGAACTCAGCAAACGTGTCGAACGGTTGGACCAACTTGAAGGCCAGTTGAAAGAAGCTGTTGAGCAGGCGTCGGCAGCGAAGAACAAGAAACTTCGTCATCTTATTGACGTTTATTCCAACATGAAAGCCAAACAAGCCGCACAAGTCCTTCAAGATTTAGACGAAGATATCGCTGTCCAAATTTTGGCAGGTATGCGTGGACGTCAGGCGGGTGAAATTCTCACCTATGTCGAAGCCAAAAAGGCCGCCAAACTTTCCGAAAAATTGACCCAGTTTCAGGTGCTAGAACCAGGTCCATGAGCATACACACAGAGCATGAAAGCGGAGGAAGAGAGTGAACGTTCTCTTCCTTTTTTTTTGCGCTTGATTCAGACGCATACGGTCTTTCTTCCGACATGTGATTACACGCATTCTCAAGAATTCCGCTTAATATTGTATACGCCTCGGCCTTCAGCAACATGGAGGTCGGGGGCATTGGCCGACCAGACGACAACATGGGAGTTTCCGACACGGTTTCCCAGAAGTCGAATGGTTGCTTCCGCATACAGGTCAGCGGCTGGCGCCGGGCGAAGATAGTCTATGCTCAAGGTGATGGTAACAAGGTTATCCTTGGGGTTACATCGTGTCCAGACCGCAAAACCGCCACAAATATCGACAATTGTCGACATGACGCCGCCATGCATCATGGGCGGCGTTGTATGACCGACAAGTTCGGGTCTGAAGGGAACATGTAAACGGACACGACCTTCTTCGATAAAGTCTACTTTGATGCCGAGAAATTCGTGAAACGGAAATCCATTTTCAATGAACTGCTGGAGCTGGCTGAATGGCATTGTTTCCTCTTTATTTGTCGGTGCAGTACACATGATGTTCTTTGTGTAGGCTGCCTGCGAGGCTATTCAGTTGACGCAGAGCACGACGCATATGCTTTCTCCTTCATGAAGACAAATGCAAGTACTTATCTTCATGAAGGAGGATACACATCGCATCTTACGGATGAGTCGTCGAAAATGAATGAGACGACCGATTTTTGATCGTTATTGCTGTGTGTGAGAATTATTTTCCTTGTTCCAAGAAGAGGGAAAGCGGAATATACGGTTGAGGAAGTATGGAAAAATTTTGGAATACGGGGTGCTCATGGTCCGAAAGACTTCGTCCTACCGGATGGAAAGCAATTCGTGTTGTGAATGTTTCGGGTTCGAAAAGAATAATCTGTTGTGTTTGAACAGCAGATTGCGGATTGATAATATATAGATATCCATCTGATCCCAACCCGGGACCGTATCCGGCAATAGATTCCATCTCGTCCCGACTGATCGTCGGACCTGCTTTATTCAACAATTGTTGCATGGATTCCCATCGTTTCGTGTCCCAGGCATCGTTGGAGTTGTTGAAGCTTGCTGGAAGCATATTGCAGTTGACCGCGCCGATGGTATTGGGAACAGACCAGGTATGGTACAATGGAGCGCTGTCCACCGTACGGAGATGGGAGCCGCCTGGCAAAAGATCATTTTCCAATACTTCTACGGTGTCTTTATCCGCAAGCAGAGTGAGGTGTCCGTAGCTATATTGGGTGGAGGTGGATTGCAGGTGCGTGACAAGAGCGGCCAAGGAGTCGAGAGTTTCCATTCCATACAGCAGATCGAAGGGGAAGGAACGTTTATTTTCGCTCGTATATGCTTGTCCGGTTTCTGAGTCGAGAATAGCGGCAAAAAGGCCGGTGTTTCCGCTTCCGCCTGCAAGCGGGATGGTGACAATGCCGGTGATGCATTGCATTGCTCCTAAATAGCCAATGAGCGTGAGTTTTCGATTGTCAGGGAATGTGATGGTTGTGACCGCTTGCAGCTGAGAAAGTTGAAAGGTGCTTCCATCGTCCCAGTCGAGGTTTCGTACAACCGTCGTTTTTCCGGAAGCCGCGGCCTCAGGCAACACGCCGAAGCCACTGCATTGAGTTTGCCGGGCGACATCGCCGAGCAGGTTGAGCAGCCATAATTCGTTTGTCGACAGCAGACCGTCGCCCATGGTGTCCGTCGTCGTGTCGACAAGACCGAGAGCGATGGCGTTAACATCATTTTGATAAATTTCCGGAACTTGTGGTCGAATTTGCGAGGTACGCAATAAAAACAGTGTATAGATGTCGTTTTTGCCTTGGCAGGCGTCATGGATAAGTGAGTCAAGAAGTGCACCCATGTTGGGGACTGATGATTTGAGTAATGTTCCATATTCTTGCCAAACAGCAGGGCGCGTTGTCGATGTATCGGTGAGATCGACTGTTACACGGTAGTATTGTGTCAAATTCGTAAGAGATACGTGGGGAGATTGAGCTGTAAGCCCTTTTGAAGGACTTATGAAAAATATAATAAAAAGCAGAATAAGTGTGTGTTGCAAGATGTTCTTTTGCATATGTTCTCCATGCCTCTTGTTTTTTTCTACTTTTTGAATTTATAGAGCTCTGTATGCCTGGGGAAGGAAAGAGTCTGTAGACAACCTTCCTTTTATCAATTTTTCTGTGTTCGTACAGTATATTCTGGTCTCGATAAAATATGATATTCTATCAAAATAGTGTGGATTGACATGGATGGTGTGATTATAAATGCAGCTAGGAAATGTGTCGAGGAGAAATCGTGGTAGTAGTGAAGGGGAAGGGCATGCAGGGTGCGCGCATGCCCTTCGTCTTAAGGAGGGTTACGGCAATTAAACGAGGGTCATAACATTGGTGTACGGCTTGTTCATAGCGTCGGCAACCGGAGCACAGGTAATGTGTCCTTTGCAGACATTGACACCCTTGCGCAGGCAGGCATCGTTTTCAATGGCTTGCTTGACGCCATTATTGGCCAGGGCCAGCGCATACGGCAGGGTGACGTTGGTGAGAGCAAAAGTCGAGGTACGGGCAAACTCGCCGGGCATATTGGCCACGCAATAGTGAATGACATCGTCGACAACGAAGACGGGATCGTCGTGGGTCGTTGCATGGCTCGTTTCTATGCAACCCCCTTGGTCGATCGCGACGTCGACAATAACCGATCCCGGCAGCATGGAAGCGATCATTTCACGAGTGACAAGATGGGGGGCTTTGGCGCCAGGAATGAGCACGGCACCAACAACAAGGTTGGAGTTGGCCACTACTTCGGCCATCGTGTGCTTGTTGGACATCAGCGTTGTAATGCCATTTCCGAAGATGTCGTCGAGATAAGCCAAGCGACCTTGATTGACATCGAGAATCGTCACTTGGGCACCGAGACCGACGGCAATCTTAGCGGCATTGATTCCGACGACACCGCCGCCGATGATGGTAATGCGCCCGCGATGGACACCGGGGACACCGCCGAGCAGAACGCCCCGTCCACCGTGGGATTTCCCGAGGTAGTACGCACCGACCTGGGTGGCCATCCTGCCGGCGACTTCGCTCATAGGTGTAAGGAGCGGCAATGAACCGTCGGCAAGCTGGATGGTTTCATACGCTACACCAATAATTTTGCGGTCGAGCAGAGCTTCGGTCAACTGTTGAGCCGGGGCGAGGTGCAAGTAGGTGTAAAGAATTTGGTTTTCACGCAGCAGCGGGTATTCTTGGGGTAAAGGTTCTTTAACCTTGATGATCATATCGGCCCGATCGAAAACATCCTTGGCGGAAGGGAGGATATCCGCTCCGGCGGCGAGGTACTCGTCGTCGGTGATACCACTACCCAGACCAGTACCTTCTTCAATAAAAACAGTGTGGCCGGCAGCAACCAAGGCATGCGCGCCAGCGGGAACAAGACCAACGCGATATTCGTGATTCTTTATCTCTTTGGGAACACCGATGATCATTGAGGAGAACCTCCGCTTTCAGGGTTATACTTCTTTTCCCCACCGAGGAGCGCTGTGGCAAACGTTCGGTGGCGGATATGCCGGTGTAACATGGAATTGTTCGTCATCTTTGAAAATACAACATAATCCCCATGGAGACTTAAGGTGTCTTCTGTTGGCTCACTGCAAAAGCTTCGGGGAGCAGAACCCATTTTCTGCGCGAACGCATGACGACAAACGATTCACTTGAAGCGATGTCCCCTATTCGGGGAAGCGCTTCATCAAGGAACCGATAGAGATCGGCTGTGTCGTCGGACAAGACAACCTCGACAATGATATCATATCGGCCTGTCACAACTACAGCCCAATTTACATTGGGCAATTGTGTGATCTGATCGAGTTTTTCACCGAGAAAGCCATGCTTGGAGAGCGTCAACCCGACCAGCGCAATGGTCACACCCCGGACGGCAGCCGGGTCGAGCAGCCCTGCGATACGGAGCACACCTTTTTGCATCAGGTTTTTAATTCGTGAGCGTACGGTTGGTGCCGTCACACTCAGATGCTCCGAGAGTTTTGCCGGTGTTGTCTGGCCATCTTCGGCAAGAAGACGAAGAAGATCGGCATCGTGATGATCAAGTTGAATTTTATTCATGATTTTTCTTTTAGTGAAAAACTAATTTGTATATTTTTTCTTTTTTGAAAAAAATGTCAATATTTTTTTCTTTATGAGATTTTGAATGGTGTGCAAAGCGCTAGACCCCTTGCCTGCAACATGAAATAGTGCCCCGGCCATGTTTGAACAACCATTGAGAAGAGATTCGTTATTGTCCGAAGACCGGATTATTTCCGGTTTGTTTGTTCGTCGCACACGTCTTCATGGCCGTACTACGCGGCCTGCCGTCCTGTTTGTTCATGGTGGAAGCCATGGATATTGGGCGTTTTCCACGTGGCTCGATATCTTTGCGCGGGGAGGCTATGATGCCTACAGCATGTCGCTCCGCAATCACGAAGGTTCGTATCGAGTGAATGAGCGGGACTACTTGGCAATGCGTATCAATGCGTATTGTGAGGATGTAGAGACTGTGGTGTCGTATATCGGGAGTCCGGTGATTCTCGTCGGGCACAGTATGGGGGGGATTGTCTGTCAGATGGTGGCCGAGAACGGACACGCTCGGGCTCTGGTGCTTGTCGCTTCTGTTGGGCCCTGTCAACTTGGAAATATGCGACGACGGCTTCGGCAGGATAAAGTCGTACTTCCTGGAAGAGAAGCTGCCAGTCAGAGCTTTTTTTATGCTCTTTCCCCCGATAAACAACGCGAATATGCCCGTCGACTTGTACCGGAGTCACCCGGTGTCATGAATCATTATGGGTATGAAGGCGTCTGCATCGATCGACGCCGCATCACGTGTCCGCTCTTTGTTATGACGGCAGAATGTGACCGGACGTCGGTCCCGTCGGCGGAAGCGCTGGCCGGCTTTTACAATGCACCGTTTTACTGTGTCCCCGAGACTGGACACGATATCATGCTTGAACCGGCTGCGGACAAAGCGGCCGATGTTATTTTGGATTGGCTGGCTTCAGTTGGTTTTTCAAAGGCGGTCCGATGACCGGTGGGATTGTCTACGAATTTCTCAAATTGCAGCGTATCAAGGAGGTTTCAATGTCCTTTCTGCTTTCTGTATGTCTCGCGTTGTTCACCGTGCTGGCTCCTGCGAGTCCTGTTGCTGCCGATACGGGCAACAGTTTGTTCCAGCTCTCCACGTTGCCTGCTCTTATGGCCGGAGTCTATGATGGGGCGATGACAATTGAAGAATTAAGTAAGCACGGCGACTTTGGCCTTGGTACATTCGATGCTTTAGACGGGGAGATGATCGTGTTCAATGGCCGATTTTATCAGGCCAAGGACGGTGGATCCGTGGAGACGGTCATGTCCGAACAGACATCGCCGTTTGCACAACTGACTCTTTTTGATCCCGAAATGTCACTGACGGTGGAGGGTGTCACTGACATCAACACCTTGGTTGCAGCCATTCAGGCGGGATTGTCGTCGGTGAATTATCCGTATGCGATAAAAATAACAGGTGAATTTGAGAGCGTTTTATGTCGGAGCGTCCCTGCTCAAAAGAGGCCGTACCCTCCTCTGGGCGATGTTGTCGCCCATCAGAAGACATTTTCTTTTGAGAATCAGGCCGGTGTCATGGTCGGTTTTTTTGGGCCAAGCTACACAAGCAACTTCGGGGTTCCTGGATTTCATTTTCACTATCTTACGGCTGATCGCGAAGGAGGGGGACATGTCCTCAATGTTAAAGCAAAGACACTGCTTATCGAGATTGACGCTCTTGACTCCATCATGACCATCTTGCCGAAGAATGAAGCCTTTGCCCAACTTCCGGCTGCCGAGACAACAGCCCACGCCACGGATAAATAAGCGATAACATCGCAGTCGCAAACGGTCTGATTCGTTCCCTTCTTAAACGTTCTATGCAGTCATTGTGATCCACCTTGGCGGAAAAAGTGCTTTCGTCAAGGTGGTGCAATGGCATGTATGGAGCATTAGGTCATGCCTATTTTTCGGAACTCAAAAATCTTGTTTTACATAGTAAATAGGAAATAAAAGTTCCGCTTTGGGTGGAGCATTACAGAGAAATGATGGAATCATGCGCCATAAACTTTTGGCTCATGGATTGCTTTAGGGGCGCGGCTTTTCAAAGGAGGTCGCGCAATGGAAATGTCATTGTCTGTTTTAGAAAAGTTTATGTTGAAAATGGGGTTTCAGGTCGGGGATATTGTTGATCGCACCAGTGGACGTATCACATGTCGTGCAACGGCTCCGAACGGGTGGTCCGTCGACTATCCTTCCCCGTTGTATGTGTACCCAGAGATGGATCGACGGGCTGAAACACGTGCTTTGTTTGAACGTCTCGCCGCCTGGCTTGGTGAGACCAATTTGGAAGCGTTGACGACTTCCATCATAACGACCTGTATCACGTCGATTGAAGGGTTTGTGTGTAAAAATTGCGGTCGCTGCTGTACGAAGGTCATCGACGCGTATCAAGGACGTGTGAGCCCCGAAGAACTTGCTGAATGGATTGCTTTGGGAAATAAACGCGTTTTTCGACTCGTGCAAAAATTAGATCGACCAGATTACTCTCTTTATCGAGCATTTGTGAACCCCAAAACACAACGCTACTTTCCCCGTTGTCCCTTTTACGGCAAAACGCGAGAAGGCTTGATGGGATGTCGTATCCATGCACATAAACCACTCAAATGCCGTGCCTATCCGTATAATCGTCTCGCGGCGGAATATGCCGGTTGCCGGGGATTCGAACATCTGGAGCTTGAAGCTGACTGTGTCGTGACCGATATCCAGACAACCTGTCTCAAATGAGGTTGTTTCTATAGATCTTCTTTTCAGCAAACGTGATATCGAAGGTCGTGCCGTTTTCACGCTGAATAGAAAGCGTCGCGTGTAATTGTCCAATAAGTCCGGACACGAGAATAAGTCCTAAAGACGTTGCATTCTCCACCGTTATATCTTCAGGCATTCCTATCCCGTCATCTTGTATACGAAGGTGAATCGTATTTTCATCTTTGTGAATAGCAATGGTGACGGTTCCTGTCGAATTTTCGGGAAATGCATGACGTAGCGCGTTGGTCACCAGTTCAGTGACAAGGAGTCCGCACGGGATAGCAGTGTTGATTGCCAGTGTCAC
The DNA here is from genome assembly GCF_000429305.1 of Desulfovibrio inopinatus DSM 10711. Classification (NCBI taxonomy): domain Bacteria; kingdom Pseudomonadati; phylum Thermodesulfobacteriota; class Desulfovibrionia; order Desulfovibrionales; family Desulfovibrionaceae; genus Desulfovibrio; species Desulfovibrio inopinatus. Next base: position 61,431 of record NZ_AUBP01000017.1, read on the forward strand.
ATCGTCTGTTTCAAGGCTGCGTACAATATTTCGTCCGTCACTGTACGCTCCAAAGAGCTTGAGGCTGAGCTTTTCCAGATACGTCGAAAAATGAATGCGATCGAGCATTTCGTAACTGTAGAGCTCTTCGTGTAAAAGGGCCATGGAGCGAATGCGGTTGTAGCAACTGAGAAACAACGGTTTCGCCGATGTTTCAGCGTATTCGTTTTGGAGCGCAAGCAAGCTGGAAACAAGTTGGAGATTGTTTTTGACTCGATGGTGAATTTCTTTAAGGAGTGCATCCTTTTCGGCAAGCGTTGCGCGAAGGTGTTCTTCACTTCGCTTGCGATCGGTAATGTCATAAAATATTCCGACGATCCCTGTTATATCGCCGTTACGGCGGCGCATCGGGTTCTTCCTGATAAGATAATGATGAAGACTCCCATCCGGGTGAACAATGTTCGTTTCTTGCGAGATCGCCGTATTTTTCTGCAACACATCTGCATCCATAGCATCAAAAAAACGCGCCTGCTCGGGGGAAAAAATCTCATGAACGGTTTTTTCTAAAATATCTTTTTGAATGAAACCGGCCATAGCACAGAATGCGCTATTGCAAGCGCGGTAACATTTGTTTGCATCTTTATAGAACAGGGGAGAAAGAAGACTTTCGAAGACAACTTCTTGTAATGAACTTTGTTCTTCAAGTTTGGCTTTGGCAGTATCAAGTTGTTGTGTGCGTTCCCGTATGTGGTTTTCCAATGATTGTTGATAGAGGTGGCGTGTTCGGAGGCGTTCGGCACGGTCGCTTGCGCGTTGGATGGCCTGTTCGAGTTCATCGAACTCGATAATGGGTTTGACAACAATATCCCAGGCGCCAAGATGAAGTGCTTCGATGACGTCTCCGATTGCTCCGGTCCCTGAAATGACGATGACGGGAATCTCTGGCAGATTCTGTTCCATGTGAGCCAGAATATCGAACCCGTTGGTTCCTGGCATACGCAGGTCAAGCAGCACGATATCGATCGTGGAGCGAGCGAGTTCGATAAGAGCCTTATCGCCATCGCTTACTTCCATAATCTCATGCCCTTGGTCACAGAGATAATCATTGATGGATTTGCGAATTGCATTGTCGTCGTCAACAAGAAGGACTCGACGACTGGGTGGTGAAAGCATCCCTTCTCCTCTGCGTATTGTGAATTCTTTCGCAGTATTGAATTGCTATAGGGGAATGCGTAGGTTGTGTCAAAGAAGGTATGCTCTGTGAGCACATTTCTCAGGTTGTCACAAATGAGTTTGCAGGCTACCTACGCAATCAAGAACATTCACTGATAAGGCGGTATGTATATGAATGGCAACACGTTCGGGACACTGTTTCGACTGACGACATTTGGCGAATCGCACGGCCCAGGGATTGGGGGGACTGTCGACGGGTGTCCTCCGGGCCTTCCACTGGATGAATCGATCATTCAGATTGAACTCGATAAACGCAAACCCGGTGGGAATATTGCGTCGACCGCTCGGAAAGAAGCTGATCTCGTCGAAATTCTCTCGGGCGTGTTTGAAGGAAAGACAACGGGAACCCCAATTGGCTTTTTGATTCGCAATACGGATCAACGTTCTCGTGATTATTCTCAGGTCAAAGATGTGTTCCGTCCTGGGCATGCCGACATCTCGTATCAAGCAAAGTATGGTGTACGTGATTATCGTGGCGGTGGCCGCGCTTCAGGCCGTGAAACCGCGTGTCGTGTTGCCGGTGGAGCCATTGCCGAACAATTGTTGCAAACCGCTGGTATCCGTGTAACCGCAGCAACCATCGAGCTTGGTGGCATCGCGGCCACGACAGTGGATTTTTCCTCGTCCGATTCGCGTCCGTTTTTTGCCTGTGATGACAACATCATTCCACAGTGGGAAGAACGGATACGTGATGTTAAAAAGCAGGGTGACACCGTCGGTGGGGTCGTCGAAGTGCGCGCACAGAACGTACCGGCCGGTCTCGGCGAGCCGGTGTTCGATAAACTCGATGCACGCTTAGCCTATGCGTTCATGAGCGTGGGCGCGGTCAAAGCGGTGGAGATCGGATCCGGCGTGGAGGCTGCGCGGTTACTTGGCAGCCAGAACAATGATCCTATCACGCCAGACGGCTTTCTCAGTAACAATGCTGGAGGTATTCTCGGTGGAATATCTTCAGGACAGGATATTGTTGTGCGCGCCGCCATCAAGCCGATTCCCTCCATCGCCAAGTCTCAAAAGACTATAAATTCTGCACATGAGGCAACAGAAATTTCCATTGGTGGTCGCCATGACATTAGCGCTATCCCACGCGTTGTTCCTGTCTTAAAGGCCATGCTTCGTCTGACACTTGCAGATATGTTGTTATTGCAACGCCGTTGCAGCGGATAGCACCTGCTGAAGCATATTGGTGGGTACCGTATACTCCCCAAAAATAAATCCGGAATTTTTTAGAATCACGTGTATGATGGAGCGATGAAGCATCGCTCCATCATCATTTCTGAAGATCTCTGCACCCCGATATCAGTCTTGACCTTGCATTAAATCTCGTGTTGAAGCGTTTGTTGTCGTGACGAGAACAAAGAGAACATGATGTACTCTTGAAGACTTGCACACGAAGGCAATGTTGATCAATAAAGGGAAGCTGATTAGGGTGCGTGGCACAATACAAGAAACTGTTTATTGTGAGCGAAATAAAAGGTATGTATTTAAAACAATTACCTGCTATAAAAGAAATAGTTCTATAATTACGATGTTTGAACCATTGGATATCCGTACGACGCTACAAGTCGGTGCGATGACATGTCTCGTTCTTGCCGTTGTGATGGTATATTATTCCGTTGCACGGAAAACGTATCCAGGATTCCATTCATGGACACTGGGCATTGTCAGTGCCAGCATTGGGGCTGTCTTGGTTTCGATGCGTGGTTTCATTCCGACTTTTCTCACAATAATTATTGGAAACTTTCTTATTGTTTTGATGCCATTTATGTTGGCGTACGGATTTTCAACTTTTTTCGGAGTTCGATGGAGGTTGATGCCATTTTATTCTTTCGTGTTATGTGCATTTCTATTGTTCTATGTATGGTGGACATTTGGATCTCCAAGCTTGTATTATAGAGTCATTTGCCTTTGTGTCGTTCTGATTATCCTGTTTGGTGAGTCCTTGAGAATTGTCATGTCGTATTCGAAATCAATACTCAAAGAGTATGATCTCATTTTGGTCGTATTTCTTGTGTTTACGATGTCTTCATCTTTCCTTCGCCTTGTTGTTACCATGAAGCATAAACCTCCGGTATCTTTCTTAAATAATGTCGAAGTATGGAGCAGCGTGGCGATTCTTATGACGATTATTGGTATCGTCGGGATAATATCGTCACTTATTATAATAAACTCTCATCGTATTGAACTCGACTTATTGAAAGTAGGTCGTAAGATTGAAAGGCTTGCACGATTGGATGGACTAACCAATTTGTTCAATAGAAGGTGCTTTGATGAAAAGCTTACCGAAGAATTCAGGCGAGCACAGAGAGCATCTCGGCCAATTTCTTTGATTATGGCTGATATTGATTTCTTTAAGCTGTACAATGATACATATGGACATCAAAGCGGGGATGATTGTCTGAAAGAGATCGCCTCTATTTTTCAAAAGTGTAGTAGGAGAGCGTCTGATATCGCTGCTCGGTATGGAGGAGAAGAGTTCGTCTTGTTGCTTCCGGATACAGATTCAGCGGGAGCGCGCAATGTTGCGAACGAAATCCAAAACAGTATTCAAGCCAAGGCAATTGCTCATAAAGCGTCTTGCGTCGCCAACGTCGTGACTATCAGTATCGGTGTCTCGACAATCCGTCCTGACAGCATGATGCAGCCTGATGACTTGGTGAAGTATGCTGATCAAGCACTGTACGCGAGCAAGAAGAAGGGGAAAAATCAAATACAGCAGTATGAAGTGTGAATCACTGTGCCTGTATCCTTCAAGATTCACTCCTCGTCTTGAGCAGTTTATAGTGTGAAAGCAAAAAAACGATCCTGCCTCTCTCCTGCTCCCGGCCATTCTTTGTTGTCTGGACTTCGTTGATAAATTTTGTTTTGTTGTTTTTTGTGTAGACACCTGTTTTTCCACGAGAGAGACTGTTGCCTAGGGGTACAGATGAACCCCACACCATATGGAGGGGCTCTGCATGTTGACGGCGGTATTCCTGATTGGATGGAATGCGCCTTTTTCAACGAACTTGTCAGAGTGAGGGTATTATGAAGAAATACATGATCTGGACACTGGTCATTGTCGCCCTTGTTGCCGCTGGCTGGTATGCTTTTGCTAATCAACCCGGGCTCCTCGTGAAGACAGCCCTGGTCTCTCCCAAGAATATCGCCGCGTATGTCGAGGAGCGTGCCCGAACGACGTTGCCCCGTACCTATCGGGTCACCATGCCGTTCCCCGCAACGGTCATGCCTATTGATGTGCAAGCTGGGGATCGCGTTCATTCCGGCCAAGTGGTCGCGTCTTTGGAGATGGACGATATCAAGACCGAGCTTTCCCTTGCCGAAGCCGATGCTGAGCGTCTCAACGCTGAAATTGCAGTCAATCAGAATATGTCGCTTGAGAAAACCGCTTTGATTGAAGCCGGGAGTCTTATTGAATCCATGGTGAAAACATCGGAAGCAGCCCATGAAATGGTTAAGGCCAAGCAGGCACAGGTCGATTATTCGGCGTGGTGGTTGAATGCCATTGGAACGTTGCGGAAACAACAGGCTGTTGCCGACGAAAAATATCAGGAAGCGCGAAAAGAAAAAGCCCAAGCTGTCGTTGATTTATCGACAGGGAATCTGACGGCCAAAGCTATTGATGCCATTCTCGAAGCGTTTCGGCTTGGTCCGGAGTATGTCACGGAATACATGACAGTGAAAAATGGGCGAACCGATGCGTTATTCAAATCGCGGGATGCCGCGCAAGCGCGTTTGGCACAGGCTCAACGCAATGTGGAGAAGGCTTCCTTGAAAAGTCCGGTGGATGGCATCATTCTCAAGCGAGCCGTGGACAATAAGGTCGCTTTAGCGGGAGGCGTTGATTTGTTGTTGATTGGCCGACTTGAAGAGCTGGAAGTGACGGCCGATATTCTTTCTCAGGAAGCTGCACGTATTCACCCTGGCGACCGTGTGGAGATGTATGGTGAAGCATTGTCCGACGCGACGCTGCACGGTACGGTGAAAGAAGTCAAGCCGTTGGCGTTTACGAAACTTTCGTCTTTGGGAGTGGAGCAGCAACGTGTTCCCGTTATTATTTCATTGCCCGATGATGTCAAAAAGACACTCTCTCCCTCCGAACAGCATCTCGGTGTTGGGTATCGCGTTCGCGTTCGTATCTTCACACAAAAGCATGATAATGTCCTGGTCGTTCCTCGATTGGCTTTGTTTCGCTCCGAGAATGGTCAGTGGCAGGTTTTTACAGTTGAGCAGGGAAAAGCTGTATGCAAAACAGTCACCGTCGGTATTCTCAACGATAAAGAAGCTGAGATCACCTCAGGGTTATCTTCTGGTGATAATGTCATTTCTGCACCACCGAAAAATCTTGTCAATGGAACCCGTGTCCATGCGGTGTCCGGGTAACAAAAGACATGTTTGTCGGAGAACGCGTGCATCGCGCGTTGGTAAGACGATATTATTTTGCTGTAACGCAATGACATGGAGTGGTGTTATATAGACTTCTTGCGCAAAGAGAGGTAGCTCTTTCAGAATTCGTATTCCTCCTCAAACTTGAGCAAGCAAGGAGTCATCATGCGTTGTATTCATATTTTCTGTTCTTTATTGACTGTCTTGTGCTTTGCATCTTTTGCCTTCTGTGCTCCACAGTATCCTGAAGAAATAGCAAAAGAAGTACCGTTGTATCCAGGCGCGTCAGTTATGCACGTCATGCAGATGCAAGGAATTCTACAGGTCGTGATACAACCGCAAGGTGCTATGGATGACGTTGTCACATTTTACAAAGATGCCGCAAAAAAATCCGGTTGGACAAGCGTGTTGGAAACGACTGTTCCAGACGGGAATTCATTACATTATTCCAAGGGCGACTCCGGCTTGACTATTACCGTAGGACAAGATGAAGAGCTTGTCGTTCTTATTGTTCTCGCACATCAAAATTAGCAATTTTGCATGGCATAATGTGCAGGTGCCGATTACGGCGTGTGTACGCTTCATTCTCATCCCAGAGAAGAAGATTGATGTCTCGTGTTGATCACAATTTTTTCAGGAATCGGCATGACGGAAACACATGAAGATCGTTTGGATTCGCTTGCACGGCCGGCCACCCTGGCCGTCATCGATGATTTGGAACGCGCCGGGATATTGAACAGGAGCGCTACGCGCACTGCACGGCGTCATGTTCTGTCTCAACGACAATGGCTTCTTTGGGCTGACCGCTTGCTTTTCGCCCTGGGCTTGGTGCTTCTGCTGGCCGGCTTGGCGTGCCTGGTCGCAGCGAATTGGCAGAGCATGACTGGTTTAAAGAAAATCGTCTTGGCTGCCCTCGGCTTGGCTCTCACTGCCGGAGGAGCGGCATGGGCCAAAGAAGGGAGTCTCTTACGCCAGGGGCTGCTCTTGGCGGCGTCCACGTTTGTCGGTGTTGTGTTTCTGGTGATTGGGCAAGTTTATCAAACCGGGGCCGATGCCTGGGAGTTGTTTGCGCTATGGGCTGTTCTGATGTCCGGTTTTGTTGTTGCTTTGCCCTCCGCACCGATGCTGGCGTTTCATCTGACCGTTCTTGATACGGCATATATTTTATATTTTGAGCAAGTTGCCCAACCGTCAGGAGCAAACTGGCCATTGTTCTGGTGTGGGTTATTTGTGCTTCAACTCGGGTTTTATTGGGGATCTTTTCGTATCAGGCAAGCCTTGTGGTACAAGCGATTACTCTTACTTGCCTGCCTGAGTTTGGCTGTGACCCCGGTATGTTTTGGTATTGCGCTGTGGCCAAGTGCGTCGGGGGCATTTCAGGATTATATCGGGCCGATTGTAGCGTGTGTGGTGGGATTACCGTTTGCCTGGCGGCTGTATGTGCAGCTCGCTGACATCCGATCTTTTTCCCTGGTTGTTTTTGCTCTGGAGGCCATTGTTCTGACTGGCATCGGCCGCGTCATGCTTGAGATGCCATTGTTCGGATACGAAATATTTCTCTTCGGTCTCATTTTGGTGTTCGCGACAGGTAAGGCTGTCGCCATAATTCGGAAATGGCATCGTCGTATGGAGGAGCACAATCATGCATGAAGAACCCGTTCTTGCTGACGTCCTGGATTCGCTCGAAATCCAGGGGCATATTGATGCTTCCGTCAAAGCGCAGGCAGCAGTGTATTTTGCGGAGCGAGCAGGCCATATTCCTGATGGGCTGCTTGTTCGATTGTTTCAAGGCATATCGGCCTGGATCGCATCGTTCTTTTTGTTAGGGTTTCTTGTTACAATCGGCGTCCTGAATGATACGACGGTGTCCATGATGTTTTGTGCCGCGGCCTGTTTTGCCGCGGCCATTTTTTTTGCTCGTGGAAAACGCCGGGATACCGTGACACATGAACAATTTGTGATCGCCTTCGCTTTGGTTGCCAATGGGCTTTTTCAAGGTGCCTGTTGGGACATGCTTCATCTGGATTATGAAAAGGCGTCCATACTTGTTTTGGCGGGGATACAAGTTGGAGTAACTCTTGTCTATTTTTTGTTCTTTTCCGAGCGTACAATACGGTTCTTGACTAGCTTATGCGCGCTGAGTCTGTTTGGATTATGGTGTTTTTGGGATTTTGAAAATACCTGGGGGCCGGTGATTATATCGGCCATTTGCGGACTCTATTTACTGTCTTCTCCATTTATTCCGAATCGTCGTGATATTCGTGCCCCCCTGGAATTGACGGCAGCACTTTCCGGACTTGGCGTACTTGTTGTCATGCTTTTTGGGACTGGTCACTTAGAATGGCCGCAACAGGCTGTTTGGACTTCGTTGCTGGTCCTGGCTCTTGCCCTCAAAGCATGGATGCGGCCAGCAAAAATCTCATGGGGGATCGGCATCGTGACGGCCATTGTGCTCGGTGTATTGATACATCCCAGCATTATAGCGGCCCTGTATTTACTTTTTCTGGGGCACGAGAGAGGGGAACGAGTCTTGACTGCGCTGGGGTTGATTTCTTTGCCGGTGTTTATCGTGATGTATTATTACAATCTTGAATTCAGCCTGTCTGAGAAGGCATATATTCTGTTTGCCAGCGGGGCATTGCTACTGGCAGTACGCTGGGCCATTTTGCGATGGAGCGGAGAACGCGCGGTACAGGGAGGGAGTGCCTCATGAAACAACGTGTGCTCATCCTCGGTTCGGCCCTGATTATACTGGCGTTGGCGGCTGGTATCGTCGTGACGAAGGAGAACACCCTTCGTGAAGGGTCTTGTGTTTTACTGCCCTTACGTCCAGTCGATCCCCGGTCATTGTTGCAGGGGGATTACATGGCGCTGGCGTATCAGCTGGAGGACGATGTGAAAAAGCTGTCGCTTCCTCCGAAAGGCCGATTGGTTGTACGCCTTGATGATCATGATGTCGCTTCATTTGTCCGTATTGATAATGGAACATCGTTGTCTGATGATGAGCGCTATCTCAAGTTTACCAATACAGGAACGCCTCGAGTTGCCCCGCATTCGTTCTTTTTTGAGGAAGGAACGGGAGAGCGATATGCTGGTGCAAAGTACGGAGAGTTGCGCGTGGATGGCGATGGAAATGCCATTCTCACGCATTTACGCGACAAGGAATTCAAACGAATTGTTCCGGAAACGCCGTGATGGAAGTTCTGGGCAAGGTTATGCTTCGATAAAATAATCCGTGTCGATCTTTTGGATATGGAACGTCTGCACGATGGTGACACCGACGTGGTGCTCTATCATGAGTTCCGCTAACCGGTCGCCATCAATCAGAATAATTTTACTTTCGATGTTTTGGGTAAATGCATACGCCTCTTTGCTGAATTGCGACGTGGTGATGTAGATTCCTTTTTTTGCACGTTTTCCCTGCAATGCTCCGGAAAATTTCTGAATTTCCGGTCGGCTGACGGTATGTGTCCACTTTTTTGCCTGGACATAAATGGTATCCAGCCCAAGTTTGTCTTCATTGATAATACCGTCAATACCTTCGTCACTGCCTTTGCGCGTCAACATGCCGGCTTCTTTTCGGGAGCCACCATATCCCATGGCCAAAAGGAGATCGATAACAAGCTGTTCAAAGAAACGGTATGAACAGCCCAAAATGCTGGCCATGATCTCCTGTTTGAGTCCTTCCGTTATGGCGCTAAGACCACGTTCAATATCTTCTTCGGGTGTGTTTTCCTGTTCACATGAAATAGATTGGTCAGACTCTTGCGTTGGTGCATTCTCGCCATTTTTTTTGCCTTGTCGGAAAGCTACATAGTCAGGATATTGCATTAAAAAATTTATACCGATTGCATCGGGTTTTTCTTCCGATATGATATGCATCCCTCTGTCGGTGATAATAAAATACCCGCGTTTTCGCGAAGCAATGAGTCCCGCTTGTTTGAGGTGCGATTTTGCCCAGGCCAGTCTATTGACGAAGATGCGTTGTTTTCCACTGGGAAGAAGGCGGTGTTGTTCTTCTTCCGTCATGTCGAATTGGTTTTCGAGCGCGTCGAGAATGTCGCGATTGGAGTGCTCGTTTCCATCGGACAAGAATTGAAGAAGTGGAAGCATCGTGCTTTGGAAATCAGGAATTGCCATAGTTCCATGAGGGTAAGAGTTTATCAATGAGACCAAGAGCAGCGAAACAGCAATAAAAGGACAAAGCGCCGAGGGATATCTCTTCCCTCGGCGCTTTGTGTCTTATCGTTCAATGACATTCTACCAGGAATGGGTAATGACCTGCGGGATTTTAAAGGAGTCCTCCTTGAGAAGACCTATAAGGGGGACACCGCCTGTAATTTTGAAATTGACGTTGATGTCTTGAATGCCGAGAACGGCAAGGTCATCGGCGCTCTGGGGGAAGTCCGAAGCGCTATAGGTTTTGGCGTTGTAGCGGAAATCGGACAAGAATTTTGGAAAGCCCAGAGAGCCGGAATAGGTTTTGGTCAGCGTCACATTGGAAAAGTTAATCGTCAAAACCGTATCATTGCATTTCCCTGGTTGCCACGTGAATTGGGTACTTGTCGGATAATTGTAGTTTTCGAGTTTTTGCACTTTTTCGAAGCAATCGAGCGTCAGGAGCGTTGCATACGGTTCTTCCTGCGCCCCCATGTTTGTGCCGGTGGGGAGTGCATCAATACTGACGGTATATTCGGATTGCACGGCCTGCGTTTGTTTGGATCCACCATTGAGGAAATTGATGAAATCCGTTGTGAACGGAAAGCTCACCCCGTGAACCTCTTTGGGAGCGTAGCCGTATTGCATGGTTTCAATAAAGGGGCTTGCGGCATCCTTGAGGAATTTCCAGACAAGGCCTTTCTCTTTATCGAACATGAAGTTCGGGAGTTTTGATTCCGGAACATGCGCGGACTGCGCAATAACATCTCCATCCCAGCGTGCTTGCAGGATGTCGGCAGCTTCAAGGACAAGATACGCCCAGAAGAAACGGACAGGCCCGGAAAGCAGGTCGCCGAAAATACCGGACAGATCTTTTTGTCCAGCCAGTTTTTGATCAAGGTCGACTTGCGCTTTTTGCGCAGCGACAAAAGGAGATTTGCTTTCCGCCGGCTTGGCCGGAGGGTTATACATGGAGCCCGCCAAAGCCAGCGCCGAGGTACTGGCCAACGTGCCAATATAGATTTCCTGTAAGGAGCTTGTATAGCTTTGATAACTTTTGACGGAGTCGAGGATGTCGTTGACGCGGCTCAGCCCGGAAGGAGAGTTGGCATCGACGCTTCCCTGGACGCCATCTGTCGTGCCGGCGTTTTGCGTTTGTGCTGTGTCGTCACGGCCTATATTGCTGATTTGTTTGAAAAAATCATCAATGGATGTGACGCGTTGGGCTAAACCTTTTTCAATCGTCGTATCCGGGGCATTGGCTTTTTGGCGCACACGCTCGAAGAGAAAAACAGGTTCGAGCCAGGACGGTCGGTTCATAGTGGATTTATAGGGCGAGAGCTCTTTGGCCAGTGCATCAAGGACGAGAAAATAGGGGTTTTGCGGCGTGGACATGGTTTGCGCGAGCCCCTGCCATTCTTGCTTGTCGCGTTCCCATTGCAGGCCGGAGGAAAAATTCATCGCAAAAAGTTCCCAGGCCGTGATGTATTCATTCTCATACCATTTGGAGAAACGTTCTGCCCATCCACTTCCATCGGGTTCTTTGCTCAGTGCCGATTCGATATGGTCCGCAAACGCCATGATGCGTTGTCGACCGTCGAGAGTAAAGGCCGGTTGAATCATAGGACCCTCTTCGTGTTCTTTGAGAGTTGGCCCCCAGAAGGTTTCCATGGTGATCGGAGTCATGCTCGGGAGATTATTGGCCCAGTCTACCAGCCAATTTTGTTCGATCTTGTTGGCGCGCAGCAGAGTTTGGAGCATGTTGACGAGATCGGATTTTTCTTTCTTCAATCCTTCTGTGTCTTGTGACCAGTTGAGGTACTGGAGATAGAGGGTGTCAAAGGTGTCAGCCGCCTGGACGGAAACGGCGGAATCCGTATTAATCAACGCCCGTTTATCCGGCTGAAAAATTTCATTTCCTACCTTTGCCGAACCATTTGCTAAGCGGGTATCGAGGAGATTAATCCGGCCAGCGAGAAACGCGGCCAGTGCGGTGATCGTCGCAACAGGAGTCTCTTTATCAATCGAGGTGATTTGGTTCCGGAGCATGTCGTCCAGCAGGAGCAACGCGCCTTTCCCGAAGAGGGTACAATAAATCTTTTCCAGTCGCTTTTGGGCGTCGAGACTTTGATTGAAGCCCATACGAGGGATAATCCAATCCTGGTTGAGGTTCTTCATGGCAAGCAGTTCCTGTCGGAATCGAGCAAGCAGCATGAGATCCTGGGTAAGATCACCACTCAATGCCGGAACGGTGGTGAAATCTTCTGTAAATTCTTCAAGAGCCTGATTGTTTTTGACGTAAGAAAACGTCAACAGCCCTGCGAGGAAGAAGGCGAGAGCCAGAACCGATGTCATCGCAAGGTTGCGTGTGAGATACCGCCAAGTGAGAAATTCACGCAAGGGAGAGTTGAGGCGTCGGTCTTCGGGAAGAACGCGTTCAAAGAATTTCTTGAGGAAGAACCCTTTGTTCATGGTGAAGCCCGGTTCCGTAGATGTACGGAACGCAGCCATGGGCCCGGTGGCTAAGCTCAAGGGTTCGCCTTCTTGTCTGGCACTGGCAAAGTAGACGCCACGGAAAAATGGTGTTTCCTGGAATGAGTTCTTCTGGAACAGCGCTTTGGCATACCATGTGAGACCTTGAGCCATCTGGGCAAACGCATCAGGAAAAAGAACAACACCGGGATCTGGATCAGGCGTACGGCGCAGCAAATCCAAGCGCAGATTTTTGAGTTGTTCGACGAGTTCGTTGACAGCAAGAAGAGCGGTGTCATGAGGTGTATCATCGTGCGCGTCGAGATTTTTGTAGCCAAACGCCTCTTCGAGTTCGTCTTTCTCCAATGATTGGCAAAAATCGAGCATTCCCGGCACTTTGTCGAGCTTCGTGATAAGTACATACACAGGAAATCGTGCTCCTTGTGTACGCATCAACTCATCAACTCGCCGCCGGACACTTCGTGCCGTCACGGTGAGTTGGTCTTCATTCTGTGTGAGCAGCATATCAGCCGGGATGCAGATGGTTAGTCCCGATGTGGGATCACGACGGCGATGTCGAGATAACAGCGTCAGAAATTCACGCCATTCGGCTTTAGCCAGCGCGTTGTTTTCTGCTTCCACATAGCGTCCGGCCGTGTCGATAAGTACTATGGAATCAAGAAACCAAAAGTCGACATTGCGTGTCGGCGTGACGTCTCCCACAGGCGTGACGTCGGTCATGGGCACAGAGAGTCGAGCGCTCTTGATCGCCTCGGATTTGCCAGCGCCCTGTTCGCCGATCACAAGATGCCATGGCAGGGCATAGACCGGGTTGCCATAGCGCGTCAGTTTTGCCGAGCGAAGATATTCTATGGCTTTGGCAAAGCGACTTTGCAAATCGGCTGCAGCACGTTCTTCTTCAGCGGCCACTTCGGCCACTTTGGCTTGCTCTTGGTCAATGACGCGCTTGACGAAGCGTTTTTCCCGACGTCGGAAAAACCACTTGCGAATAAAGATGATGAGCAAGACAAGACCGATGGGGCCGAATAAAATAGCCGCACCGACCCACATGGGCCACCCCTGGACTTTGACAAGGATATAGACGGCCAAGCCAGCGAGAGCAAACAGTACCAGGAACAATAGAATCTTGAAGAGGGTCCAGAAGAATTTCATCATGTCTCGTACTCGCCTAGTTAAGCGACCCGAAGAAATTGAGCAGGGTTATATTGAGGTCGTTGTGGTAGAGCCAGTAAATCTGGCCTACAATAATGAGAGCGGCCACCGGGATGAGTACTGTATACCAATCGAAACGCCAGACATTCCATCGTCGTCCGGGGGCTCCGGGGTCGGGTCGGTAGGCCGATGGAAAAAGGTGGTCGGTTTCGGGGGTATACTCGGCAAATCGCCCGCTTTTGACACGTGACAACAATTCTTTGGTGATGCCGTCGCGTTCAGATTCATTGTCGGGGAGAAAGTATTTACCGCGAAATCCAAGTGCGAGGCAAATGGCATAGACTTCGCGAACCGATTTGTCTTCACTTCCAAGTTTTTCAAGGCGTTGGAAAAATTCCACCCCGGCGTTGTTGGTATTGAAATACCCACGCTGGAGTTGAATGTTTTTCCATTGTTCACGGTCCGGCCAATTGGAGGTGAGCAGAGCCTCATCGACCCAGGCGCACACCGCGAATTTTGCGTTGATATAATCATTTTCGGCGACGCCATTCTGTTTGGCCAGTTCCTCGCTCTGTTCGAAATAGCCAAGAAGATCTTCCCGGACTTTCTCAAACGGAAGAGGCGGTGTTTTGCCTTCGATGAGGTACAGTGCATAGGCCAGGGGATTGGCAAACAAATCGATAATACGCATGGTCTAGCCTCGCATGACGACGAGTTCGGCCGTCAGGTCCTCAGGTGCTGTATCCCAATAGAGAGAGAGCATATGTGTTTTTTCCACATCGAGCCACTGTGGGCTTGCCGAGTCGATGCGGAAGAAATAGGCGTTCTCCCCGCGAGCCAGCCCGGAGGGGGCATCGGCTGAGTAGGAGAGGGGGATACCTGGAACGGCTCGAGCTATGAGTGTCGAGATGTATTTGGTGGCGCTCAATTTGACGATGTGATGAATGGAATCGATGATAGACTCCATGCCTTGCTGAGTTTTCAGCACAAGCCAGTACGACTGGCCCGGTCTGAACACTCCTTCGGGTACTTCGGCGTTGAAGGAATCGCCTTCTCGAATGAGGCGTAAGAGATATTCAGGTCCGAGGACAAGGCCTTCCAGCAGGTCGCCGATTAATCGGCGCGCCGGCTTGAAGCATGCGTACAGGTTCTCATGGTCATATTCCGGGACGATTTGCTTCCCGTCGCGACCTTCACCAAATGCATTGATAGACGCGGAAAACGTGGAAAGCTCCCCGACGAGTTGCGTGAGTTCGCAGAACATAGTCCACGGGTGAATTGTATCGACCGAAGTCATACGATGAAGAAGCGGGACATGGCGGTTCAGCGTGCGTAACGCCATGAGGTAAACCATGTAGCGAATGTTGACGTCAGACCCCTGGAGATCGTGCGGGCTTTTATACTGTTCAAGGACGCGGCACCGAGCGGAAGCAAGGTCACGGACTTCATGCATGAGCTGGGACAAGGCTTTGGATGCGCTGACATTGAGGCACGGGGGAATAAAGGTCGGGGAGAGAACGATACGCTCGCCTTGTCGTTGTAAGATGGCGACAGGCAAAACTTCGTAGTCGTTCATCTGGTCTTTTTCGGTTTCCCAAAAAATTTTGAGTGCGTACGAGAGACGTTGAACTTTGGACGGCGGACCGTCGGCATGCAAGTCGGGCAGTTCCTGCGGCTCAATATCGGTGACGTACTTTGTCGAAGCTTTAAAGGCATCGTCGGGTGCTTCAATCTCTGTGACGTTTTTGCCGGAAGGATTCCACTTGTGCATACCCACGTACACTTTCATGGGCCGCTCTGTATCAAGCCAATCGTTTTCAAAGCTCCGAGCCTGCGTGACGGCATTGTCGGGAATACTGACAATGGAGCCATCTTTGAAAATGAACTCACCACTGCGGATTTCAAAGCGTTTGTTCTCAAGATCGGCTTCATTGATATCGAGGTCGCAAATTCCCCAAAAATATTGAAATCCCACCTTTTGGAGGGATTTCAAGTGCATCGCCCATGAGGCGTCAGTGATTTGGAAATGCTGGGGCTGAAGAAAAAGCCCCTGGTGCCAATAAACCCGTTTCAGCGTATCCATAAATCCTTATCCGCCTTTGGTCACTTCGGTTACAAAGGGCACAAAACCGGGAGGGAATCCGCAGGGAAACGGGATGGTCGCCCACAGAGGGCGAACCGCATCAATCGCCGCCGACCTGCTGGATGCCGGTGGGGCCGAGGAACAGATTGATGAAGACCTTACCCGGCTTGCGTATGGTCGTGGTGGTAAAAAAACCTTCCTTCTTCTCGGTCACCGGATATTGATAGAGCTTGGTCGACTGTTTGGGGTCAAGCTGATTATATCCGGCGGCAATACCCATGAATGTCGCTTTTTCTGCACGATCCAAGGACATGGTTTGATCTTCCTTGGGCTGGACAAACAATCGTTGGTACGACGCCACCGTACCGTCAAATTCTTTGCATTCGAGAAGTTTTCGCAAGCCTTGCTGGGTCTTGGCCAACGAATTGAACGAATTGGGATCGCTCAGTTGATAAATGCACAACAACAGCGCATGACCGGTTTCATCATACATGTTGAGCATGGGGTCGGCTCGGTATCGTAATTTGATAAAGCCGGGAGCGTATGTCCACTGGGGCTCGTCTTGTTTTGGATCCGGTGACCCACCGCACGAGATAAGGGAAAACAGTACAAGGCAACAGCAAACAGCCAAGACTGCCATTCGGGATACGTAGTGCGTAGACGGGCTCACTTTTAACATATTTACTCCATTGTCAGCGATAGGATTTGACCAAAAAATCAGCACAAGTCAACAGTTACCTGGATACCGTTCTATTTTCGGTATGACTGGAGAAGGAGCTCTATTACCGTGTTTAAGGGGGCTTAATACGGGAAAATTCGGCTCTTCACGGGGATAGTATCAGTTATGTTTCCTGTAATTGTTGAATATTAAAATATTTTTTTATTTGTTTCTCTCGCTGTCAAGGGGGAAAAGCACGACCCGGATCGGGTACGCGGGGGCAGCCAGGGAGACAGGTCAAAAGCCGTGGTAGTCTTCAGGTAAACACAGAAGGAGACCTCGCGTATGACCGATAGTGTTTTTATGAATCACCACGCTCTTGATTGCAACCCCGATACATTCGATTGGGATATTCTCCCGGATAACATTCAATATATGGCCAATGCTGTCGGACGTCAGGCAATGCTGACGTTATCTTTCGTTCTTGGAGGAAGAGAACTCTATATTCCTCATCAGATTCGAAGCGATCATGCCTTATCTCATCTTCTTGGAAAGGATGCTGCGGAGCGTTTATCTGAGTATTATGGGGGAGAAAAAATATTCATTCCCACACGCAGTGTATTTGTCCGTCAAGATCGTGACCGGCGTATTCTGGAAGCATACACACGTGGTGATTCCATTTCAAAAATGGCACGTGAATTTCGTACGTCAAGAAAAACAATACGTTTTGTTCTTCTTCGGTACGAAGAGTGATTGGTGGTACAAGGTACCACTTATGAAAAAATAAAAAGTGCGTATTGTAAGACCATATTGAACGACACGAACTCAACAATAACCATGGCAATGCATACAATGACTGAAAAGATGCGTCGATTTTTCGAAGAGTACGAGAAGGACAAAAATCCTGTTCAGGCTGCGTTGCGTGCCGGCTACAGTCCACGTTCGGCCGCGTCGACAGCAAAAAAACTGTTGAAACGGGTGGAGTCGCTATCATCGGTCGATCAAGCGGTTTCGACTTCTGCTGCCTCACCATCGCAGGAAGCTCCGTCACAGCTCGATCGTAATGCCATTGTTCAGGGTTTGTTGCTCGAAGCCACGACAGGTGAACAACAAAGCTCCCGCATTAAAGCCTGGGAGTTGCTCGCCAAGCATCTTGGACTGTTGAGTGAGAAATCCGCGGAGTCGCAGGCTATGACCGTTACGTTTGACATCGATTTGGGGGATTCCCGTCATGAACGCCGTCACGATTAATTACTCCGCTTCGCCGGTGCTCCGTCATTTTCATAAAAGCGATGCCTTTGTTCGTGGCGTCATGGGGCCGATCGGCTCCGGGAAGTCTTCGGCCATGTGTCTTGAATTACTGGTGCGTGGGTTACGTCAGGTGCCCGGCCCCGACAAGGTGAGACGGACGCGATTCGCCATTATTCGGAATTCTTACCCTGAGTTGAAATCCACGACGATAAAAACATTTTCCGACTGGGTACCCGAGTCCATTTGCCCCATAAAAGGGGGAGCTCCCATTTCTGGACGAATGCGCCTTCCGCTTGGTGATGGGACACGGATCGATATGGAGTTGCTTTTCTTGGCACTCGATCATCCTGACGATGCGAAAAAATTGTTGTCCCTTGAATTGACGGGAGCGTGGGTCAATGAAGCCCGTGAGATTGATAAATCGATTATCGATGCTCTCACCGGTCGTGTCGGCCGATACCCGGCCAAACGGCATGGAGGACCGTCTTGGTCTGGCGTCATCATGGACACAAACCCACCCGACGACGAGCATTGGTGGTACGTGCTTGCTGAAGTTGAAAAGCCCAAGGGGTTTTCCTTTTATCGGCAGCCCGGAGCGTTGTTGCGCCAAAACGGGAGATATGTCCCGAACCCTGAAGCCGAAAATGCTGAGCATCAACCTCTTGGCTATGAGTATTGGTTACGTCAAGTCGATGGGAAACCGGCCGATTGGATCGATGTCTACATTCTCGGGCGATACGGAACCACCCGATTCGGGCATCCGGTGTATCCGGAATATGACGATACGATCCATCTTGCGACCGATAGTCTTGAACCTATGCCCGAGATTCCCTGTATTCTCGGTTGGGACTTCGGCCTTACTCCGGCATGCGTCATCACTCAAACAACACCGAGCGGACGGTTTACGGTGCTGTACGAATTGGAAAGCGAAAGCATGGGTATTCGTCAGTTTGCCAATGAGATCGTGAAACCATTTCTTGCCGAGCGTGGCTTGTCAACGTCCTTTCTCTCGGTCGGTGATCCGGCTGGAGCGGCTCGGTCGCAAACCGATGGTCGAACGTGTCTCGAAGAACTGCATAAAGCCGGTATTCCCACTCGACCGGCACCGACCAATAGTTTTCTTGCCCGACGCGAGGCCGTTGCCGGTTTCTTGCTTCGCAGCCTCGATGGGGCTCCGGGGTTTGTCCTGTCACCGGCCTGCAAAACACTGCGGAAAGGGTTTCTCTCCGGGTATCATTACGGACAAAAACTGTCGGGAGAACCGGAGCGACCGGCAAAAAATCGATTTAGTCACCCACATGATGCGCTCCAATACGCGGCGCTTTTGGCCGAGCACAACTCGTTACGACGTCGGCCCGTTACGCAACGCCGTCGTCATGCTCCGGCAGAGAGTGTGGCCGGATATTGACGGAGAGAATTGTTTTTTTAGCGGCGTAAAAAGCGTTGTGAAATCCATTTGAGAGTCGTTCAAGACGTTTCCATGAAGAACGACGTACTCAGACGAACGTGAACATGAAAGGGAAAGATATGACGGGACTACCGCAATATATTTTGTCGCTGTTTACGCAAGCCGAAGCAGAACGCCGTGAAATTGAAGATCGCTGGTTGCAGGATTTACGGCAGTATAAAGGGGTATACGATCCCGAAGTCGAGTCACGACTTCATCCCCGTCGGAGTCGAGCCTATATTCGGCTGACCCGGGCTAAAGTCCGATCAATCGATGCCCGGTTATCTGACTTGTTGTTCCCCGGTTCCGGAGAAAAAAATTGGGCTTTGGCACCGACCCCAACACCGGAACTGGCATTTGCTTCCGCGTCGGCCGTCGCACAATCCGCACCGACAGGAGCTGATGAACACCAGGTCAGAGGGGCAATCCTTGAAACGGCTCGGCAAGCATGTGAGCGGATGAGTCGAGAAATCGAAGATCAACTCGACGAGGCTGGCTACGCCGATATTATTCGCGACGTAATACACTCGGGGAATTTGTACGGAACCGGAGTGCTCAAAGGCCCGCTCGTAGCCGCATCCGCGACGGTTGGTTGGAGTCAGCACAATGGCAGGTGGCATCTCGAACCGCGAAAACGGCTTCGGCCCTACGTTGAATTCGTACCGTTGTGGGATTTGTATCCCGACATGAGTGCGTCGTGCATGACGAATTGCCGGTATGTTTTTCAACGGCATCGTTTCACCAAAGCCGATCTCTCCGATATGGCCGGGCGTGAAGATTTCTTTGGAGAGTCCATCACTGAGCATCTGCGGGCCTATCCACATGGCGATGCCGATGACAAAAATCATGAAACGTTGTTGCGCGACCTCTCCGATGCATCGCGGATCGGAGTGAGTGACCGAGACTCCGGTCGTTATGAAATGCTGGAATTTTGGGGGTATGCTTCGGGAGAATTGCTTGAACCATATTTCTTGGAGGCGGAATTCAATCCAGAGTGCGACTATCGCATCAATGCGTATGTCCTCGGGCAAAATGTCGTCAAACTCGTTGTGGATCCATTGTCGGGACATGATTGGCCGTTCTATTTCTACTATTATGAAAAAGACGAAACCGGAATTTTCGGGGAAGGTGCTGCGCGTATCATGCGTGATCCGCAGTTGCTCTTCAATGCTTCCATCCGGGCCATGCTCGACAATGCTGCGATCTGTGCCGGCCCACAAATCGAAGTGAATCAGGATCTGTTACCGGAAAATGAAGACCCGACCGATATTCATCCGTTTCGTGTCTGGTTACGCAGCGGTGCGGGCCTCGATAGTCAATATCCGGCCGTGCGCGTTTCGACCATGCCGAGTTACACGCAGGAGTTTCTCACCATGGCCGAGATGTTTTCCACCTATATTCACGAAACAACGGCCGTCCCCAAACTCAACCCCGATGATTTCAGTTCTCCGGCATCGCAGACCATGCGCGGTTTATCCATGCTCATGGGGGCGGCGGGGGTAACACTGAAAGATCAGGTCCGGCTTTTCGACGAAGGTATTACGAAGCCCTTTTTGACAGCGCTTTATCATTGGAACATGGCACTCAATCCTCGCGCCGATATCAAAGGTGATTTTTCCGTCAAACCGCTTGGCTGGACGAGTTTGGTAGCCAAGGAAATTTTTGTCGAGCAGCTCGATGCGTTCGCCAAATTCACCACCAATGAATTGGACGCTCCTTATATCCATCGGGGTGAACTCCTGCGCCGCATGGCTGCGTCTCGCAACCTTGGACACGGCATCGTGAAGAGCGAGGAAGAGATGCAGGGAGAAAGAGAGGCTTCCGGAACCAAAGAGTGAAGGGGAGAAGCAATACATGGTGAAGGGTGTCGTGAATCGTCGAAGACATCATGAACACGAAATTTTGAACCATGGATACAAGGTGACGTTATGTCTGAACGACGCAATTGGGAAGCTGGTGAGATGCTGGCGCGATGCCGGACAGATAGGGATACGAATTGTGGTTTAGCGGTTCGAGGCCTCCTTCGGGTGCATTTGGCTTACGTGAAAGACGAACTTGTCACTGCACCGATTGGTGAGGTGACGAAACTGCAAGGCGCAGCTGTGAAGCTCCGTGAGTTGATACGGCTTATTGAATCTGATCCTCCGGCAACACGACGAGAAGACGGAGCCTATGTCTGACGGGATGGTAAACGCATACGGGAAAGAGAACGTGATTGCATTTAATCTAACTGGCAGCCGTCGGAGGACTCATTCCTATGGCAACGAGACATGATTTAACCATTGATCAAGGTGCGACTTTCGAGCTGGCTATTGAACCGCTTGATGCATTTGGAGACCGCCTTGACTTGAATGGAGTTACGGCACGGGCGCAGATTCGAAGATCGTATCCAGAACCGTACCCCATGGCTGAATTCGATTGCGTTGTGACAGACGGCGTCATTGACCTCACGTTAACGGCGGAAAATTCAAGCAAGCTCATTGCACCGACCGGAGTGTGGGATGTGGAATTGGTTACACCACTCGGAGAAGTCGTTCGTCTCGTGGAAGGCGGTGTGGAGATTCGGCCGGAGGTGACACGATGAGTGTTCTTGAAGATGTGGAGACCATTCGAATTGGTGTGCTTTCTCGCGATGCCGTCGTGATTGATGGTGAGGCCGAAGCATACCGTGGCATTCAAGGTCCTGTCGGCATTGTCGAAGAGCACGCTGAGCGGCACGCGATTGACGGCAGTGATTCGCTGTCGCCTCTTATGATCGGAGCGGAGTCCGCCGGGACTGCTCAAACGCTCGTGGACGGGCATGAGGCGTCGTACGACCACAGTTCGATGCACGGACATGCGAATAAGACGTTGCTTGATGACTATACACAAACCGACGCCGATTTGGTTGAAGCCGTCTCTCAACGGCATGAGCAGGGAACGGATGACGGGACAAATCAAATCGCATTTCGGATCGGAGACGGTTTTGATGGTCCACTACTCAAGCGGGAGAGCGCCGATGCCTTGTCCATACGTGGCAACGCTGACGCCGATTGGGCCGATCTCACCGTGCGTAACCTCATCGTCAAAGGTACCACAACCACCATTGATTCGGAAACCGTCGCCGTTGCCGATAATATCCTGACGTTGAACAGTGATGTGGCCGGAACGCCACCGTCGACCGTAGCCGGCATCGAAGTCGAACGCGGTGACGAACTCAATGCGCGATTGGTGTTTGATGAAGATGATGATGTTTGGAAAGCCGGCATCGCTGGAAGTGAGGCTGCGGTTTCGCTAGTGGGACATGGCCATATCGGGAGTGACGTGAGCGATTTACCATGGACAACGTTGACCGGTGTGCCGACGACGTTTGCCCCGAGTGCGCACGCTGACAATCATAAATACGACGGGCCTGATGCGTTGAGCGCCAACGATGTCGGCGCTTATAGTAAAGCGGACTTGTGGCATAAAACTGGGATTTCACCGGTGGACACCTTTCCATCGCTCCATTTTCGCCCAGATGCTAATACGTTGCCGGATGGCGTTACGTTTTCCCGAAATTCCATCGCAACCTTTTTCGATGCGGCCGGGATAGTGCGAGTCGCCGCCGCCAATTCTCCGCGGTTTGCCTATGATCCCGTCACAGGAAGAAGATCAGGCCTCATCATTGAGGAAGAACGAACAAATATCATTTATTATTCAGATCTTTCAAGCGTGTGGTATGCAACACGGAGCAATCGTATTGCCAATGCAACACATGCTCCGGATGGGACGGTAACGGCATCGAAATTCTGTGAGGGAACAGAGGAAAACTCAACGCACCTCTATTCACAGGGGAGTATAACGCTAACCCCCAATGAAACCTACACGCGATCGGTGTTTGTCAAATCATCTGGGGACGACCGGCAACTCTTGTTGGAAACAGATGGGTACGCAAACTGGGTTGTCTCCGGATACGTTATCTTTGATATTGAGAATGGAAAAATTGTTTTAAAGTCAAACGTAGCGATCAAAGCCGGTATCGAGGATTGCGGGGATGGGTGGTTTCGGTGTTGGTTGATATCAACAGCAGCTTCTTCCGTCACGTCGGCCGTCTTCGATATCGCACTGGCAAACAAAGGCGTGAACTCCTATTCCGGCGACGGTGTGAGCGGTATCTACATTTGGGGCGCTCAACTTGAAGCTGGTGATACCGTCTCAAGTTATATTCCGACGACCTCGACTTTTATAACGCGACGAGCTGACGTCTGTCATGTTGCTCTTGATGATATCCCATTTCATTACGGACAAGGAACGATATTCTTGGATGTCTCAATTCGATTTGTTGGGATCAACACGCATTGTCTTGTTGAATTCATAGGGAGTTCAACGGATAATAGAATATTTATACAATTGGAGGATGGCGGAAATGTAACAGCAATCGCTATCTCCGATGGAGTAACATCGGCAAATATTATTACAGGAAATTTTACGGAACCTGTACAATTAAAAATTGCATTCTCATGGAATGAGCATGGATTTATAGCATGTGTCAATGGAAATGAACCAATAGCAATGTTCGGTGGCAATGTTCCAGTTTCTCTTGAGACACTTCGCATCGGTGCGCATTCTGCAGGAAATCACGTACTCAATGGTGAGGTTAACCATTGTGCCTTTTTTTCTCGTGCGTTTGAAGTGGACGATCTGCAACGATTGACGCAGTGATATCCCATATTTGTTTTTTATGAGGAGTTTGTATGAAAAGTCCTATTCCATATGTCGGTGGTAAATCACATCTTGCAGGTCGTCTTGTCGATGCCTTTCCTGAGCATACGACGTACTGTGAAGTGTTCGGTGGTGCGGCGTGGGTGTTGTTTACCAAACAACCGAGCCGTTTCGAGATTGTCAATGACATAAACAATGATCTCATCACGTTTTGGCGCGTGGTGAAGTATCATCTTGAGGAATTTTATAAAGAACTGAAGTTCGTGTTGGCTTCTCGACTTTGGTGGACGGAATGGAAAACGCAACTTGCCACGGGCGGACTAACCGACATTCAGCGGGCGGCTCGATTCTTTGTTGTGCAACGGCAAACGTTTGCCGGCCGTGTTTACGGACAATCATTTCGCACAGGCGCACGGTGTAAACCGGCGTTCAATTTGCTTCGTCTTGAAGAAACCTTGTCCCAGGCACATATCCGTTTGTCTTCGGTGACGATTGAGCATTTACCGTATGAAAAATGTATCGAACGTTTTGATCGTCCCGAAACCCTCTTTTATATCGATCCTCCATACTACAACTGTGAGGATCGTTACGGGAAAGATATTTTTGCAAAATCGGATTTCACGACATTGGCCACACAATTGAGCCGCATTCAGGGGCGATTTGTGCTTTCGCTCAATGACACCCCTGAGGTTCGTGAGATTTTTCAGCAATTCGAGATCACTCCCGTGCAAGCCCGGTACACGTGTAAACCTGGGCCTGTTGAGACGGCGCATGAGGTGATTATTCGAAATTAGCTTGGGGACAGGCACAGAATGCATGACCATAAACACGAGAAGGAGATGCCATGACCAAGAACACGTCATACCATGACGCCTTCGATGAGGCGGCCAAGGAAAAACGCGACACCATTGACGACGCGACGGAGTCTTCATCTGCATCGGCCAATGAGGACAAGAAGACAGGTGAAAAGGCGCAGGAAGCCTCAAAATCGAAAGCGGAGGAAAAAAAGGACGATTGGAAAGCCTTGTATGAAGCAGAAAAAGCGCGGCGAACCACCGCAGAAAAAGCGTTGCAACAGTACGCGGAAAAAGAATCTGGCGATGTGAGTAAACCCGATGTGACGTCACAATCCGGCGATGACATGCGTTCACTTATCCGCACGGAGCTGCAAACGTTGTTTGGTCCGACACTGATGGCGCAGGCCATGCGGCAACACCTTGACTCGATTGCCAAAGAGCACCCTGATTGGTCAGAAATTGCCGATTCCGATGATCTCAAAACGTGGATCGACAGTCATCCTGATTATATGGCGCAATCCTTGCGCCAGGTCGCGACGCAAGGCACAGCGCAACAGGTTGTGGACATGCTCAAACGGTTTAAAGAGCACAAAAATGGCGGCCGCAATGCGGATGCACGCCAGGCTTCGACCGGTATTGGTGATTTGACGCGTCGTGTTCTCGATGCCACGGCCGTGCGCGGCCGCAGTGCCGGCCCTCCGACTTCCTCTTCCGGTGCCCAGGATTTTGCTTCGGCTTTTGCCGAGGCCGCGAAGGCATTGTCGTAATTCTCTGAAAAAAGGTGTTTTTTTTGAACTTCCTTCGGGAAGTGCAGGATTTTTGCGTCCAAAAAACGTCTAACCGTTCAAGGAGCCTTCATGTCTGTGACCACTTATGGCGACATTTCCGATCGCACTGCCGCTTTTGCCGCCGTGGATTTGCTCAGCCGTGCTCAGCCGTATTTGCTTATCGAAAAGTTCGGTCAGGCGCGTGTGTTGCCGACCAACAAAACCAAGGTCATGACCTTTCGGCGGTACAATTCGCTCGACGCGACCCCCAATCCGTTGACCGAAGGCGTGACCCCGACGGCCAAGCAATTGACCGCTACGGATGTGTCGGCGACGCTGGTTCAATATGGGGATCGTGTCAGCATTACCGATCTCATCATTGACACGCATGAAGATCCTGTCTTGCGCGAAGCCGTGGATGTTCTCGGTGAACAAGCCGCGGAAATGATCGAATCCGTGCGCTACAATGTGCTGAAAACCGGCACCAACGTCTACTATGCGAATGGATCGGTTCGCACCGATGTCAACACGTCCCTCAGTTTGAGCTTGCAGCGTAAAATTACCCGCGCACTCAAACGACAGAATGCACGTAAAATTACACGTGTTCTGCGTTCCACACCGCAATACGGTACTCAGGCCGTTGCTCCCGCGTATATTGGCTTGTGCCATCCGGATATCGAGAACGATATCCGCAACATGAGTGGTTTTGTTCCGGTGGAATCGTATGGGCAATTGACGCCGTACGATGCTGAAATCGGCAAAGTCGAGGACGTGCGATACATTGCGTCCACGGTTTTCGAGCCGTTGGCGGATGCTGGCGGAGATGCCGGAAGCATGCTCTCCACCAGTGGAACCAAGGCCGATGTCTATCCTGTGTTGTTCCTTGGTCGCGATGCTTATGGCGTTGTTGCTCTCAAGGATACCGCTGCAATCACTCCGCTCGTTGTTAATCCGAAACCGTCGGATTCCGATCCGTTGGCCCAGCGTGGCCATGTCGGATGGAAAGCCATGCAAACCGCCGTCATTCTGAACGATGCCTGGATGTGTCGCGCCGAGGTGGCTGCAACGGCGTAACGTTATCGAGTGATAGTTTCGGCATGAGGGGACGGGAGAGCGTGTATTGAAGAACGTTCCTCCCGCTTCCCTTGCCTTAGGCCTTCTTTCAAACATTGCATACGCGCGAATGCAAACAGGAGAATGCATGATGAAGACAGAAGGGAAGGAGAGCATCGAGCTGGGAGGAGAAGAAGCGTTTCCTCCGGGCATGGTGCTGATTGATCGAACAACGCGTCAGAAGATTGAGGTGTTGGCGCAGGCTCTTGTGGAAGCCTTGTCCGTCCTCAAACACACATTCGAGAATTGTTCAACGAAAGACGAGGAATAATAAGCATGAAAGAGAAAATTGTTTCCAAAGATCGAGTGCGTCTCATTGTGAACACGCAGGATGGGCCTGGAGGAATGGATGACGTTTTCGTGTCGGTCAACGGCCGGGCCTATCTGATCAAACGAGACCATGAAGTCGAAGTTCCTGCTGAAGTATATCAGGTTCTGGAATCGTCCGAAGGCCCGGCCATGGACGGACGAAGTGGAGGGAATGTGGTCAAACGTTTTTCCATTAATGTGATCGGGTAGGGGGACGTATGATTGCCGAAGATATTCTTGTCCGGGCCGGACGCATGGTGTCGGATACCGAGCGCGTTCGTTGGACGGATGCCGACTGGCTGGAGTTTGTCAGTGACGGGCAACGGCAGATAGCGTTGATGCGTCCGGACAGTGCTTCGGTGATCGAAACCATCGCCCTTGTTCC
The DNA here is from genome assembly GCF_000429305.1 of Desulfovibrio inopinatus DSM 10711. Lineage (NCBI taxonomy): Bacteria > Pseudomonadati > Thermodesulfobacteriota > Desulfovibrionia > Desulfovibrionales > Desulfovibrionaceae > Desulfovibrio > Desulfovibrio inopinatus. Next base: position 88,325 of record NZ_AUBP01000017.1, read on the forward strand.
GGGATCACGTCAGACAATTCCCGAAATTGGTTTGCGTCTGCTCGACGTGATTCGGAACATGGGCGAATCCGGTCAAATACCGGGGACACCCATCAGTAGCGTGAAACGCGGTATGCTCGATAGTTTTGACCGGTATTGGCATGTCGTCCCCGGTCCAATGTCGGTGCGCCATTTTGCGTTTGACGATCGAACGCCAAGACATTTCTTTGTGTACCCGGCCATTCCTTTCGAAGGAAGCGTGTATGTGGAAGTGGCATACAGCCGCACTCCTCCAGAGTGCTCTGCTACAACGGCAACGCTGGCACTCGCCGATATTTATGCCGTGCCTTTGCTCGAATTCGTGTTGTATCGGGCCTACGCCTCGGAGCAGGAGTCAACGGTGGCCGAAGCCAAAGCCGCCGTTCATCTTGAGCGGTTTTATGCGTCTTTAAATATCAAATCCCAGGTTGATGCGGCCGTATCGCCCAAACTGCCTTCGGAGGCATCATGACCGTACCTTATGATTATTTTCTTCCAGACGTCATGCCCCATGTACCGGACTGTCCCGAACCGATGATTATAAGAGCGATTCAGGCGTCTGCACGGGATTTTTTGGAGACAAGCCTCATGTGGCAAGACGATCTTGGTCCGATTTCGATTCGAGCATGGCAAAATACATACACCCCTGTTCCGCCGTTTGGATCGGATATAGCCATGGTGTTGCGTGTTCTTCTGGAAAACAATCCTTTACGTGCCACGACGTTAGAAATGCTTGATGACACCGAGCCGGGGTGGAGAAAAATTCGGACGTTGCGGCCGACACGCTTTGTATTGACCCGATCCGGTGCCGTTCGGCTTATCCCTCAACCCGTCCAAAATATTCCCGATGCACTGCGCGTTCAGGTCGCGTTGAAACCGAATCGGTTGAGTCCTGGATTGCCCGACTCCGTCTATCTCGATTGGAGCGAGAGTATCACGCGAGGAGCGTTAGCTCGACTCTTCGAAATCCCCGGAACGACATGGTTTAATCCCGACTTGTCGACATACCATAGTCGACAATACCGGGCTGGTGTGATGCGCGCCAAAGGGAAACATCTGAAGGATTATAGCCGTGTTTCTCTTCGCGCCAAACCTTGCGCGTTTGTCTAGCCGATAACGGAAAGAGCGGGCCAGAGGGAGACAAGATTTCAAAAGGAGTGCGTATGCCGGCGGTTTTTGCAAACAATGCTGGTTCGGAATTGGCCTTAGATATTTCGGCCGATGATACGGTGGTGACGGTTTTGGCCGGTGAAGGCGAAATGTTTCCTGTGTTGGAGATAGGAAAAAATGAATTTTTTCATGCAACGTTGGTGGGGTCGGATGGAGCTATCGAAATCATCAAGGTGACCGATCGGGTTGGTGATGCCCTGACGGTCGAGCGTGGGAGAGAGGACACGCTTCCTCGAAGTTTTGCTGCCGGCGATGTTGTGGAATTGCGCCTGACTGCGGAGAATCTGTCGGCATTTCTTCAGTCAGGAGCTTTGGATGGTGACGTCGCGAATCGCATTAAAGCGGTCTATTATGTTTCGTCTGATGCAGATATTGCTGATCATGGTGATGCCGACACCGAGGGATCACTAGCCTGGACACTGGGTTTGATTGGCGATGGAGAGGCCGATGTGGTCTTGCCTGGGGGACAAACCTTTACGGTGACGACCGATATGACGGTCCCGTCCGGTGTGCGATTGTATGTTGGCTGCGGAGCTCTCCTCGCTCCAGGCAATGGGGTGACGGTGACGATTGACGGAGGGATTGTGGGGCCGCGGCGGCCCATTTTTAGTGGAAGTGGGACGATTACCGGGAATATGGCAGGTGGCGCGGTTTTGCCGCAATGGTTCGGGGCCGTGGGTGACGGCGATACCGACGATACGAGGGCGCTCCAAAACGCATTGAAGTTTCCCAAAGTTTTTTTCCCCATTGGCATATATGGCATTTCAGCCCCTCTCGATTTGCGTGATTTCCAACAGCTTGAAGGCGAGATGCATAATTCAAGTTTTATCGATTGGGAAAAAGACCACGAGCAATATCGGCCGTCGTATGCCGGATCGGCCTCAATCATTCAATATCTCGACGGGCAAACCGGGACACTGTTCAATCACGCGCACCATATTTCTTTCAAGAAGCTTGTCTTTCGTAATGGGCAGGTGCAACGCGAGACTGATGTATTCATGGAGGGCAGACCCAATTTCTGCTCATTTGAAGACTGTAAATTCGAAAATTTCAACCACATTCTTTACGATGCCACGGCTTCGCAGGCATTTGGTGCAAACGGGTTCTTCAACTGCAAATTTGCATCATGCGGTACCATGTTTCGGGGCGTTTTGGTCGATTTTGTTTTTGTCGGCAATACGTTCACATCAAATGGTACATGTTTTGAAGCGACATCAGGATCGGGGTTCAATACCTTTTCTGCGAATCGATTCGAGTGGAATAAAAAAGCGATTCTCAATTACCAAGGTCGATCCAACGTCATTACGGGAAACCTGTTTGATGCGCATGAAGAAACGGCGATTATGTTGCACTATTCGAGTGACAACCATATTGCCGCGAATCTCTTCTGGCGTAACGGCCGCGATGGTTCCGAAGCCGGGAAACGAAGCCACATCGTTATTCAGGAAACGTCTTCACACAATCATATCCAGGGCAATACCTTTTTGAAAGGCGGCCCCGACGATCAACCGAACCCGGCGTGGCCCAAGTATATTATCGAGTTTCTCGGTGCCGCGGACACGGAAAATGAATTCACGGGTAACGCCACCATCAATGGCTGCATGGAAATGCCGGTGTATGATCCCTATTGGAATTCTGCCAATGCCTGTCAGTTTGACGATATTCACGTCAAAGGCATTGGAAATCCCAATATGTGTAATGATAATCTCCTTGAGATCGTTAAGCAAATTGCGTCTCTCTCGTCTTCTCCGGTGAATGTGCATCTCTATGAAGATCGTAAATTCACCTTCTATGCCGATATCAATCCCGATCGTGTGTGCCTCATCGGACATGGTTCGGTGACGCTTTCCGATGATGATGGCCAAGCCAACCGTCTCCGGGGGCTTTCCAATGTCGTGTATGGTCAAACCTTTCGCACTCCTCCGATCACGATGTCGTCCGATGCAGTCCCGACAATGGGGTATTGGGGACATGGAACTGTTGTGTGGAATTCAGCACCTGCAGCAGAAGGTTATGCCGGTTGGATTTGTACCGAAGCCGGGAATCCCGGAATATGGAAGGGATTCGGCGTGATCGAGACATGAGGTAACGCTTGATCGTATACCGTAATATCGTGCAGTCGTAGTGGGTTATTGATCCGTCGGAGGCATACATGACGAAACTGGCAATTCACTCCTTTCGAGGCGAGGTCCCGCGAACGGCGTCGCGGCTTTTGCAGAACGAGCAGGCGAGCCAGGCGGTGAACTGTCGGTTAGAGAGTGGCGACCTTATGGCGTGGCGTGAACCTGGAGAGGTCGCCACTCTGCCTGGTCGAGCGAAGACAATGTATTTGGCAGGTGGTGTGCGATGGCTTTGGTGGGACCGAGATGTCGATGTGGTGACGGGAACCCGAGCCGATGACATGTCACACACGTTATATTTTACCGGGTTGGATGCCCCACGAATAACAGATGCCAGCATGTATGCTCTTGATGGGGACTGGACAGAACGTTCCTTCAAGCTTGGTGTACCGGCTCCGGAGCGCGCACCGCGGGTCAAAGTCTCCGGTGGGGATGGTGATACATTTGCCATTTCGTATGTCGTGACGCATGTCACGGCACGAGGAGAAGAAGGACCACCGTCACCGGCTTCGGATGTTCTTGATGTGCGTTCAGGGAGCCTCGTGACCGTATCGGGATTTTCGGAGGTTCCTGCTGATCGTAATATCACAGCACGTCGGGTGTATCGAGCGGTGGCCGCATCATCCGGGACGTCCGTATGGCTTCTTGCCGGGGAGATTGCAGTGGGTGTGGCTTCATGGGGCGACACCATGGATGGCCGCGTTCTCGGTACAGAATTATCCACCGACACGTTTTATCCTCCGCCTGAAGGATTGCGTGGTCTGACGGTGCTGGGAAATAAAACTTATGCCGGATTTGATGGGTATCACGTCTGGTTGAGCGAACCGTTATATCCCCATGCCTGGCCTCCGGAATATACCATTACGCTTGATGCACCCGTTGTCGGACTTGGTGTGATTGGTTCGACGCTCGTTGCGGCGACGAAGGATCGGCCATATCTCATTACGGGGAGTCATCCGGCATCCATGTCGGTTTCGCACTTGCCGGAGAGACAAGCCTGCGTTTCGAAAAATGGTTTGGTCGGGGCCGGTGTCGGAGTTGTCTTTCCCACGCCCGATGGATTGTATCTTGCCGGTCCATCCGGGGGGAGTCTGGTCACGGAATCCTTGTTTACGCGTGACGATTGGCAAGCTTTGACTCCTCAGAGCATGCGTGCGGCAGTGCATGATGGGCGCTATATTGTATTCTTTGAACGAACGCCAAAGTCCATCCGTGCGGCGCAGCGACAGACCGGGGACACCTTCCACAGTCTGGGACGGATCAATGCGCGTCCTTTGAACCGGTTTCGTGTGGCTGCAGATGATTTTGTCGGATTTCATTTGGTGAATTCAACCCTTCCCTCTGGACTGATTCTCGATATGCGCAATGCCGATCCCGTCCTGACGGCATATGACGACACGGCGAGTGCTGTGTTTACGGACGCGGTTTCTGATCGATTGTATTACGCCCGGCCGAGTGAAGATGGTGCAACGACAACCATCCATCTCTTTGAAGGATCGTCAGAGCGTCTGCAGTATACGTGGCGATCCAAGACCTTTCTTTTTTCTGCTCGGGTGACATTTGGCGCTGCTCGTATTGATTACGAAACGGAAGTTGAAAGTTCCGACGAGAGTTTGACGTTTACGCTCTTTGTCGATGGGCAGTCTCGGTATGTTCGTACTCTTGAACACTCCTGTGTTTTTCGTCTTCCTGGTGGATATGCTGGCCGTGAATGGGCTGTCGAGCTGGCAGGCAATGTGCGTATCCGGAGCGTGGAACTGGCATCTACCGTTGTGGAGCTGACGACGTGATTTGATTGCAATGTCTGAGGAGCGAACAATGGATGAGCGCGGAATGAGCGCACTGTGGTCCGCATTGGAACGCGCCGATGAACGTGATCGAGAAATGCTTCAAATTCTTGTGGAGTCTCGGGCCAAGCTTGAGTCCATGGAACAAGCACTGCACTCGGCCGCGGATGGGCCGGGATTTGTCCGGTGTGAGCGACGTGAAGCGCGTATTGCCTTGCTGGAGTCCCGGCTTGATCAACATCTTGGTCGATTGTGGTGGATGACCAGCACGGCCATTGCTGCCGTGATCAGTTTGGGACTCAAAACGCTATGGGAGGCGATGCATAAATGACTCAATTTCAACACTCCGATGGGTTCGATACGGTTCTTTCATTTATCCTGTCGGTAGAGGGGGGATATGTTAACGATCCTCGTGATCCGGGAGGAGAAACAAAATATGGCATTAGCAAACGGAGTTTTCCTGATGTGGATATCAAGAACCTGACGATTGACCAAGCTGCTGAGATTTATAGACAATCATTTTGGAATCCCTTGCATCTCTCCCAGTTTCCTCCAGAATTGGGCGCGGTCATTTTTGATACGGCCGTCAATATGGGGAAGCGTCGCGCCACTGTGTTGCTGCAAAAGACACTCAACGAAACAACTATGGGCCCTACATTGGTGGTTGATGGTGTCCTTGGTCCAAAGACACAGGCTGTCGTGAATGCGTTTTGTCAGCAAGGGGCAACCTATACGCAAAATTTGTGTTTGGAATACCTCATACGTCGTCTCAATCGATACGCAAAATTGGCTACATCGAAAAAATTTCGTCCGTTTCTTTTGGGGTGGCTCAAACGCGTTGCTCGATTGTGGGATAGCTTAGGGTAGAGGTGCCTCTCCCTTTGTGATCAGGGGAGAATACGCGGGGAGGAAAACCCTTTTGAGTACAACGGGTTTCTCCCCGCACACGTTGTAACACAACAAGGAGACCCCATATGGCAACACGTGGGCCGGTCGTGCCAGAAGTACCGTTTGGTGTTGATGAGCGGGTTGCGGTGGTTTTGCGCCCTCTCAAGGAAGCGGTTGAAGTTGCTGGCGGCATGCGCGGAGACGGATTGGACCGCTATGTAAGGATTCGGGACTTGGTGCGTTGGGGGCTGTTGACGCAGGAAGAAGCGGAACAAGGATAACAGGAGGTTGGCGATGTTTTGGGAGATATTGACGAGTGCTCTTGGCGGTGCATCAGGTATAAATAGCATCTTGTCGAACCTCTTTGGAGGATCGGATGGGGACAGTGATGCACTGTTGAACAATGCCTTCGGATTTATGAATTTATCTAATATGTACAATCTTCTCAGTGCAGATCAGGCCGCCAAACAAGAAGAATTGGCGGATACGGCGTTTGATATGGCTCAAAAGGCGTGGCAACGTTATGAAGACAAGTATGTTCCGTTGGAAGATGCTCAGATTGACGCAGCGCAGAGCGATCTTGAGCTGTATCAACCACTGAAAAAAGCATTGGTGGAGAATACGCTTGGTGAAATGGCGTTGTATGCTCCGCTGAAGGAACAGCAGGTTCAGATGGCTATGTCGAGTCTGGGGCGGGCCGATCAATTGGAACACGCCGTTGCCGAGGAGGCGCTTCGACAGGAAGAACCGGATGAAAAACGCGCTGCTGATGCGGCCTCCGGGCAGGTTCGACAGACTTTTGCGCAAACCAAGAAAACGCAGGATCAAAAACTGAAAGGATTGGGACTTGATCCGGCTCGGTTTGCCAACCTTTCCGCTGGAATTGACCGTGATCAAGCAGCAAGTGAAGCGGCAGCGCGGACGGGTGCCATGCAAGCGGAGCGTGAACGAGCCACCAATGAGAATTGGCAACGATTGACCGCGGGTTTGGGGATGATGCGAGGAGGATCGGGTGTTTCTGTTCCCAGCTATTCGCCGATGGCCGCGACAACATCATCGACCAATCCCATGAATGCTGCACTCGGGCTGACCAGTACGGCAGCATCCGGTTTGAGCGGCTTACAGAAGTACTATTCCGGGCTCTCCGGAGATTATTATGGACTCGGCGCTTCGAGTGCTTCACAGGCCAGCGCATTGAACGCAGGGAATTCTTCAGGACTACTCGGCCTGTTTGGATAATGTGAAAAGAAAGTGATGTAAAAAGCCGCCGGTTTGCAAGATCGGCGGCTTTTTTTAGGAATCTTTGCGGATAATAGGGAGTGTGGATGTCACCGACGACTTTGTAAGGAGATCTCGGATGGTGAATTGTAGCGTATAACCTCCGGCCGGGAGTTTGGAAACATCCAAGCTTGGACAGAGGTAAAATTCACGGTTGAAAGCCCGACTAGCGACTGTCCGCGACGTAATATCTTTCTTCTCCCAAACCGGCTTCCCGGATTTGTCGAGAATGGCCGCATCGAGCGCGAGACCAAAAACATATTTTCCGGATTGATGTTGCACCTGGTATCCACGGGGAACCACGTAGACAATGGCTTTTTGTTTCTTGGTAAATACCGGGTTGGAACGCGGGGTATACATGCCGAATCCATGTGCCGGTTCGGCGACCAATGTCGTTGTTATGGATAATCCCATCCTGTTCCACAAAAGATGCGCAGCGTCTTCGGTGAGCGCATAGGCTTTGTCCGTTTTTCCCACAAGCGCTTGCGCCTGAGCTTGCCCGAGCAATGCTGCCGGTTCGGCAGCAAAGGCGGGACACGCGCCGATGGCAAAAACGGACAGCATGGACCAGAAGACAAGATTGATGGCGATACGTTTCGAACGCATAGGGGACTCCTCTCATTCTCCCTCACGGAATGAAATACATAAGGGGATCGTGTGCGCTTTTTCGACGCAGGTCAAATGAAACGGGCCGAACCGCATATGCGGTTCGGCCCGTAGCGGGTAGGCAGGCGCCGGCTAAACGTCAATAACGACGGGGGCCAGAGAAATCGATGCGTCCGGACAAGACCACATGGTCAGCGGTTGGTTATTCGTCCCAACAAGCCCTTGTGGCAGGACAAGGCAGGCATCAATGGGGCTGACTCCGATCGGGTTGTCTTTGGGAATGGGAATATCGAGAAATTGTCCATTTTGGGTTGCCGTTACTGTCATGGTTGTCCCGGGATATTCGGGCGGATAGACTGTGATGAGAATGGGATCGTCTTCCGCCTTAGTCGCCAAGGGCCAGGAAAATGCAAGAGTAATCTGCTCTTTTTGGCTTCGGTCCACGACAACGATACGCGGCATTTCAACATAGCTTGCGGTCAGAACTTTTTGCGGGGGATAGAACGCAAACGGTGGGCCTTGAATAAGGCCGCCATGCGGTTGTATCGCTCCACGGGCAGGACCATCTTCGCCTTGATTTTGCGGGCATTTCCAGACGCTCCATCCGGGCCACGTCCATTGTTTATCGCCATTATTGGGGGCAGGATTGAAGACAATATGGCGTCCCGTTCCCGGATTGCTTGCCGGCATGAAATTCCCTTGATTGGCATCGACGAAATGGAAGTCGGGATCGACTTCACCATTGGCTTCCTGATTTTCCGTGGTAAATCGTTCCGGAAACGGTTTGTTCGTCAGGTCAAAGTCAAACTGCACGGTATCGTCCCATCCGTATTTGAGAAAATCCGCCGCAATGAAAGTAGCGTCAGGATTGCAAATGGGATCACCGTTGGGAATGCAAAACAGCACAATGTTGCCGGCATGATTGAAGAGTTTGGTGGCGCCGGCTTTGATGAGAAACGATCGCAGCATGAAACTGTTGTTAAACACGTAATTGGGGCGACTCGGATACGGCATTTTGTTGTTATATTTGAATTTAAAGACTTTTCCCCCGCGGTTCGGGTCGCGTGGTTGGCCGGGCTCGCTGGTGTAATATCCCCGGTTGCCATAGATGTACCAATATCCACCGGCGACATTATCGAACGAGAACCAGGCATGGGCGTTTTTGATGATATTGTGCCGAATGTGCCAGTTCACAGCGCATTTTTCCGGCTCAACCGGGTTGTCACGGGTATTTTCGAAAATATTATTGTAGACTTCAAGGTTGAGGTTTTGACTGAAAATGTCTTCTTCTTCCTTTGACTTTGAACCTTTGAGACGAAACGCGTTGAATGAATTGAGAATGCGGTTGCCGCGCAGAACGACACTTCCTGAAATTCTGTCTGAACCGAGAATGCCGCCATTGTAAAAATAATAGCAACCGACTTTGTCATCGGCCCATTCGATATCGGTCCATAAAGAACCGGTGGGATCTTGATTCCAGGTGGTATCTTCAATGAGGATATGGTGTGTGTCGTACCCGCGTCCGAAGATGAAATATTGGCTGTCCTGCGCTTCAAGATTGCGTACCGTAATGTACCGACTGTTTTTCAGATAGAGAAATGACGGCCAACAGCCGCGGACATGAAAATCTTCAAATTCGATCCAAGCGCAGTCGACCAGACGAAAGAATGCGTACGTGTCATCATTCGGCAATTCCATTTCCGGAGGAATAGACATAGCTGCGCCGACAAGCTGTGTTCTGCTTCCTAATCCTCGAATGGTAATGGGCTTTTCCGGTTCTCCGCATAAGCCTTCCACATCGAATGGCTCGACCACATCCGGTCCATCCACTTCCAAAACTGGTGTCCAATAGGTTCCAGGCAACAATTGGATGATATCGCCGGGTTGCGCCGCGCGCAGGCAGCCTGCAATGGTTCGCGTGGAATACACCGTGCCGTTCCAGGTGCGATTGTCTCCTTTGTATGTAGCAAACAGAAGTCGACGTCCGTTTTCGACTGTATCGGTAGGATACACTGTTTGATCATAACAAGGCGTATCTGTTTTTCCTTGGCATGGAGTCGTCGCGGTATTGGCCATGTGTCCTCCCGGATCAGTTCAGGGTCAATGGAAAGCGCGGAGTGAAAATGAGTTAGTTTCAACTATTCATATATGATCGTAGTACAATCCAATTCGGAAAGGGGAGGGACGCGATTGTGCGTCCCATCAAAGGCATGGATTGATATGAATTGATGTATTTCTATGAGGATGAATTGCGAAAATCAAGCTTGAAAAATAAAATTTTGTATTTTGATATAGGATTATAATTGTTGTATCGAATGGCTGACTTCAACGGAAATATCATGCGTCATAAGGCGATATGGAGACGAAACCCAATGGAAAGGAGATGAAGCAACACTATACCAAAGAAAATACAATCTTGACCAGTTTGAATGTGATTGGTAGCGAGACATAACGTTCACTTTCACCCTGGAGGTTCTCTCCGGATGGCCTATGAATATCCTCATCATAAACGGTAGCCCCAAAGGCGAACGTGGCCTGAGTTTTCAATACGCACGTCGGTTGATGCAAATTCTTCCCGATCACGAATACAGCGCGCTGCATGTGGGGCAGAAAATTCGTGCATGGGAAAAAGACCCTCATCAATTCGATTTGGCAATGAAGGTTGTTACTCGGGCTGATTGTATTGTCTGGTGTACCCCGGTGTACTACCTGCTTGTTCCTTCTCAGCTCAAACGATTCATCGAATTGCTTCAGGAGCGCCGACCGGCAGCGCTTGAAGGGAAATTTGCTGCAATTCTGACAACGTCAGTGCATTTTTATGATCACATCGCCCATGCATATCTGCGGGCTGTCAGTGAAGATATGGGGATGCAATTTCTGGCTGGTTTGTCCGCGGAAATGGAGGACATGGTTAAGCCGACAGGCCTCGCTCGTGTTGATGAGTTTTGCCGCTATTTGAATCTGTGCTTGACGCAAACCATGGTCTCACCCAGACGATTTCTTCCCCTTGATTGTGTTACCTCCGAATACACTCCCGGTCCTTCTTGCACCCCGGTTCGTATTGCGCAGGCGAAAATCGTTGTGCTGACCGATGGAAGCTCGACCAATCTTGATCGTATGGTGCAGCGTTTTGTTCAAACGGTCGAAGCTGATGTTTCCGTGGTGAATATCCGAGAAGAAGGCCCCAAGACTGGATGTCTCGGTTGTATACAGTGTGGGGCTGAAAACCACTGTGTTCTGGAAGCAAAGGACGGATTTCCCGCTTTTTATCGGCGCCTGATGGAGGAGGCCGATGTTCTTGTTTTTGCTGGGACGATTATGGACCGTTGGCTCTCGTCATTATGGAAACAGTTTTTGGATCGAACGTTTTTCCTTGGACATACCCCATCGCTTGAAGGGAAGCTGATGGCCATGCTTATTTCCGGACCATTGGAGCACATGCCGGAATTGCGAGAGATGTTTGAAGCGTATTTTGAAAATCAACATGCCATATTGGTGGATATGATTTCGGATGAAAATCCGGCCCAAGTCGATCAACATATTCAAAACATCGCGGTTAAACTCGCCTGGTATCATGAAAATCCCCCGGTTCTGGCGAGAACCTTTTTGGGTGTGGGGGGATGGAAAGTTCTTCGGGATGTGGTGTGGGGACGATTGCGGTATGTCTTTGAAGCCGATCATCGATATTACAAGCAGCATCACATGTATGATTTCCCGCATGATGACTGGAGAGATCGCGGTCTTAATTTGATGATGATGACAGCGAAGAAAATTCCTCAATTTCGGAAAGAGTTTGACAAAAGGATCATTAGCGAAATGACAAAGGCAAGCCGTAAAGTGCTTGCGAACTACGATCAGAAGGAAAAGCAACGATGAGGTCCGTATTGGGCATATTGCTGGTTGTTTTCGGGCTGTTTCCGGGGATGGTTCATGCGAATGGCTGTACGCTTCATGCGACAGTGACTTACCCGGAAACAGGCGATATCCGAGTGGCCCTTGTGACACAGGAAGAATACCGCAACGGCCTTCCGCCACGCTATGCTCACATATGTGTTCCGACAAAGTCGGGGCCGTCAGTGATTGATGTGGAATTCAAAGAGATTCCACCAGGAATTTACGCACTCCAAAGTTTTCAAGATGTGAATGGAAATGGAACTTTGGATGAAGGTATGTTCGGTCCTTCGGAACCATGGGGATTTTATCGCCCAAGTCGGCCTGCCATGCGAGCCCCGCATTTTGATGAAATATCTTTTGAAGTGAAGAACAATATGCGGGGCTTGCCAATTCATTTGGAAGATTGAGCAGGGCCGGCCGCTTGAGTTGGTCAGCCCGATACCGTTTACAAAAATGATGTTTCCGTTCACGTCAAGTTCTGCGTCAGCAATCACATCTTTGTCTTTCCAGCCCTCTACGTTCACTGTTTGAAACACGTCCGGCGACGCTATGCAGATCATCGGCACCAGCACCTGCAGGGCTGGTGATGGTGCATATTCGGCCATTTTTCGTCTGTATCATGCAGAACCATTTGAGTTGGTCTTGTGTGCAACTCTGGACGCGGCCAGTCATCTTCGAAGTCAAAGAATTGGAAGCGGGAGCCGGGGCGGGAGTCGTTTGGACGAGTTGTCTGTGTCGGTGTTTATGCATTGGATCAGATACAGAAAGTCGGGAATATCATCGCTATTGAGGTCGTCAGCGCCAAGAACTATTGGATAACAGTCTTCCAAAGTATCATCCCTGTTCAATTGGAGCGGCGCAAATCGAAAAACCAATAATGCATTCCGTAGGAGAAACGCCTGCTTTTCGGCCAAACATTGTGAAAAATGGTCGGTTAAGCCTATGTTTTGGACATTTTTTCTCCGATTCCAGTGGAGTTGGTCGGAATGTTTGACGCTGTCAGATGAGGCGTTTAATCCCATGATGTGCTGTGAGACGCCGTGTGCTCAGTGATCACATTCGTTTTGGGAATGTTTTTGTTGTGGGCTCCCAGGTGGTTGTCACCAAAATGTTGTGCAAACTGAACCGGTTTTACATACACTGCGCAAAAAAATACTCTTGGAGCTTGGCATGCAGAAAATCGCCATTACGCGCACCGTGACTCTTCCTAACAAATATGCTTTGGCCCGTTATAGAAAAGCGCCTGAACTTGGACTCCACGTTCTGTTTTTCACTGGAGGAACCGCGCTCAAGGATTTAAGTCGTGAAATCATTCATTATACGCATAAATCTTATCATCTTATCACTCCATTTGACTCGGGGGGCAGTTCCGCAGTGCTTCGGAAAGCTTTCCATATGCCGGCCGTAGGGGATCTTCGCAATCGCATTATGGCTCTTGCTGACCGAACCATTCAAGGCAATCCGGAAATCTACGATTTGTTTGCCTTTCGTTTGCCCAAGGATGCAAGCCAGGAAGAAAACGCGGAACGCTTGCACAAAATGCAGCAAGGGCGTGACTCACTGGTTAATGTCATTCCCGACCCTATGAGGAAGATTATTCGAACACATCTTCGTTTTTTTCGAGAGGCCATGCCTGCCCATTTTAATTTAGCAGGGGCGAGCATCGGTAACCTCATTCTTACGGGAGGGTATCTCAACTACAATCGACAAATTGATCCGGTGCTGTTTCTTTTTTCTCGACTTGTTGAGGCTCGTGGTGTCGTTCGGCCCATTGTGAATAAGGATTTGACGCTCATGTCGGAGCTTGAAGATGGTACCGTTTTGGCCGGCCAACATCTGCTTACCGGAAAGGAGCTTGGGGTCATTAGCTCGCCGGTTAAACGGATGTGGATATCGAAGAGCCAGACCAATATCGAGCCTGTCTCCGTGGAAATTCGGCGTAAAATCAAGGACATTATCGCAAAGGCCGATATTATTTGTTACCCCATGGGAAGCCTGTATTCGAGTATCTTAGCCAACCTTATGCCTATAGGAGTGGGATCTTCCATCGCCAAAAATGACTGTCCTAAGGTCTATATCCCGAATACAGGCAATGACCCGGAAAGCTTGGGGTTGAGCGTACCGGACTGTGTGGAGAAAATACTCGGAACGCTTCGCGAGAGCGCAGGTGATCCGGATATCCCTGCCGATAAACTATTGAATTTTGTTCTTCTTGATGAAGATCTGTCACACTACTCGGAGCCATTCAAAACAAGTCATATTGAACGCCTTGGAGTCAATGTTGTTCAAGCGCCTCTTGTAGTGGCACAGTCGGCACCGTATTTAGATTCCATTGCGATAATAGACCATATTTTGTCTCTTGCGTAAGATGCTATGACTTCGGTGTGCGGGAGTAATTGTTTTTCTGCTTGAAATTCTTTGAGTTTCGTGTCTATTAAAAAGAATGGGAAATGCCATTTGAGACATCAACACAGGCAGAGTTATGACTTCTGATACGCATCCACAGGATAATATTGAACCCGCGCGAGAGGTTGATCGTTATGAGGCATCCTCATTGACGTTTTCTCCTGGCGCGCGGGCGATTATTGAAGATTTGAGCGGTGGAAGCGGGAAGTTGCATGTGGAAGTTGTCGGAGCGAAGCAATGCCACTACATTTTGTTTCATTACCCGAAGTCACTTTCTGATAAATTTGCTCTGGAAGATAACGCACCTGTTTTGGTACGGTCCATGTGCCGTAATCATCACCTTTGCGCCTTTAGAACGACTGTTATCAAAAATCTGAAGGCGCCAGTGCGTTTATTGATTCTTCGCTATCCAGAGCAATTCGATGCGCTCAACATGCGTCGCTATGATCGCATTGAGAGCGTGGTGCGTGTGGAAATATTTTTCCAGGGAAATGATTACAAAGGCGTTATCGTCAATCTCTCTCGAGGAGGTTGCCGTATTATTGTGCGGTCAGAACCTGGAGTGGAATTGCCAACGCTGAACAAAGATAACGAAGTGTTTCTGATTTTCACTCTTCCAGGGCATGACGAAGAACTCACTGTCGCAGGGCAATGCCGTGAGGTGAATTTGAGCGGAGAACGGCTTTCTGTTGGTATTGCGTTTATGTTTCTTCCGGATAAAATGGCTCAGATTATTGATGATTTTGTTCTCGATCTTAAAAGTTGGCTCCGGCTGTAATGCTTTCGGACACAAATCTTAGAGTGTGTTCTGCTCAGGAAGTCCATGAAAAACGAATTGCAAAGTGAAAGACGTGACTATGAACCCATTTATGTCGCCAAACAGCCCATCTATGATCGCTGTGGCGGCATATTTGCCTATGAATTGTTGTTTCGACATGCTCAGTCAAACACGGCTCACATTAAAGATCCCGACCAGGCGACAGCGCAGGTTATTGCGGATGGATTCACCATGGCGATCAATGGTATGGAATCCGGTGCTCTTGCGTTTATTAATTTCCCCAAAGGGCTTTTGATTCGAAAAGATCCTTTGGCGCTTCCGCATTCTGTGTGTGTTGTTGAAATTCTTGAGAATGTCGACCCGACTCCCGATGTTCTCTCCGCGTTGTCTGAGCTGAAATCCGCAGGCTATACGCTTGCATTGGACGATTATATCGGGACAGCAGGATTTGAACCCTTTCTGGAGTTAGCCGATATCATCAAAGTTGAAATCCTTGGGATGGCAACACGTGATCTCATTCGGCTGTCTCAACGTCTCAAGATGTATGGGTGCCGGTTGTTGGCGGAAAAGGTGGAAGATCAAACCGCTTATGATCTCGTCTATGCATTGGGATATGATTATTTTCAGGGGTATTTTTTTTCCCGTCCGCAAATCATCGAAGGCCGCAAACTGACGACGACACAGACAACCCGACTTCGGGTGATGTATGAACTCAACAAACGTGATTTTGAATTCAAGACCATGGCTGAAATTATCAGTCGTGATCCTGCCTTGTCGCTTCGTCTTTTACGATTGATCAATTCTGCGGCATTTGGTTTGTACAAGAAGGTTGCGACCATCGGTCAGGCCTTGCCCCTTTTGGGGATGGATTTGTTGCGCCACTGGCTTATGGTGGTGTTGCTCTCGGAAATCAGTGTTGGGCCTCGTTCGTCAGATCTTGCTTTTCGTTCAGTTCTTCGTGGGCGTTACCTTGAAACATTGGCTCTTGCCATGAAAGGTTCTGCACAAAACGAAGATACTGCGTTTTTACTTGGTTTATTTTCATTGCTTGATGCATTGCTCAATCAACCTATGGAAAGCATTGTGCAGACCCTTGCTTTAGATGAAGATATACAAGCCGCACTGTGTGGTGAGCAGTGCAAGGCGCGGGAATGGATCGATCATGTCGTTGCATTGGAAAATGATGATTTTGACCAGGCTAAGGCATTTCTTGTTAAGAATGGTCTGCCTGTGGAACAGGGGGCAGAGTTACACGCTCGAGCTGCAGCGTGGACAGCTGGTATGCTTGGACATGCCGTGGAAAAGACGCAAAACGTCACGTGAATTTCGTGACGTTTTGCGTTGCGATTTTATCTGTCGGCAATATTCCTTACAAAAAGATGATTTGGCGACGTTATTCAATCCATTCGTCGTCTTCTGCAATCGGCGCAAATCCGCGCCGTACGGTGTTTTCCGTGACAACGCGTTCATGCAAAAAAGCATGAAGATAGTTGGGACCACCGGTTTTCGGCCCGGTGCCCGACATTTTGAATCCGCCGAACGCCTGACGTTCAACCATGGCGCCGGTATTATTGCGATTGATATACAGGTTCCCCACGTGGAATTCTCGCTTGGCCTTTTCAATGTGTTTTGGGCTGCGTGAGAATATACCGCCAGTCAGCGCAAAACGTGTTCCATTGGCAATGGCCAACGCATCGTCGAAGTCGCGTGCTTTCATGATGGCCAACACCGGCCCGAAGATCTCTTCCTGAGCTATGCGATGTTCCGGCTTGATGTCTGCCACAACGGTCAACGGAACATAGCACCCATTTTCCGGGACCGTACGTTCCACAATAATACGACCTTCCTGTCGAGCGATTTCAATATATTTCTTGATGAGTTCCTGTTGCTTGGCATCGGCGACCGGCCCCATAGCATAAGCAGGGTCTTCGGCAGGACCGATTTTCATGGATGTGGTGGCATCGACGAGGCGTTCAAGGAAACGATCATGAATGGACTCCACGGCAATGACACGGGAACAGGCCGAACATTTTTGCCCCTGATAAGCAAATGCCGAGTACAGAATATGAAGTACCGCTTCATCAAGGTCAGCATCATCGTCAAGGATAATGGCATTTTTTCCGCCCATTTCCGTAATGACGCTTTTAACGTGGGTTTGGTCGGGTTTGGGGATGTTGGCCCGTTCGAGAATTCGTGTGCCGACTTCCACCGATCCCGTGAAGGCGATAATATGAATATCGGGATGCTCGACAAGGTAATCGCCAATGACCGAGCCGCGGCCCGGTACAAAGTTGAACACACCAGGAGGTAGGCCGGCGTCACGGAACAGGTCGGCCAAGTCACGCCCGACGACTGAGGCAGTGCCGGCAGGTTTGAAAAGAACAGGATTGCCGGTCACTATGGCTGCCGATGCCATGCCACATGCAATGGCTAGCGGAAAGTTCCACGGTGCAATGATGGCAGCCGGACCTTTTGCCTCGTAGAAAAGCTGGTTGTTCTCTCCCGGAGCGTTACCGAGACGCACCGGTTGTCCGAGTCGGATCATTTCCCGTCCGTAGTATTCCAGAAAATCAATGGCTTCTCCAACGTCGTGATAGGCTTGATCCCACTGTTTACCGACTTCCAAGATTTGTGTCGCGCTTAGGTTGTAGATGCGTTTTCGAGCGAGGTCGGCGGTCTTGAATATATAATTTGCTCTGTCTTCAGCCGAGAGATCACGCCATGCCGGAAAGGCGCGTTGCGCTGCTTCGAGAGCGCGATCAATTTCAGCAGTCCCGGCCTGACAAACGTTGCCGATACATTCGGCAAGATGGGCCGGATTGGTGGATGTGAGCGTATCGTGCGTAGTGACATCCTTACCGTCGATGAATAACGGCACCGTCCCCCCCATGGAGACACGGCGTTCAGCAATGGCTTGGGTAAAAGCGGATCGTACTTCCGGAATGGTGAAGTCAATGAGGTTGTGATTTTTGAACGGAGTGACTCCCGCACGTGCTGGGGATGTCTGTTTTTCAGCAGCAAGTTCACGATCAAGAGTGATCTGAGGATTTTCCAGGAGGCGATCGGTCTCGGTATTGTCGGCGAACGATAGCCGCAGAAAGGATTCATTGGCCGTATTTTCGAGCAGTCGGCGAACAAGGTATGCCATACCGGGGAGCAAATCTCCGTATGGGCAATAGAGTCGGACTCGACCGGCAACGTTGAGCAAGCCTTTTCGGACTGGCTCGGCCATGCCGAAAAGAACTTGGAATTCATATCGGCTGTCGGAGACATGCAGCTCGTTGGCGATTTCCATGACTGTACTGATGGTCCGCACGTTATGGGAGGCACACTGAAAGTAGATGAGATCGTTGTTTTCGAAAATGATGCGTGCCAACCGCTCGTAGGCGATGTCGGATTCGGGCTTGCGTGTCCATACGGGAATGGGCCAGCCATTTTGTAAGGCTTGGACCGTTTCGAAATCCCAGTAAGCACCTTTAACGAGTCGTAATCCAAAGGTGACATCATGGTCTCGGGCCCAGGTGATGAGATCGTTCAGATCGTTTTCCGTGTCGCGCAGATAAGCCTGAAGGACGATGGAGAGGTAGGGATAGTCGCGAAATTCCGGGTCAAGGCGTAATCGTTTGAATAATTCGATGGTTATTTCTTTGTACTTGAGGGCTTCCATGTCGATGCACATGGCTCCACCCATAGCGATGATTTTTGCGTAAATGGGGCGCAACCGGGCAAGAATCCCCTCTACGGAGCCTTCGACATCAACGGGTTTGGCCTGAGAAAAGAGAGCTGACGGTTTGACCGAAACATTGAGTTTAGGAGCCGTGTTCCAATCGAGATTGCCAGAGCTGTCGAGGGGGGGCCATTTCTTCTGTTCCGCAACGAGCGCATCAAGGAGTTCAAGGTAGCTGTCGCGGAACGCGTCGGCTTCATTTTCACCGACCGTCGCTTCTCCAAGTAAGTCGACTGTAAAGGCAAAGCCTTGTTTACGGATTTTGGCCAGTGATTTGATTGCTTCCTTGGTGTTTTGGCCGATGATGAAAGAGCGTGCCATGCCTTCGAGGTTGGAACGGATTGCTTTTCCCATGACTTTCGTGGCTAACGAGCCGAGCAGACCGGATTTTTCAGCACCCCATTTGAGGACCGCGGGAATATCCCCTGAGTCGTTGCCTGAAAAGTATTCTTCAATATGACGACTCAGGGATTCACTTGTATTGAGATAGGGGAGCACATCGACGAAGCGAAAGAGTTGCACTTTGAAATCTTCGTTTTGCATGGCCCAGTCCATGACTTTGCCAGTCCAGAATCCCTTGTTGAACACAGACGGAGCTTCCCCCCGTATGCTGTCGAAAAATTGCCGGCCACGTGTCTTGATAGCGGTTTCAAGCGTGCTGTTGTTCATTCAATGTCTCCTTCCTTGTCCGTCTCTGGGGGCTGTGAGTGTGCCTCGTTGTCCAATTTGGGGTATTAGGACGGATCGATGAATCCCGGTACACTGCTTAGGGACAGATCCGAGGTTTCTTTGATAGTCCGTAAAACAATCGTTGAATTGGTGTCGCGCACATTTTCAATACGGCCAATTGATTGAAGCAAATCTGCCAATGCCTGTGTGTCAGCCACACGGACTTTGATGAGATATGTTGCGGCTCCGGCTGTATAGTGTACCTCCATCACTTCGGGGAATTTTGCCAGTTCTTTGCCAGTGTCGACTTGCCCGACGGGTTCATTGACATGAATCAATGTAAAGGCGGTCAGCGTCAACCCGAGGTTTTTGGCATTTAGCCGAGTTGTATACCCTTGAATAAGCTCGCGCTTTTCAAGTTTGCGTATCCGTTCCAAGGTCGCAGAGGGGGCCATGCCGATTCGACGCGCGATTTCGGCGTTGCTGGTCCTGGCATCCTCCTGAAGAATATTCAGTATTTCGTTGTCTATTTCGTCGATTATTCTGTTTGAGTTCATTATGTATGAATAAAGTTCGTGTTGATTGGTTGTCAAGAGGTGATTGGACGTCTCTAGTTGTTGAGTTTTTGAGGGAGACGAGAAAAAGAGGAAACCGAATTAGGCTTGACAGACCTCTAGTGATTTATAACGAATGATAAATGAAAGATTTTATACATTGGACAAGCAAGGAGTTGATAATGAATCATAGTGAAGAATCATTGGGAGTAAGTCGGCGACAATTTATGGGCATGGCGGCAACAGCCGGGGTGGCGTTAACGGCGTTTGCTGCTGGGTTGCCGCGCTCGGTTCTGGCGGCCGATGCCTTTACGGCGCCGGCTCTTCCGTATGCGGAAAATGCTTTAGAACCCTACATTTCAGCGAGGACTGTCAGCTTTCATTACGGGAAGCACACGATGGCATACTTTAAGAAAACCAATGCGATGTTGGCGAATTCGCCTAAAGCCGGCAGTTCGCTTGAAGAGGTTTTCAAAGACGCTGCCAAGGATGCTGCCGCGCAAAATTTGTTTAACAACGCAGCGCAAGCCTGGAATCATGTCTTCTATTGGCAGGGAATGAAGCCGGGTGGTGGTGGTCCGGCAACGGGCGATGTTGCCAAAATGATCAAAGCTTCGTTTGGAAACTACGATTCGTTCAAAAAGGCGTTTGCCGAAGCCGGTGCTACTCAATTCGGAAGTGGCTGGGCCTGGCTTGTTTTGGAAGGGGAAGAATTACGTGTGGTGAAAACACCCAACGCCATGAACCCTATGGTCGCTGGTGCCAAGCCATTGTTGACGATGGACGTATGGGAACATGCTTATTACCTTGATTATCAGAATCGACGAGGTGACTACATCTCGGCCTTTCTTGACCATCTTGTGAATTGGGATTTTGTGAATGCCAATCTTGCATAGCATGTGTTTGCATCCACCGATGCGGACTGTCTTGCCGGGTCGGTGGATGCTGCTGTTGTCGCCATAACGATCGTGGTGTCGCAATACTATCTTTGTGTGCTGCTGGCATGGATGAAATGAGCAGACCTGTGGTTCATATGACATAAGATTGCTTCTTCAGGGCATCTTGAATTGAAGTGAAAAGTATGAAAAAAGTATTCTAGGGACTTACGGCTTCCCTTCCTGTGCCGGCTTTTTTCTTTCATCGCAGCTTGCAACAACGGTATTTCATATGCAGAGATCCTCGACCAATGTCGAGTTCACCCCGGATTTAGCGGCACGGGGCATGCGCACCTTTTATGAACGCATGCGTAACCGCATTGGAATTTCCAAGAGCGATGTGTTCAATGATGGTATTCTTGATGTCGCTTTGGCTGATGAGCAGGCTTCTATTTATGCATGTACTATTCAGCAGTTGATCGACAATGGCGAAGAAGTTCCGGATTTTGCACCAGGGGCGCAACCGAAGCTGTTGACGTATTTGCGCGGTATAAAATGCGTACAAACACTTATATTGCAAGCGTTGCGCAAAACGGTCTTCGATGTATTCGGATCTGATATTCTCGCACGTGTCGACAAACTTGCTATGTCCAAGGCGCTCGTAACGCAGGATACTCCTGGTGAGTATCTGTGGCCGAGCCTCAGCCAATTCCTTAATAAGCATATCAATACAGTACTGAGAAAATACGTCGAGGACGATGTTATTCGTCCCCTTTTTTTTTCCTGCCTTGACGAGGTTGAGAATTTTCAGACGTTTGTCAAAGTTGATGATTCCGTCTCTGTGAATGAACTGCCGTCGGTTCCGTTCAATTATAAGTTCAAACTCGAGTTTGTGGACCTCTTTAAATTATTTAATGCAGATTCCACGTATGTTGATCCGGTCGCGGAACAAGAGGAGGAAGAGAATCCTCTGGCACGTCGGCGAGGTCTGGATAATTCGCTGGTGTCGTTTGTGCGAAGAAATAGCTCGATTATTGAAAACGCTACGGCAAAGAAGGGCGCGTATCCTTTCCTGAAAGAGTTTATCTCCGTTGCAGGAACACAGGACACCCCACGAAATGATCCTTCGGTCATGGAATTATGTCGCAACGCCGAAAAAGAACTCGATAGTATCGGATTTGCTAAAAAGAAATTGAAGCGCGCCATTTGGGGGTCGAAACGAAAGGCCTTGAAAGCGCAGATAAGTCATCATGAAATTCAATTTGCAATTTATCGTGACCAACTGATCTGGTTCACGAGAGGGGTTATCAATGGATTTGAAATTTATGTGACGACCCAATGGCGAAAAAGCGCAAATACAATTTTTAAATGCGGTACTGATTTTCATGACATTGTGTTGGCGACACAATTTTCAGCTGATTCATTTTCTGACTTTTTTCGAGCTCTGATTGCAAAGCGCATGGCCGAGAAGCTTGAACATCGTCTCAATGCACTTGCCTACAGTTTACGCAATGAAGGGCTTGTTAAAGAATATAATAACCGAAGCTATGAAATTTCCAAGACCAAACAATATATTCGTTTACGACTCGAATTGCAGATTAAAAAGAATTTGAAACTGATTAAAACGATTCATACGGTGTTACGCATCAATCCCGGTCTCCGCCATGAAATATTACGGTGTGTGTCACTGGCCCCGACGTTGGCAAATTTGACCATGCGCTATCAGGAAGAGCGGCCCGCATTTGTGAAGAAAATTATGTTCGATACAGATTTTGCGTCTATTTTGGGCGACCTCATCTTGCAGGATGTTAATATGAAAGCCCTGCTTATTCAAAAACCGGGACTTTTGCGAATCGTCTTTCAAGAAAAGAAGAATCCCATATTTCGTAAATTCATGCGTTTGGTCAGTAATGCGAAGCCGGCAGTGAAAAACGCTCTCCTTGGTGATCCGCTTCTGCTTTTTGGATTGTGGAAACAAGGCGTTGCCGACCCGACATTGGCCAAAGTCAACGCGATACTCGATCAACCACTGACTTTTGAACATTTTCGCGAATCGGTTTTGGGGAGGAAAAAGAACACCTCGTCTTGACGAAATTTGCAGGACTGCAGTATTCGTTGAAGCCAAATTGATGACGTGATCTTTTTGAATATTTGAACATTCACGTGGTTACCGGCTCTGGTGGAGAAAGCTCCGCTTTCTTCCTCACATGAGTTGTAATGTCGTCGCATGCTATTGTTATTACGCGGCGCAAAGGAGTTTTACCGGATGGATCTCGTCACCCAGCAGGAATCATCGACAGTTTTGGTTTTGACACAAAGTCCAGACGTCTACACTGAGCGGCTTGCAGAAGTAGGGCTGGAGCCTCATTTTGCGGGTGATTTACCGGAATTGCTCGAAGCGTTGGGGAGCGGAGTTTTGTGCAATGGGCTTATTCTTGATGTGCAACGTGTCATGCAAGCTGATCGAATGAGCCGAGATATGCTTTTTTCGTATGCAGACAGCGTCCCTATTGTCCGTTCGAAGGTTGAGCGTGGGACTGGGCATGTTGTTTTTATCGATAGCCTTGATACGTTGGATCGTGAATGTCATACCACGGGCTACCGGTCCATGGTGCGTGTGCCTGTTAAGTTCAATGCGTTACTCTCCGCCGAAAACGATCCGGTTATGGCGCAGGTCAAGCACGTCAATATTCTCGACGTGTCAATCGGCGGATGTTTTATCTATTCTATGGATAATTTCGATGATGTCGATTTTATTCACATTAAAATTATGGAAATCGAAAATAAGTTGCCGATTTTATGTAATATTCGGTGGCGCCAAGAGTGGGGACGTGACAATGTTTTACCAGGTGTTGGCGTCAAATTTGTTTCGATCAAAGTCGACCAATTGGATGAGATAAAAGAAAAGTACATTACGCCGTATGAATCGGACTTCGTATAGCGGTCTATATTCCGGTACAAAGAAGGCCATCGATTTTCAATATGATGAAACGGGCCTCAACGCGAGTCGTTGAGGCCCGTTTTGCCTTCTGCACGTTGGATGGTATCGTCGGCAGACACTCAATGTACAATATGAAATTGTTCAAGCAATGCCGTAAGCGGCCGTGGATCCTCCGGCGCAAAGGTGTTTGCCCCGGTGTTGGTTTTATCAAAAACAAAGCGCACAACGAGTGGCTGCGTTGTCTCCGGCAACGCAATTCGGCCTTGAAGTGGCTCTAATGGATACAACTTCGTTGAATTGAGCATGAGCTTGTCATCAAGGAAAATTTGTACATGTTGTTGCTTAATCATCGTCATCAGCTCATATTCAAGCCATGCTGGGAAATGGTGTGGTGGAGCGATGGTAAGTGTTGACGTGTTCCCATACATCCAAAGATGGTGGTCGTGCGGAATGGATTCCACTCCTGTTGACGCAAGAACGAATTCGGGAGTTTGATTGAAAAGATCGGCCGTTCTCGGGGAAGGATGATTCAGGTTGGATTGAGTAAAAATGAGCATCCCATCCGGATGGGATGATCTGGCATAATATCGTCTATCCATAGTGCACTTGGAATGGAGGCGAATATCTTCCACCGTTATGTTGGCGCTATTGCTGAGTTGAAAGAATGTGTCGCAATCGGCGGTGTCGAGTGTTCCCGAGTCCGTTATGAGTGGGCGGCCTGGTCGGGTGAGTGTAATATCTCTATCATGCAAGGCGAGGAGTAACGGAAGGACAAGGGACGTCTCATGATAGAGGATCAATACCCGATCGCCTGGGGCGGTGAGATGAAGTAATGTTTCTCTGTCTTCCAGGGAGAGGCCGTATCGAGCATAATGATAGGGGTGGTCCCAGGTGCGGCGTAGAAGGTCGTTGGCTTCGGCCCAACCCACGGAATGAGGGAAATCGAGAATATTGAGGATGAGTTTTTCGGCGTTAGTCAGCCCGACGAACCACATATGACCAACGAAATACAGCATAAGCACCGTGACGCTCCAAGGGCGTTTCATTCGGGAGATGAAAAAACCGCACGCTGGAAGTGTCAAAATGAATGTTGCGGAAAAAAAACGGAGATTCCAAGGCATCCACGCTAGAGCATAACAGATGGCACCGAAACTGAGGATTGCTGCAACTGCGGTTTGACGAACGAAGCCCCTTCCTTTGATAAGGGTGACGAGAAGCGATGCAACGACGAGTAAAAAACCGAGCATGGAAAATGCGCTGAGATCTTCTTGAGGAAACAAGGGTGTCTTCACCAGATCGGCGAAATTCATGTTTGTGCCGAGTGATTTCGCTTCTCCAAGTTGGTTGTCATACCAGGCTGCGGTGTATCGCGTGAGACGATTTGGAGCATCAAGGAGTTGAAGGGTGTAGCGACCGGCATTGATGGCCGCTCCGGTGACGCCATCAGCATTTTTATGCCAATTTGTAAACGAAGTCGGCCCGAAAAGACCACCATGAAGACGACTATTCTGGGTCATCATGAAAATGGAAGGAATAAGCAAGCCAAGACACAGAATAAGCCCGATAATACCGCTGAGTCCAGGACGGCGAAGGCTATGAAAAATCATTCCTCCTATTGAGAATAAACGCTTCGAGAGCAGGAGGCCCACGCCGATGCAGGCGAAAAGCGCGGCAGCCATACCTAAAAAATATGTTTTGACAACAACACCGAAAATGACAGCGAACACGACATAGATGACATGGAAGCGAAATCCTTGCGTGCGTTGTGGTGTCGCGTTTCGTACATTGATGATGTTGTAGAGTGCGGCAAGGAGCGTTATGGCCGCGGCAGCCGTGGGAATATCATTTTTTACGGTTGTCGCCTGCAGAAGAACTTCCGTGAACGATGCGCCGGCAAGAGCTGTGGCTAAACCGATTCGTGGTGAGTGAAAAAGTCGGTTTGCCAGGTTGTAGGTGCCACACAATATGGCAAGATAGCTCAAGAACGAGAACACGCCGGTGCCGTAATCGCCGCCCGATCGCAGAAGCAAAGTAAACAGGACATCGAATGCCGGAGGGAAGACTTGTTGTCGAATGCCGTTGCCGGAGTGCAAATACAATCGTCCTTCATCAAGCATAAGCCAGGCACGAGTGATATTATACGCCAAGCCGTCATTATTCGACGGGGCAAGGAGTATGGCTTCAAGAAAGAGCAGTGTCAGTAACAGAACACACGGCCAGAGAATATACCACGGATGAAGAGTATAAACTTCACGTATATCATGCCATACGCCTACGGCTTGATCGCCACGACATGCGAGAGCAGAAACAAACAAACCGATGCACCCGGCGTCGGCCAACCACAAGAGTTGCGGTTGGCCGGCCATGAGGAGGAGTGAAATCAGTCCGCTCAGCCCTCCAAGAACAAGGATAACTGCGCGTGAGAATGCATCAGAGGACGAAATTCCCATGTGGCGAATGAACATGGTTGTCCCTAGAACGGCAGATAAGACTTCGAGAACAACGAGAAGTGACATAGTCATAAGCGAGATCAGGAGAGCTGAGGTTATGGCAGGGATGCGTTGAGGCTCTGCACCGTCAGGCGAGAGCCAATATCACGCCTTATGACGGGGTCCATGGAGGTGGGGGTGGCTCGAAGAACACGAGATATTTTCGGCCGAGGAAATTGGCGACCAACGCAATGACACATGCAATGGCTTTGGCAACAGCAACACTCACTCCCATGGAGGCGAGTGTCGTCGTGCTTGCCACATCGACGAAACCACTTCCTGCAACAACCAACGCATACATGCCGAATTCGCCCCAGGTGCTCCATCGCACGCCTTTGCGGAAGAGCAGTTTGACACAGAGCCAGTAATTTACGACTGCGGCGAGAATATAGGCAATCCCCGCTGATGTTCCCACACCGATGGAACCGACGAGACCAAGAAAAAATAAGATGTTGAAGATGGCCGATATCCCACCGATGAATAAGTAGATTAAAAATTGCAGTATCACGGGGGCGCAGTGTGCGCTGTAATGGAAAATGCAATACAAGGCGCGCAGTCCATCTTTCCAATTAATTTTTTTCCCTTCGGCATAGGTGCGGCCGGAATAGGAAATAGCCATTTCGTATATACGAAGCCGTTGCTGCGCTACTTTGGCCACAATCTCCGGCTCGAATCCGAAGCGATTTTCTTCGATGGTGATGGACTGGATGATGTCGGTTCGAAAAACCTTGTAACATGTTTCCATGTCGGTCAGATCGAGATCGGTAAACATGTTGGATAGCAAGGTCAGCGTTCGGTTCATGAGGGAATGCCAGAAGTAGAGCACCCGGTGCGCGCTCATCCCCCGATACCGGGAGCCGAAAACAACATCGGCCCGCCCGTCCACCAAAGGAGCAAGAAGACCACGCAATTCACACGGATTGTATTCCAGATCTGCATCTTGTACAGCGACAAATTCTCCGCGAGCCAGAGCAAAACCTGTACGGAGAGCCGCCCCTTTCCCTTGGTTCTTCGCATGGGAAACCACGCGTACGGCTTCAAATTCTTCTTCCAGTGTCTGCGCAATAGTGAGCGATGCATCCTTAGATGCATCGTCAACGATGATAATATCAAGGTTCAGCATGTCATCTGCTATGCGTAAAACGGCTTCAACGCATTCACGCAGGGTCGCTTCTTCATTGAAGCATGGAATGACAATGGAAAAAACGACGGGACGGTTAAATGGTGCAGGGGATTTCTTCATTTATACTCCTTTCGTCAAAACCTTGTCCTTATGGACAATCCCCTCGCAAAAGACAAGTGTGAGCTACGCGAATGCGGCAGACACAGCTAGAGACATATCTGCGCATCAAAGGATATCCCATCTTGACATGGCATGTCTTCTCGGCAACGTTTCCGAGCTACATTGTGAAAAGGAGAGGGCATGATTGTCTACATCAAATTGGTTGCCACTGCCTTTTTTTGGGGTGGAACGTTTATTGCCGGCCGCGACCTTGCTCCGTGGTTCAGTCCATATACCGCTGCTTTTTTTCGGTTTCTTGTCGCTTCAGTCGCACTTGTCTTCGTGGTGCGCCACAGGGAAGGACGGTTGCCTCTTGTGTCGGGTAAACAGTGGTTTGCGGTTACATTGCTTGGTCTATCGGGGATATTTACCTATAATATTTTCTTTTTTACCGGCTTACAGACCGTTGCAGCTGGAAGAGCGGCGGTGATTATTGCCCTGAATCCCATATCGATTGCCGTGTTTTCAGCGCTTTTTCTCGGAGAACCGCTGACACGGAATAAAATCATGGGAATCCTTCTGTCTGTATGCGGGGCTACTGCTGTTATCAGTCAGGGAGACCTCACTTCTCTTGTCCATGGTGGGATATCGTCCGGAGATTTGGCAATATTTGGCTGTGTGGCATCATGGACAACCTACTCTCTTATCGGAAAAGTGAGTATGAAACGGCTGACACCACACGGTTCGGTGACGTGGTCATGTCTGCTTGGGACGGCCATGTTGTTGCCGGTAGCAGTAACTCAATCCGGTTTCTTTTCATCGGTTGCTGCTGCACCGATGCACGTTTGGTTCGATATCATCTATCTCGGATTTTTCGGGACGGTACTTGGTTTTACGTGGTTTTATGAAGGGGTAAAAGCGATTGGCGCGTCCAAAGCTGCTGTCTTTATCAATATTGTGCCTGTCACCGCGTTGATTCTTGGCGTTCTCATGCTGAATGAGCGTATCGGTACCTCTCTTGTTGTGGGTGGTATATTGGTCTTGACCGGGGTATATCTGACGAATCGTCCAACCCGATCTCCATCACTTTCGGTTGGTGGAGTGATTTCATCATCGGGAAAACGCACATGAAGAATTATTCGCCTTGGGAAAAAAAGGTTCGCACGCGTTCGTCAACACCCTGGCGCCGCGCAATGACCATGGGCAAAGCATACGCCCCGGTCGGGGTGCTTGTTGGGGGATATGTTTCGATGACAGCCCAGGGGGGAGGCTGGGGATGGTTCTTTGTCTTTGCCGGCGTGGCTGCGTTCGTGGCCGGCTTTGCGATGTGGCTCGCCTTTGTTTCTGTCAAGCCCACAGTGGGTCGTGGCATCGTCGCGGGGGCGTTTGCCGGTATTGTTTCCCATTGGTTGTGCTGGCTCTTCTCGATGATCTTCTGGCGGTTTACTTTTTTAACGATGCATATGCCGCTGTCTTCCTTGGGTGAAGCTCCTATGACAATGTTTGAAGTTCCATTGGGCGCGGGAGTGTTTAGTTTATGGAGCCTCTTCATCTTCGGGGCTGTAACGATTCCGGCCGGCGCGTTTATCGGCGGTGTGGTCGGCTTTATACAAAAGAAATCGGTAGATGCAGCCCGTGGCGCATCCACCGATGTGTAAAACAGAGTCTTGCCGAAATGGAGCGTTACGGTATTGCCCAACCTTCACCGTTGGGACCGCAGGTCATGACCTCGGCTCCCGAAGCGGTAATGGCAATGGTATGCTCGAAATGGGCCGACGGCTTTTTGTCGGCGGTGACAATGGTCCAGTGATCGGCCAGTGTTTTGATGGATTTCACACCGACATTGATCATGGGTTCTACGGCCAGGACCATGCCTTGTTTGAGCCGAAAATCGGGTAGGCTAATGGCCCAATAGTTCGGCACCTGAGGACGTTCCCACATATCACGGCCAATACCGTGACCAATCAAGTCTTCTACAACAGAAAAACCCGCGTTACGGGCAAATTTCGCCATTTTTTTGGCGATCTTGCTCCATTTGACATCAGGTTTCATTTCCTTGATAGCGAGACGAAGACAACCCTCTGTGATGTCGATCAAGCGCTGTTTTTCTTCGTTTATGGTGCCCACTGGCAGCGTTTGTGCGCAGTCGGCGCACCATCCGTCGAGTTTGAGGCCGATATCAACCCCGACGATGTCTCCGTCCTGTAATACACGGTCGCCGGGAATGCCGTGAACAACTTCTTCGTTGACAGAAATGCACGTTGCCGCAGGATAGGGGTATTTTCCTGGGACGCCTTTGAAGAGAGCCAAAGCTCCGTTTTTGGCAATAAATTCATCAACGGCCGCGTCAATGGCCGCCGTGGTCACGCCAGGCGCAACCATATCGACGACGATTTGATGGGTCTGCCAAAGAAGCAGCCCAGATTTACGCATGGCCTCAATTTCCGCTTTTGTTTTTTTTGTCATGCCGTCTCCCTCTATGGTGAAGCCCTTTTTTTGGGGCAATACAGCACGGCTTGTCAATCCAATTAGCCGGTTTGCCCGTTGAGTTTTGTTTTGACAATGGTGGTCGAAACCTGATTATGAATTTCTCACGTCGAAGTTGACGCTTTCGCGTCACCGTTCGGTATGTGGTACTGAACGGACAAACCATGAAAACGAATAGGGGGATTCATGTTTGCCGTAGTTGCCAAAGTGAAGTCGAAACCCGAACATCGTCAAGCTGTTATCGATGCCTTGATTGGCGACGGAAAAGGCTCTGTAGAAAACGAAGCCGGCTGCGTTATGTTCCATGTCGTTCAAGACCATGAAGACAAAGATCTATTTCACCTGTTTGAAATTTACAAAGATGCTGAAGCGTTTGAAGTACACAAAAATGCTCCTCACTTTGTCAAATGCTTTGGAGAATTGGATGGTCTTCTTGTTGGTGGTCTTACCGTTGCAACAGCAGATACGATTTTTCCATAGAGTGATATTCCTATAATCTGACTGGAGGAAAATATCATTGTATGATGGTATTTTTCTCCATGTCCCTCTTGTCTTTTCCTCCCTTTGGAATTTGTCAGAATATTGAGAGTGTTTTTCTCGATACATTTATGGTGCGATATAAGGCCGCTGCTGAACGCATATAGTGGTATGACTTACTGCGCTTTCGAAGAATCACTATGCGCGGATGCTCGGTGTGCAGAGAGAAGTGCGCGGGTTGTTCGTTGGGCGAGTGCAGACCGGCTTGCGAAATCGGGATGAAGACGCGATTCCACACGCTGGAACGCCGTGGGGTCTTCGTCACGCTCTCGAATGGAGACTTCCCAGCCTGCCGTGTGGAAACGTGCGATATGATCATCAAGCCGTAAGCGTGGAAGATCGCCGGGATTGAGCCAGCGATTCCATATGCGTTGATTAAACGTGAGAAATTCATACGGATATTTGAAAAAGTGATCTCGATAATCGATTTGATGAAGGTGAATCGCCTCGGGAACGAGGAGTGGGTCCAGATCGGCAAGGAGACAATCGACATCGGTCACGTGTTCGAGAACCGAGTTCGAAACCACAATATCAATGCTTGTAGGAGAGATGCTTCCAAGATCGGACGTCCATCGTACCGTGGGTGCGCTGGAGAGGGATTGGCAGAACAGCGTGGCTTTGAGGCGGGTGTCCAGAGCGGGATTGAACGGCACATACGGTTCATACCCGATGACATTGCATCCTCTGCTGGCTGCCAACGCATATCCAACAGCCATGGTTTGTCCACAACCAATTTCAAGTATGGTCTTTCCTTCAAGGGAGACACGGAGATCGTCAAGATGTTTGAGAAACAGGGAGGCAATGGATGCAGGATCGACGACGCCGACATTGGTTTGATAATATGGAATAAACCGTCCAATATGGCGTAATAAGGAATCCGAAAACACGAATCGCCGTGCTAGGCGCATGATAATATATTCCATGTAACATTGAATCCAGTTGCAGTTGCTATGATGGGATTATGCTGACGTCGTACTGTCCGATTGTCGGACCCATCGGCGTAAACTGTCAAGAAGTTGGGTTTTTTTGAAGGGCTTGGCAATGAAATCTGTACATCCGGCATCTTTGCAGATGGTTCGAAACTGTTCAAAAGCGTGGGCGGTCAAGGCGATGATGGGTACGGCCGGCCGATTGGTTTGGGCTTCGAATTGCCGAATGCGCCGTGTGGTTTCTGGGCCGTCCATGACAGGGATTTCAACATCCATGAGGACTGCGTCAAATGGGGTAGACATAAATTTGTCCAACGCTTCCTGCCCGTTGCGCGCGGTTTCGAGGATAACGTTCTCTTTCTCGAGATACAGGCGAAGCAAATGGAGGTTAGGCTCATTGTCATCAACGGCAAGAATACGCATAGCGGATTGTATGTCTATTTTGGGGTGGATAGGGGCCATGTGCTGAAATCGGGGAAGGGAAAGCGATATTACCGCCGTTATCCCCCCATCATCGTTCCGGAAAAAATGGAGTTTTCCACCGAGAGCTTTGACCAAGCGAGCCGTCTCTATTTGTACATGGGGACTCGTGTCAGGATTTGTCTCTTCGTGGGAGGGATCGAATGACGTCCGATGGAACATTGATTGCCCTTCTTCGGCTGCAATTTCGGTATTGCTTATTTTGAAGGTAACAGCATCGTCCCTGGAGAAATGGATAGGTATGGGAAGGGCAGAGACTTCAAGCCAGATTTGCCCCTGCTTTGCTTCTTTGGTCACATCGGTGAGCAAAGAGAGCAAAATGTGTTTGATAGTGGTTGGATCACCTCGTCGATTCAGATCAAGTCCGGATTCAATATGATATACGAGGTGCAATCCTGCTTTTTCGAGTGTTGGCGATATGGCAACACGAAGTGAGGTGATCAGTTCCCCAAGATGGAAAGGGATGGGGGCGTCAACAATAGTGTCGGGTGTTTCCTGGAGAGGGTCGAATGCAGGGCGATGTTTGTGCAGTGTGTGTTCATCTGTGTGGTCTGCAGTTGTACTTTGATGCGAATTCGTGCTGCTTTCCACATCAAGTGGCTCGTGCTTGGGGCGCTTGATCGCTTTGAGAAAAGCGCGCAGCGGAGAATCGTGTGCTGTGTTGGACGGTGCTTCCGGTTTCATTGCAGACATATTGCCCGCATCGGTCTCTTTACGTTCTACATTGGAACGGAGCGATGACGCCTCCGTGCTGTTTCCAGCTCCGAAAGGGGCCGCATCGAGCTTGATTGGAGGAACCGAATAAATGGATGAGGCAGTGGACTCGATATGATGACGGGAAAGAGCAGCATGCATGCTTAATAACACGTTGGCAATACGACGTATTTCCGTCGATCCGCATTTGGAGAGTAATGTCATGCTGCGATGTTGTTCCTCGGACAACATACAATGTGTTTCGGCGAAGTTGGAAAGCGATCGAGCGAGTATGGAGAGAGGGCGTATGGCGTACATGAGAAGAATAAACAACATGAGGAAGATGGCGCTGAAAATAATAATCAGGATGAGTGTATTCCGTGTCGCCAATATTTGTCCTGGAGTGTGGAGGCTGTCCTCGGAAAGAGAGTAGGTAATGTACCAATCTAACGGGACAAAATGGCTGACGAAGGCGGATCGGTATCCTGTGGGAGCATTGGTGAAGAAGTAGGATGTTGGAAGTTGCACCATCTCTGTTTGAGTGGCAGCCTTTTTGATTTTCTCCATCGCTTCCTGAGATATTGTCGCTCCTTGAGGAAGACTTGTCAGTCCTTCAGGCGTAGAGAGCGGAATAAGCACGCTTCCGTCTCCGCTGAAGAGAGTAAGTTGTCCGGCCAGATTCGCTTGGCTGCGCTTGAAGATACTTGTGAGTTGCATGACGACGGTATCAACCTGGTGATTGACTTCGGATTCCGCTTTGTCCATGGGAGTAAAGCTTGTGATCGTCCATCCCCAATCCGGAAAGGCCGTTGAGAAGGTGAGGTATTTCAACATGAGTTTTGAGTGTGGCGACTGCATGTAGATGAGTGAGTAGAGATTCTCTTGACGAGTAAGGATACTATGAATTGTTCGAAATGCGTCGTTCCCACGAATATCACGATATCCAGTCCATGACTTCCCGACAAACATCGGGTCGGGGTGATACAGACCAACGAGTTTTTCATCTATAATGGAAAGCTGAGGTCCGGTACTGTTCTTTTTGATCCAGTCGAGTGCCTTTTCTTTCGCCTGGTTGTCTGTGAGTTCTCCGGCTGCGGCTAACGAATGGAAGACACGGAGCGCTGCAAGGATGAGAGCGTTGTTGTCGAAGAGCAAGGCGCGTTGTTTTTTTACGAGTT
The DNA here is from genome assembly GCF_000429305.1 of Desulfovibrio inopinatus DSM 10711. NCBI lineage: Bacteria > Pseudomonadati > Thermodesulfobacteriota > Desulfovibrionia > Desulfovibrionales > Desulfovibrionaceae > Desulfovibrio > Desulfovibrio inopinatus. The sequence continues at coordinate 122,051 of NZ_AUBP01000017.1, forward strand.
CGACTTCATAATTGACGAGCCGGTTGAATTGATCCTGAATGCTGAGACTGACAAGGTCCAACGCTGTCCTGGCATTCGCTTCACGTTGATTGAAAGAGAGACGTTCAATATTTGTTTTTGTAATGATGACAACCGCAAGTATGACGCAGGTAAAAGCGATAACAAGTGAAGTAAGAACTTTGATGGGCATGGACATGGGGATGTCTTATTGTCGTATTATTAGAGTTAAAAATCTGGTGGATATCGCTCCACAACACCTTCGTCTTGCTCGATGGCTTCGTATATTTCATCTGTTTCGCTTAAGACATCAAGAGGAATATGGAATCCGATGCGTTTGGCGGTCTCGATATTGACGCTGAGTTTATACGGGTCTTCGAGAAGCTGTACCAAGTCTCGTGGTTTGGCTCCATTAAAAATATTTGCGATGGTTCGCGCGTAAAAGTCGCTGGTAAAAGAAAGATCGGGAGCGGTCATAGAAAGGAGTGCCCCGTGTGCGACTTCGTATTGGGTCCCCATAGAGAACACCGGTATGTTGTATTGAAAAAATGGAGTCAAAAGGGTGTTGATATTTTGGGTTGTGACTCCACGATGTGTTGTCAGATAAAACGCGTCGACATTGGGGGAGAGTAATTGATGACAGTGGAGTACCGCTCGTCGTGCGGTTTCGTCATCAACCTCAGAAGCCGGCGCAAGACAGGGAACAAGAGTGAATTCGAGTTGGTCGGTCAACGGTTCGATTTGATCGAGTCCGGCGTAACTTCGGCCTTCGGGTGAATCTTCGTAGACAATGCCCAGTCGTTTGAAGGGAAAAATTCTGTGGAAGAGTTTGACTTGTCTCGCATAACGCGTCGGATCGATACGTGCATGAACATGATCATAACCAGAGTCTCCAACGCTCTTGATGATGCCGGTGTCGAGGGCGTTGGAACAGGATGCAACGATAACTGGGGTGTGATGTTCATTGTTTGCCAGGTCAAGTCCGGCCCATGTTCCCATGGCAATAATGAGGTCAATGTCTTTTGCGTTGGCGAGCCTGTCTATGGCGTTGCGTTTGCACTCGTGGCGAAGGGTGTTATCCCACTTCGCATCCCAAAATGCATCGGGAGCAAACGTGATGAAGCGCGAAGATGTCGCTTCACTCAGACAGCGCCAAGCCTGTTCTCCCGATATGCCGTCTGTGAAACAGATATCCGGTATATTGTTTATCCAACCATATTTTTTCAGGCCTGAGACGATGGCTTCCAAAACCGGAACATAGTTTTTGTAGTCGCCTCCCTGGAAGTACCCAATACGCCACAATGAACCATCAGGTTTGGCTCGCGGTGTCGTGGAGATGGTCTGCGCCGTTTCTTTTTGCGTATTGGATTTCGCTATTGTGTTGCTTGCCGCCATAAGCATAATAAAAAGAATCCAATAGCAGCATAACCCAAAAAAACGGGGGACAGACATTCGGTCTCCGAAGCATGTTGACGTTGTCATGCAAAATAATGGAAGGCCTTGCGCTGCAAGGTGTAGACTTAGCGCAGCAACCGTCCGATGACGGTACATGAAAACATTTCAGATTTCCATGGCTCTTGAAGAGCCGAAACCCAAGTGTTTCACCATCGTATTTCTCGATTGGAGCAACGGTGGATTAGTCAAAATCGGCGAGCAATGTTCCAATATGGACCTGGCCAAAAAGCGTGACCGAGGAATATTGATTGCGGATACGCCATAACGCTTGTTGCAGATGATTTGATGCAATACCGTTGCGTATGGCGGTGTAGGCCTCAAGGAACGCGGAGAGACTGTCTGCCACTTTGAGGAGCGCGCCATCTTTGGGATCGAAATCGTCGCTGTTGTAATCGGATTGGAGCTGTTCGGGGTCGATCTTGCGTGTATGCCGGTCCATGATGATGGTTTCAAAGAATTCCGATCCCACAGCTAAGCCGAGAAAATAGGAGAGGCGATCGGCAAGGCTGACGTAGCCGGCCTGACGCAAAGGTGTGAGAATACGACGGTCGAGTTCGCTGTTTTCATATTCCTTGATTAAGTCACCAATACGTTGGACCGACTTTTTGACAGGGGAAATAATGTCACGAGTCAACAACTCCGGCAGATCATGGAACAGACCGGCAAAAAAGTTATTCTGTCGACGTGCTGAGCAGGCATCGACCGAGAGGCTGAGAAAATAGGCGTAACACGCCATAATGAACAAATGTCCCAAGACGGATGTTTCCGGAATGCGTGGTGTTTGAGACCATCGCGTCTGGAAGCGCAGTTGCCCACAAATTTGAGCGAAGTGCCCTAGCGGTGTTTTTTTCTCGCCGAATAATCCACTGATGAGTTGTGGCACTCCGCGTAAATCCACCGCTTTTTCCAAACCCTGTCGAAACGACGTTTCGATGTCGATAAGTTCATCATCCCAGGGGTTGGCTGGTTTGATGAGTTGATGTTCCCAACCGCTTGCGTAGACATGAGCGGCATCAAGAATCCGTCTGGCCGGTTCGTCCGCCTCGGGGACCGCCAAATATTCGCACAGTCTCGACCAGAATGCTTCGCCCATGGAACGAACGCGCGGTTCGAGTTCGGCAAGAACCCAATCGGTCAATTGGCGGTAATGCGCAGGGTTGGCCCGGATTTGATAGAATATTGGTGGCTTGATGTCCGTGATGACCAAACGATATAGATATTCAAAAATTCCACCCTCCACGATACGATTTCCCAGTGCAAGCCGATCTTCAGGCGGCATGGAACGGCTGTTTTCATGGAACAGCATCCACGCAACCATCATTTTATGGGCCTGCTTGTCGATTTCTGTGAGTGTCATTGTGCGATGCTTGTCATTCCAGCGTTGCATGTACGCTCCGGAAAAGACGAGCTGAAGAAGGCTCTTACGGACAATAGGCATGGGATTTCCTGTTTTGGTGCGGTCGATTGTTGATGTTTTTGGTTCATACGAGTAATATAAAAAATCTTAGCTTGTGAACACTGAAAGAACAAGAAGATGGAAAAAAAGTAGGATTGGACTTGACAGTCTTACTCATATACGGCTATGGAATCCGTCTTTCGAGTCAACCGCATGGAGCAGATGATGAAAACATATTCTCCCAAGATCGCCGAGCGCGACCGCGAATGGATCGTAGTCGACGCCAAAGATAAAGTCCTCGGTCGCCTGGCTTCGGAAATCGCTTTCCGACTGATGGGCAAGCATAAACCTGAATACGCCCCTCATATGGATATGGGCGACTTCGTGGTCGTGCTCAACGCCGAAAAGATCAAAGTAACCGGCCGCAAAATGGACACGAAGATGTACTACCGGCATTCCGGATATATTGGCGGCCTGACAGGCAACACCCTGCGTGAAGTCCTGGATAAAAAACCTTCTGATGTCATTTACAAGGCCGTTCGCGGGATGCTTCCCAAGAACCGTATCGGTCGGGCCATGCTCAAGAAGCTCAAGGTTTATGCCGGTGAAGCTCACCCCCATGAAGCCCAGCAGCCTCAGCCCGTGGAACTGTAAGTTCATTTTTGGAGAAACCCCATGAACGAAGATTTTTACTACGGAACCGGCAGAAGAAAACGTGCCGTGGCCCGAACCCGCATTTATAAAGGCAACGGACAGATTTTCGTCAACAAACGCCCGTACGAAGAGTACTTTCCTCTTCCCACGTTGCAGGGTGTTGTCCGTCAGGCTCTGAACCTGACGAAGACTTTGGGCAAAGTTGATGTCAAGGTGACGGTCGACGGTGGCGGTATTTCCGGTCAGGCAGAAGCCATTCGCCACGGAATTTCCCGTGCGCTGATTGAACTTGATCCTGAACTGCGCCCCTCCTTGAAGAAAGCCGGTCTCCTCACTCGTGATGCCCGCGAAAAAGAACGCAAAAAATATGGTCTGCGTGGCGCTCGCGCTCGCTTCCAGTATTCGAAACGTTAATCGCCTGGCGATCTCGTCGCTTATATTTCAAAGCGGAACTGTGGTCTCCACGGTTCCGCTTTCTTTTTGTCGTACGAAAAAAACTACACTTTTTCGCAGGGAAATACGCTGGATGAGCCAACTTCTTGGGATTGCTCGGCAAGCTCGTCAAAATAGATGGAATCAAGCTTGGCGAACATGCTTTGGCTGGCCTGCGTCCAGACCCGATGCATGATGCATCCGTCGATTTGCGGACACGCTTCGCTGTTTTGAGAGCAATGGGTCAGTCCGGATTCTCCTTCGAGTACACGGACGACTTCGCCGACACAAATATCTTCTGCTGGTCGAGACAGAACATGGCCTCCTTTGGGGCCGCGTTTACTTGTGATATAGCGGTGGGTTTTCAGTATGCGGACAAGTTTTTCCAGGTATTTGACCGAGACGCCGAGACGTTCGGCAATCTCGTGAATACGGACTGGTCCGTTTGTGCCATGAATGGCGATGTCGAGAACCATTCTGGCTCCATAGCGGCTTCGCGTTGACAGTCTCAAAGTGTTCCCCCTTCTTGGTCACGTTGTGGACGCGCAAAGTATGAATAATTTATCCCCTTGGCATAGGGAAATGTCAATACGATACGAAAATATTTCTCGTCAAACACCTAACTGAGGATTTGGCCATGGCTTCTAAAAAAATCCGTCCCCGCTTGCTCTTTGCCGAGAGTGATGGCTCCATTTACGATCATCCTGATTTGCTCATGCTGACCAGGCGGGGGAATGAGATCGGTTTGCCCCGGCCGGACGAACTCATTGCTCTCCCTGAAGAATCCGATCTGTTCTTTTTGCCGGGACGCCATGCGCTGGGGTTGGACCCGGAAACCGGTCAAACAGTCCAGATTGAAGAGAATGCCGTCGCAGCGTTTGTCTGTCCAGGGCATACGTTGTCTGGGACAACAGCGTACGTTGCACAGGACGATGCTCCAACATTGCCACTTTTTGCATACGGTGCGGCCGGTTATGCCAATGGCAGGATTTACGTCTGCGCCACGCGTACCGATACGGATATGCGGCAGGTGTTCACCGGCATTCCTAAAAAACGCATTCGTCAAGGCGTGGCCCGTTTACGCCGTGCATTGCCGGAGAATCGTTTGGTTGAGCATTTGGCAGGCTGCGCATTGACCTCATGCTGTCCGGCAGCACGCAACCTTGCGTTGGGTCGATTTGAAGCACCGTTGCCAACATCACGGGCATGTAATGCAAAATGTTTGGGATGTATTTCTCTCCAACCGAAAAGCGCGGGCTTTCCGTCAACGCAGAACCGTATTTCTTTTACGCCGACGCCTGAAGAAGTGGTGAGCCTTATGCTTGAACATGCTGCGAGTGAGCCACGCCCTATTTTTTCTTTCGGTCAAGGCTGCGAAGGGGATCCTTTGACGGAAGGAGCTCTATTGGTTGAAGCAACAAAGCGCTATCGCGAAACATCGCGTGAAGGCACAATCAACGTGAACACGAATGCCGGTATTCCTGAAGCTGTGGCTGAACTGGGTGATGTCGGGTTGTCTTCCATGCGCGTGACCATGGTCAGCGCACGGGAATCGCTCTATATGGCCTATCACAATCCGAGCTATCGGTTTGAGCATGTCCTGGAATCCATTGATGCTGCGAAAAAGCGTGGGGTGTATGTTTCTCTCAATCTCTTGTTTTTTCCGGGAGTGACCGACACCGAGGATGAACTGGAGGCGTTGGAACCGCTCATTGCGGATAAGCGCGTCGATCTCATTCAAATGCGCAATCTCAATCTTGATCCGGACATGTATATGAATCTCGTCAACACGACTTTATCAGGTCAGCGAGCCCCAATGGGACTTGGGAATTTCATGAAGCGACTCAAGGCGTCGGCTCCGGATTTGGCTTTCGGATATTTTAACCCGTGGCTTGGTTAAGAGAACACGGAAAGGAATACATACCGATGAGTGTTCAACTGCAGGGAAATACGCAATCATTGCAGCATATCCCACAAGGGTTTCACTGTATCGTGTTAAATGTCGGTGTTAAGGACAATACCAAAGATTTTGTGTGTATATTTTCCGATGTACAATGCAATGCCGCTGGCGTCTTTACACAAAGCAGATTCTCAGGCCCAAGTGTTACCCGCAGCCGTGAAAATATCAAGAATGGCCGTGCCCAGGCAATTGTTGCCATTTCAAAAAATGCAAATGTTGCCAATGGAGAGCAGGGTGAAGCCGATACACGAACCATTATCGACGAGGTTGCCAACAGACTGGCGATACAAAGCGATGATGTGCTGATTGGCTCGACGGGAGTGATTGGACGGCCATATCCTATGGACAAAATTTTGGCTGGTGTGCGTACCCTTTCGAAGGCTTCAGCACAGTCCGATTTCATCAATGCAGCACATGGCATCATGACGACAGACACGGTGCCGAAATACGCATCAATACAAGTCGGGAATGCTGCTCTTGTCGGTATCGTCAAGGGTGTCGGCATGATCGAACCCAATATGGCAACGCTGCTGGCTTTCTTTTTTACCGATGCCGCAATCGAGCGTGACGTGTTAGATGCTATGTTTCGACGCGTGATCAATAAGACTTTGAATTGTGTCAGTGTCGATACGGATACATCAACCAGCGATACGGCAACTATACTTGCCAATGGATTGGCCGGGCCTGTGGATAATGTTGCCTTTGAAGCTGCATTACTGGACATCGCGTTGTATTTGACCAAACAAATCGCTCGCGATGGTGAAGGCGCAACGAAATTGATTGAAGTCCATGTCGATCAGGCTCGCGACGAGCGTCAAGCCAAGAAGGTTGCGAAAGTCATTGTGAATTCTCCGTTGGTCAAAACGGCGATTCATGGGGCAGATCCGAATTGGGGGCGTATCGCCATGGCCATCGGGAAATGCGAAGATGAGTTGGATATCCTTCCTGAGCGGACCATTATTCGTTTCGGTTCTACGGAGGTCTTTCCCCGGAAAGTCTCAGCGTCTGACCTCACACAACTTGAACGTCTTCTCATGGATGATACCGTATATATCCATGTGAGCCTGCAAACAGGAGACGCAGAATGCACCGTATGGGGCTGCGATCTTTCTGCTGAGTATGTCAAAATTAATGGGGAATATACGACATAACGACAAACGCGTAAGAATCTGAAGAGGGGGGCTTTGTTTTCCCTTTCCCTGTGCGCATATTTGGTGGCGGGAGTCATCCTGGCCCATCCGTAATGAAAAGGCGTCGAGAGGTGGATTCTCTCGACGCCTTGAATGTATTGGGGGGGTAATGAATTAGAGCGTTTTTCAGTGAAACGGAAGAATGCCTCCGGCGGATTAAGAAACTTTTTGGAAAAAGTTTCTTAATAATCTTCAAAAACTTTAAATGGTTACAGTATGACTTGAAATGAACGGTATATCTGTCGGAATTTCAAGTTGTTCAACATAAACGATAAACATCTAGAGCTTGGCGTATCGTTCGATACGCTGTTTGTAGGCCGAAATCCCGTCGGCCAAACCTACGGCTAATCGTCGCATGTATGTTCTGGATTTTAGGTGTTTGGCATCTCCCGGGTTGGTGACATACCCGAGTTCAACAAGGATCGATGGCATTTTAGCGCCCATGAGCACGTAAAATGGGGCTTCTTGAATACCGCGATCACGAATGGAGTACTTCCGTTTGATTGTTTTAACGGCATTCGTCTGGACACTTGACGCAAGGTCACGTGATTCGCGCATTTTGGAATTGAGCATCAAGTCCGTCAAGATAAACTGAAGATCGCTAATTTTGCGCGGGTCAACGGCATTTTCCCGAGCTGCAACGCGTACCGCTCGCTTCGAGCTTGCCAGGTTCAGAGAGTATGTTTCAATACCGGAACTGCGTTTATCCGAATGGGCGTTGCAGTGGATCGAAACGAAGAGATCAGCCTTGTTTTTGTTCGCCAGGGCTGTGCGTTTTTCCAAAGGAATGAAGGTGTCCGTCGTCCGGGTGTAGAGAACTTTGAATCCTTTTTTGCGTAATAATGCACCAAGCATTTTGGCGAATTTGAGATTGATGTCTTTCTCATTAATTCCATAAAGACCCTGCGCGCCGGGGTCTTTGCCGCCATGCCCGGCATCAATCATAACAGTATCTACGGTCAACCCAAGTTGTTCAAGCAGTTCTCCTGCTTGCTGTTTGCTTCCTGGAGGAAGTTTGTAGGGTTCATGTCGCGCCGTTGATTTTGCCGGTTTGCGAACGCTATGGCGTACGGAGGAAGAGGAACGATTGGCCGTTTGTGTGGAGTTTTTTGTTTTTGACTTACTTGCAGATGATGAGCGTGAAGACTTTGTGCTCGATGTCGATGATGTTTTGGAGGAAGCTTTTGACGGCGTGCTGACCTTGGCAACAACGCGTGACCCTGTCTTTGTGGAGCTGTTGGCCTTGGCAACGACATTTTCATCGGCATAGACGTCAAGAATTACGCGGAAGGGGTTATCCAGCGTGAAGACATGCTTTTTGTCGATAGAATCGATATCGAGGACAATACGCGTTATCTCCGGCGTGTTTTGGCCAGCACGGATGCGTTTGAGAATACCATCGGACACGACGGTGTTACTTCTTATCCCCCTGCCAAGACGGGTGTTGTCCAAATCAATGTAGAGCCGACGCGGTTTGTTCGCGTCTTTGGACGGTGGAAGTAACTGATATCGATATTTGGTTTGGAGGTCGACGTTCAGGATAACACGCGTGTAATCGCTTCCGCTGACACTCGTAATACTTGTCAGATACGCGGGTTTTCTTGAGGTTGCCTGCTCTTTTTCCGAGAGGGGAGGCAATGAATCCAACAACGCGGCATGTTGTGAAAAGAGACGTTCGCTCGATGCTATGACGACCTCGTCGTCCTGTGTTCCCGACGAGGAAAGTTTGGCAAGCATGTCTTTCGCTCGGTCGTATCGGTCGCCGCGTTTGTAAGAGCGAATAATACGTTCCAGGTCGAGTCTGGCAACATCGTCTTCATGAAGCTTGTTCGAGTAGATTTCGGCTTTGCGAAAGAGCGCGTCATCTGTCCACGTATGCTTTGGAAACTGGTCCGCCATTTGTTGGTAAAACGTTAAGGCCTGGAGATAATCGTTCTTGATGTGGGAACGATCGGCCAACTCCTGATAGACCCAGCCACGATAAAAGAGCGCTTTGGGCGCTGTCGGGCCGGTCTTGTCCATCTTGTAGAGCGCATTGAGCCGTTTATCCAAGTCGAGCCAGTTTTCTCGTTTGGAGGCAGCTTTCTCGTTGTTGATGAGCCGACGAAAATCAAGAAGCGCCGCCCGATATACAGCGTTAGGGGAAGCTGCCAAAAGCGGAGTCGCACAGGCGACTATCACAATAACCATGACCAGCGCCGCCTTCAGCAGGCGGTATGGGCTATGGTTATTCAACTGTGACGCTTTTGGCGAGATTGCGTGGCTGGTCAACGTCTTTTCCAAGGTAATCCGCCATTTCATAAGCAAAAAGTTGGAGTGCGGGAAGCATGAAAAACGTGTCGAGCGGTCCTTTGGTGCTCGGAATTTCCCATGCATTGTCTACGACCAAGTCTGATCCCTGATGTGTCAAGGCAATGATCTTTCCGCCTCTGGCCTGAACTTCCACGAGATTTGATTTCACTTTGGGGTAAAGCTCGTCGCATGGTGCCAGTGCAAACGTCGGAAACTTCGGATCGATCAACGCAATGGGACCGTGTTTCATTTCTCCTGCGGCATGTCCCTCTGCGTGGATGTACGAGATTTCTTTCAGCTTGAGTGCGCCTTCAAGCGCCAAGGGATACGACAAGCCTCGTCCGAGAAACATAAAACTCCGTGCTTCGGAGTACATGCGTGCAAGCATTTGCGCGTATGTACGCATGGATGGCAAGGCGTTTTCGAGACGATTGGGAATTTCAGCCAAAGACTGTAGCAACTGCTGACGTTCCTTTTCATCCAGCGTGCCTTTCTTCTCGGCATACGACAAAGCCACCAACGTCAAAGCAACAAGTTGGCTACACATGGCCTTGGTCGAAGCGACACTGATTTCCGGTCCGGCCTGTGTATAGACAACGCAGTCAGATTCTCTGGCAATACTTGATCCCACCACATTGCACAACCCGATCACGTAGGCACCGCATTCTCGGGCAAGGCGGATTGCAGCGAGCGTGTCGGCGGTTTCACCGGATTGGCTGATAACCAAAACGGCATCACCTTTGTGAAGAATCGGGTTTCGATATCGAAATTCTGAGGCGATTTCGACGCGCGTCGGGATTTTGGACCACGACTCAAGGAGGTACATTCCCCACAGACCAGCGTGGAATGAGGTGCCGCAGGCGACGATAAAAAGGTTCTCCGGAACCGGAATGTCATCAAGCTCGGGAAGTAAAACCTTCTTCGTCGAAGCATCCACACGACCGGTCATGCAATCGGAAATTACACGAGGCTGCTCAAAGATTTCCTTGAGCATGAAATGTTTATAACCCCCTTTTTCCGCAGCTTGCAGATCCCACGAAATATGGGTGGTTTTTTTGGAAACGGGCGCAAGGGTGGCGACATCAAAAACGGACCAGGAGTGGGCATCGATTTGGACCATCTCCCCATCTTCAAGGAAAACGACATCACGAGTGTAGGGCAGAAACGCTGGGATGTCCGAGGCAAGAAAGTTTTCCCCTTCGCCGACACCCATGACGAGAGGACTGGATTTGCGTGCGGCAAAGAGCGTTCCGGGATGATCCAGGCTTACCACAACAAGCGCATAGGCGCCTTCAACGCGTGATAAGGCTGAAGAGAAGGCTTTCTTGAAGGATTTTTCTTTTTTTAATTCGCGCGCCAGCAGGTGGGTAAACACTTCCGTGTCTGTTTCAGACAAAAATTGTGCGCCCTCTGCTGCGAGTTCATCACGGAGTTCCTGGTAATTTTCGAAAATACCATTATGAATGAGTGCTAATCGTCGTTCGGGGTCGCAGTGGGGATGCGCATTGCGTTCTGTGGGTAAACCATGGGTTGCCCAGCGCGTATGGCCTATCCCGGATGTCGCTTGATAGACATTGAGTTCGGCCAATTTTTCTTCAAGCGCATGGAGTTTCCCGGCGGCGCGAACGACCTCCAGCCCGTTATGCTGCAAAAATGCCACGCCTGCCGAGTCATATCCGCGATACTCAAGTCGTCTCAGTCCCTCAACAAGTACAGATACAGCCGGTCTGTGTCCACAATATCCAATGATTCCACACATATATTGTCAACCCCTCCGTCGTTGTTCCGGCGAACTCTGGTTTAGACGAAAAATGTCAGCCATTGTGTTTTGAGTGCAGCGAGAGCCTGTCCACGATGGCTTCGACTCGATTTTTCGTCTCGAGTCATTTCGGCGGAGGCTTTTTGGGCTGCTGGATCGTAAAAGAGCGGGTCGTAGCCGAAACCATTCGTGCCACGCAGATCGCGTAAAATTTCGCCTTCCCAGAAGCCTTCTGCAAAGAGCGTTTCTCCATCAGGGCGACACGCACAAAGCACGCAAACAAAACGGGCTTGGCGTTGGTCATCGGGAACGTTTTTCAACTCGTTGAGAAGTTTCGTATTGTTGTCATCGTCGGATGCCGTTTCGCCGGCAAATCGAGCGGAATAGACTCCTGGTGCTCCGTCCAAGGCATCGACAACCAGTCCGGAATCGTCGGCTAAAGCCACGAGGCCGGTGGCTTGGGCGACGGCACACGCTTTGATTCGGGCATTTTCAGCAAACGTTGTGCCCGTTTCTGGAATTTCACCGATTTCAGGATAGTCGCCAAGGCCTTTGACGACAACGTTGAAATCGGACAAGAGCGCCTCAATTTCAGCGATTTTTCCGTTATTTCGAGTCGCGAGCACGATGGTATGCGCTGTCATATTGTTTTCTTCCCGGGAACGGCGAAATACGGTGGCAAGGTCAAGGTAATGGTTGTTCCTTCACCGACGCGGCTTTTCACGTCGATTCCTCCACCAATATCGTCGAGGATTTTTTTGATCATGGGCAATCCGAGACCGGACCCTTGATCTTTGGTGCTGAAGAATGGATTGAAGACTTGATCGAGGTGGTCAGGTTCAATGCCTCGACCTGTATCTTTGACGGTAACTCGCACCATATCCCGTTGAGTCGTGACGGAAACAATAATGGTTCCGCCATCGGGCATGGCTTCCATGGAATTTTTGATAAGGTTGATAAGCGATTGCCGGAGAAGTTCCGCATCCCCTTTAACATTGGGAATTTTGTCGGGAAGTTCGACAAATACTTCGATGTCTTGTTTTTTACATGACATGCTCATGATATCCATTGTGGATTTAATGAGCGTGGCAAGTTCGACTTCTCCTGTGGTGCCTTGGGTCGGACGAGCGAAATTGATAATGCTTTTAAGGATTTTGTCCAGTCGATTTGATTCTTCTATGATGATGCCGACCTTTTCACGGTCTTTATCGACGAGGGTATTGCTTCGCAAAAGTGAGTTGGCAAATCCGGCAATGGCGAACAAGGGATTTCGAATTTCATGGGCGATGAATGTCGAGAGTTCTCCAATGGCGGCGAGGCGTTCCGCTTTTTGCAACCGATGCTCCATAAACGTCCGTTGGGTGATGTCGCGGCGGAGGATGACAATATTGCCGAGTTCACCCGATGTGTTTTTGACCGGATACGCAAAGACTTTGAAATAGAGCATGCGCCCGTCAGGATCGACTTGGCTTTGGACTTCCTCGCCACGTTGATCATGGGCCACAGCACTCCAAAGTTGGACATCATCGCGCGGTAACGTGCAGAAATTGGGAAATGCGTCGAACGCTTCCCATATGTATCTGCCATAGAAATCGTTGCGATCTTTTCCTGTACGCGAATACGCCACCTTGTTGAGGTCCATGATGAGACCTTTGGGATCAAGAAGGATAATCTCGTCTTTTATTTCATCAACAATGGTGTCGAGAAGTGTGCGGGTGCGAGAAAAGTCGATTTGGCAAGATTCGGCTACGGGCTCGTCATCGAAGAGTTCAGTGAGGAAGGTGACGGCATTTTGATCTATGAGGCTGACTCCGGCATGTCCCACGGTTCCTGATTTATCCATCTCGAGATCAAAAAGGATGTCGAGATCGGGATGACAGGCAAGAAGATCTTCTTTGGAAGTATATACGGGCACGTCCAAGCGAAGCATGTCGATATTAGGTGCTTGAGCGTTGGGGATGACAATCCCAACCACTCGTACTTTGTTGAAGACTCCACCGGGACGTTCTTTCCACAGGATTTCGAGCATGGCTCGGGTTAAGAGTCCGTCTCCGACGATGCCGACCCGATATTCTTTCTTCTGTGTCTTTTCGTTCGTCATTCGTCCCTCACCCGTTTAGAATACCTTACCGAGGCTTGTCCTCTGAAGCAAGTGGTGTCACCGTGAATCCGCCGAACCCGTTTAACCCCATCTTGACGAGAGCACAGGTTTAAGGAATGAAAAATAAACAAACGAAAAGAAGGAAATCATTATGGACGCATTCAATTTTGGCGACATGACAGACACCATCTCTTCCTTTTTGGATCCTGCCGGGATTGGCGAAGCCATAAGCCAGTCAGCCATATTCGGCAACTATGTCGGACCTGGGCTCGATGGAGGCAACTTCAGTCTGTTGCCGGTGAGTGGTCTTGATGCCGCAGCCATGATCCATGATGCGTCAACGGGGTACAGCGATCCTTCTCCGGAGTTTGCTGATGTGTATAACGCCGACATGGAGTTCATTCTCAATTTGAGCAATGCCGAACCTGAGTCGGCATACGAAAGCCTTGTTATCGACGCCGCCCAAACTGTTTTTACAGTCAAAACCATGGTCGAGTCGGTTGAATTCGGGTTTGCCGCTGAAGAAACTGTTTCGCCGATTGTCAATGAAATCGTCAATTCTGTTGGTGAAACATTGGTTGACGTGTTGCCTGAGGGTATTGGAACAATGGTTCAAGAGGGTATCGATACCGCATACGATGGAGATATAACAACATTGGCCTCGTTGTTCCAGAGCGCGACGACACCGGCGTCGTTCACTTTGATGCCGAATACAACGTTCCCGACAGCATATAACCTCATCGAAACAGGGCTAGGACTGATCGCTACCTCATCATAAACAAACACAACGACACCATGGCCGGGTAGTCAAAGAAGGAATGGCCTAATATCACTGTGATTCGTTGAATCGTTTGAGTGCGAAAAAGTCAAGTCCATCAATCTCCTTGGGGGACTTGACTCGATTTTTAATACAATCGAATTTTTGGATGAGTTCGGTGATAAAGGCTTGTGATCCGAGAATACCGCTGTCTGTAAACCAACGGGATCGGAGACGAAGACGGTCGGTGACGGAGTATTCGTATCCGGATTTGGCCGATTCTTCGACAAGACGAGTTGAAATCCCCGGCCCTTTGGGTGAAGCCTCCTGACCATGTTCATAGAGAAAGCGTCGATAGAGACGTAAACGATCTCGCGTGTTGCGGTGATCGTCCTCCAACCCGAAATCGGTGGAAAGAAACGCATCGGCGTTGTTGGATTGAAGGTGATAGCCAATGGAACACCATCGGTAATCTTCAGGTCGACGAACGAGGCCAGCACGTATGGGGTTGAGATCGATATAGGCTAAGCAATGGATGGTTGTTCGACCGTCCTCAATAATCACACTTTTGAAGCGGTCGCCCCAAAAATATCCACGACGATGATGCCTGGCATTGTAGAAACGTGAAAATGTTTGCTTTATTTCTCGCATGAATTCGGAAAGACGCGACCATTTAAGCCGAAGTCGCTCTCGAAGAGCAGGAGCTATCACAGCATCGGGGCCAAAAGCATGACGAATACGGCGATCCATCTCGTTGTCGTCAATCATCTCGGCTGGCATCATGCGTACGAGCAGATGAAAATGATTACCCATGATGCAAAAGCCTAAAATTTCGGCAAAATAAAGCGCAGAAAATCGTTTGAAAGAGCTCAGTAGATAGTCTTTTTCCACAGCACCGAGTGGATATCCGTCAAGAGCAGTCCGCGACATGACATGATAAATGGTGGGTCTGTCTTCGACAAGAAGTCGTATCATTCGTGCCATTATTGCGTCTCCAAAATTTTGCCTGTCCCCATTTTTTGCTTGCCTGACTGCACCTATTGCTGTTGTTGGCTTTGGTTTTGGTCCAGGTCGAGCAGACCTTGGAATGTTTCTTCCATCGTCTGGCGTTCGTCTACACTTTGTTGGAGGAACGTCGTGATGGGGCCGTGCATATCGAGGGCAATATCGATATCCGGATTATTGCCGCGGACGTATGCCCCGATGTTGACCATGTCTTCCACGCGCTTAAATGTTGCCAGGTGTTTCACGAGGTTTCGGCCCGCTTTGACGACATTCTCTGGCGTAACATCGGAGCGCAAACGACTGACACTGCGCAGAACATCAATTGCCGGATAATGTCCTTGGTCAGCCAAGTCGCGTGTCAGCACGATATGTCCGTCCAGAATAGAGCGTGTACTGTCAGCAATGGGTTCGTTGAAGTCATCGCCGTCAACAAGTACCGTATAAATGCCGGTAATTGATCCCGATTCTGTTTTGCCGGCTCGCTCGAGCAATTTCGGCAGTTGAGCAAAGACGCTTGGGGTATACCCGCGTGTCGTCGGAGGTTCACCGGCGGCCAATCCAACTTCCCGACCGGCCATAGCAAAGCGTGTGACCGAATCCATCATCAGGATCACGTCCGCTCCTTGGTCGCGATAAAATTCGGCAACAGCTGTTGCCGCATAGGCTGCACGAATACGAATCAATGGACTTTGGTCGGACGTCGCCACGACAAGCACACTGCGCGCCAAACCCTCAGGTCCAAGGTCTTTCTCCATGAATTCGAGGACTTCGCGACCTCGTTCTCCAATAAGCGCAATCACATTGATATCGGCCGTTGTGTTCCGTGCAATCATGCCCATGAGCGTCGATTTTCCGACACCTGAACCGGCCATGATCCCTACACGCTGCCCCTTCCCGAGTGTCAAAAAACCGTTGATGGCTCGTACACCCACATCAAGTGGTGCATTGATCCGAGGACGATCGAGCGGACTCGGAGCGTCAGCAAAAATCGGATAGTAGCGTCTCGGTACGATCGGTCCCTTTTTATCAATGGGATTGCCGAAAGCATCGATGGTTCGTCCGAGGTAGCGCTGTCCGACCGGAATAAGCGGAGGCGAACTTGAGTTCTGAATGAGCGATCCCGGACTGATACCGCGCATATCACCGTATGGCATGAACAAGCAGGCACCGTCGCGAAAACCGACCACTTCGGCCGCAATCGGCGTTGATCCGGAGTCGTCGGGCAGCAGATGACATACCGATCCCAAAGGCGCCTTAATGCCTTGGCCTTCGGCAATAAGACCGACGACCTTGCTCACCTTGCCATAGGTGCGCGCCGGTTCGAGATCTTCCATCAAATTGGTAATGGCCTGCAAGTTGAGCATGATACAGCCTTAATGCATTATTCGCCGTTTTCTGGTGCCGGTTCTGGTTCCTGGTCGTGTTCAACCGGGGGAGCCTGCTCGGGGGTATCGTCATCAACGCTGAGCTGGCTGAGAATCTGTTCGACCATGGCCCAACGTCCTTCAATCGAGTTGTCGACCATGCCTTCACCGCTTTCGATGAGGACGCCACCAGGATGAATGTTCGGGTCACCTTTGACACGCCAATTCTTCAGCCCCGGTCGTGCTTGCGTGGCCATGCCGAGCAGGTCGGTCAAAGCGGGCACGTCGTCGGGATGTCCCTTGATGGTAAGTTCGGTCCGGGAATCAATGACCTCCAACGACTGGTCAAGAAGATGACCTAAAATATCCATGCGATGTTCAGCCAGTTGGAGATGCAGTGTTTTTTCCACGGCTAACCGAAGAAGGGTGATGAAGTCCTGATGATACTCATTCCATAAATTGACGCGTTGGGACTGAAGTTCGGTCAATGTCTGCCCGAAAGCATCCGCCATGTCCTGAATCTGCTGTGCAGCCTGCTCTTCAGCTTGACTCATGCCTTGGGCAAATCCGTCTTCCATGGCTTTTTGCTTGATTTTTTCCGCTTCGGCCATGGCTTGGCTGATGATTGCTTTGGCTTTGTTTGTCGCTTTGGCACGGACACGCTCAAAGAATTCTGCAGCGGTTGCGTCTGTGTACTGCGGACCATGGTTGCCTTCAAGCTGACCAACACTGGTTTCTTCTGGACCGTTGGAGCCAAGACCTAAAATGACTCGACCTGAAGCCAGAATAGGATTGCTGTTTTCTATTTCGGTCGTATTAGACAAAGACATCGCCACCTCCTCGGCCAATAGCTATCTTGCCTTCGGCTTCCATGCGTCTGACGACCTTGACCACGTTTTGCTGAGCGGATTCCACATCGGCCAACCGGACAGGGCCCATGATTTCCAAATCTTCCGCAATCATCGTGGAGGCCCGCTCGGACAGGTTCTTGAAGAACTTTTCTTTGAGTTCTTCGCTGGCGCCCTTCAGAGCCAAGGTCAATTCGTCGTTGGACACTTCTTTGAGCAATTCGCGAACAGCACGATCGTCCAGCGCCTTGATATCCTCGAAAACGAACATGAGGTTGCGGATATCTTCGGCCATTTGCGACGATTCTTCTTCGATTTCCGACAGAACTTCCTCTTCAGTCGCACGATCGACGGCGTTGAGGATTTCGGCGACGGACGGAACACCACCGACTTTCTTGCCTTCTTTCCCACCCATGGCGATAAGCTGACTTTGCAGCACCTTGTCCACTTCGAGGAGCATGTCTTCGGCCACGGCTTCCAGCCGGGCCAAGCGCATGAGCACTTCCGAGCGCACACCGCCAGGCAGACTTTGTACAAGTTCGGCTGCCTGATCCGGGTGAAGGTGTCCGAGAATAAGGGCCAGGGTCTGCGGGTGCTCGTTGCGCAGAATCTGGGACAGAATTCTCGGTGACACGTTTTCGAGTTCCTGAAACGGGGTCGGACCGGTATCGATTTCTAGGGAATCCATAATGTACTTGGCCGTGTCTCCGTCCAAAGATTTGGTCAGGATGCGCTTCACCTGTTCGGGGCCACCCATGATCATTTCCTGGCCGAATTGCATGGTCTCGTTGAATTCTCTGACGATATCTTCCACGTCCTCCTTGGGTATCGAATCGATCTCAAGCATCGCTTTGGAGATGCGGGCGATCTCAGATCGATCGAGGCGTTTGAATACTTCACCGGTAAACTTTTCCCCTAAGGCCAGGCAGAGGACTGCTGTCTTCTGGGGACCGGTATACTGGGATTGCACTTGTGGCGGCACGGTTTAAGCAGCCTCCTGTTTGAGCCATGTTTTCAGAACGGTAATGCCCTGGTCCATGTTAGACTCAAACAACTGTTGTGCCAGCAGCTTGGCATTGTCAAGACGCTTGGAGGTTTCCATGAGGCCAAGTTCTTCTTCTTCGGGCTCGGCCAAGGCGATGCGACGCTCGCCTTCGGGCAGTCGTTCCAGCGTTTCCACATCTTCTTCGGCCACACGGGGGCGAATGAGCGCCAGGACGACCGGGCGGACGACGAGGATGAGGAAGAGGAAGATCAAGAGTCCGTTGAGGAAAGGCTTGCCGAGGCGTTGAGCGTATTCGAGCATCGCCGCCATCAGGCTGGGTTCGACGTAGATATCGGGTTCGCCGAAGGAGAACGAGGAGACGTCGACGCTATCACCGCGTGCCGTATCCATGCCGACGGCGTTGGCAACGATTTGCTTGATGCGAGCCAGCTCTTCAGCATTGCGGGGGATGAAGGTATACTCAGACGTACCTTCTTTTTGCTCGTAGGTGCCATCGACTATGACGGCGACACTCAGGCGATTGATGTCACCCACCGCCGTGACGATGTTCTGTTCTTCTTTGTTGAGCTCAAAGTTTGTGGTGCGCGTTTCTCGCGTGGTCTGAGACGTGGATTCCGTACCGCTGAAACCGCTATTTTGGAAATTATTGGTCTGGGCTGCTGCTGCGCCGGTACCGGCGTTTGCCGCGTCAACCGCTGCGCTGCCGCGCGCGCTTTCTTCGCTACGTTGCTCACTTCGCACAACAGACACGTCGGGATCGTACATTTCTTTCCGGATCGTACGCTGATTGAAATCGAGGTCGGCATTGACTTTAGCAATGCTACGCCCCGGTCCGATGATGGGAGTGAGCAGTTGTTCAATCCGATTTTCCAGCGTGCTTTCCAAGTTGGTCTTGTACTCGAGCTGTGTCGACGTCATGCCGTCAATCGTATCCGTTCCCTTGGGCTGGAACAAAATCTGGCCGGTTGTGTCGGTAACCGTAATGTTGTCGGGGCTTAAGCCTTCAACAGACATTGCTACGAGATTGACAATACCTTGGACTTGCTTGGGATTGAGCTTCTTGCCTTTGACAAGCGTCAAAACAACAGACGCCGTAGCAGGGCGTTGCTCTTCGATGAACAGGCTTTTACTCGGTAAAACCAAGTGAATACGCGCTTTTTCGACTTCAGGAAATTCTGAGATGGTTCGTGCCAACTCGCCTTGCAGAGCGCGCTGGTAGTTGATGTGCTGTACAAAGTCGGTTTGACCAACTTTCAATTCATCGAAAATTTCGTATCCGATACCGCTGCCGACGAGATTGCCTTCTCCGGCAATTTGAAGACGCTTTTCATAGACGATGTCGGCCGGAACAAGGACAGTGGTACCGCCATTTTCCAATTTAAAGTTGATTTTGTCCGCCTTGAGCGCTTCCACAACCTTGGCTGCGTCCTCAGGACCGAGATTGGAATACAATACTTTATAGTCGGTCTGATTGAGAAAGTAGACCATGACGAAAAAGGCAAGAATGACCGAGGTGGCCAAGCCAGCGACCAGAACTCGTTGGGCCATGGTACGATCGGACCAAAAGCGGGCAACCTTTTCCCAGGTCTGTGCAAGGTAGGAAGGCATGGATAATCTCCGGCGTTCAAATCGTTAGTGATATATGGACCTAGAACTGCATTTTGACGAGTTCTTTGTATCCCTCAAGAGCCTTGTTACGGACAGCTGTCGTCATTTCCATGGCCAGGCTGGCTTTTTGCAGACTGATCATGAGCTCATGCACGTTCTGTTTTTCCCCGGAGGCAAACGCTTCGATCATGTTAGCTTTGTTCGACTGGAGATCGTTCACGTTCGTGAGCGAATTCTGGAGCGTTTGGGAAAATGATTCCCGAGGAGCAGGCGTTGTTGCCAGACTTCTATCGACTTTATTTTCGATACTGCGGGCCTGGGACATAGCAGCCTTGTAGGCATTGAGTGCGGTGGACGAGATGGGCATGGAGGTTCTCCCTTTTCTTTCGTTGGTTAACGACCGATTGCAAGAGCCTTGCTGAACATCTGTTTAACCGACTGGATGCTCGTTACACTGGCTTCGTAGTTGCGAGAAACATTGATAAGATTGGCCATTTCTTCGATGACGTTGATGTCGGGGTAGGCCACATAGCCGTTTTCATCGGCGTCAGGATGCCCCGGTTCGTACTGCATGCGAAATGGCCGGTCGTCGTTGACAATGCCGAGAACTTTGACTCCGTGAGTGTCACGATCCATGGCAGTCTGCATGGCGGAAGAGAACGGGGTATCAACAGGGGTCGATTCGAAGACCACCGTCTTACGTTGGTATGGCCCACCCTGCAGCGTGCGGGTTGTTTTGGCATTGGCCAGGTTCATCGACGTCACGTTCAGGGCTGTGCGCTGAGCAGACAGTGACGATCCGCCGATATCGAGTGCTGTCATGAAATCCATAATGCTTACCCTTCCTTATCTGCTGCCAGACTGAATGACGTTTTTCATGCCTTCGAAGTTCTTTTTGATCACCTGAGTCAGTGCATCGTACATCAAGGTGTTTTTCGCCATGATGGTCATTTCTTTGTCCAGATCCACGGCATCGGCACCGGCAACAGCTCTGGGTTTCCATTTCTCTTCGAATTCGCCTTCAAACGTGTTCGGGTTGAACACGGAGGGCATGTGTTCTTTGGTCGTCTGTGTCATTTTGCCGCGAGCATCTCGACCCAGAGCTGATTGAAGCTCTTCTTCGAACTCGATACGGCGGGCTTTGTATTGGGGGATGTCCGCATTGGCCAGGTTGGACATGACAATGTTTTGACGATCAAGTCGGATGTCGAGAACCTTGCTTGTCAGGCCGATTTCCGAAGGAAAAAAAGTTTTCATGTCGTAGCTCCTGGAAGTTTCTTCATTCCCTGCCGGCTGGATGTGAGCGTGAGAGGCAGGTTGGCTGGTATAAAGCAACTTGTGTACCATTCTGTATAATTGATTGATATAATAGTATTAATTTTTAATATTGATAAAAAGGGGAGAGGTGGCAGCGTTGTTGTATTGACGCTTTCCTCTTCTGGAGAAGGTCGGCGCATTGGCGGTCTGGCGGCAAGTCCTGCCGGGAGAGAGAACAAAAAATTGGTGGGAAATCTGAGAGGGGTGTTCTTTTAATCTCTTGTTATTGTTGTATAAATAGAGACCGAAGAACATGTTTTTTTCTCGATGTGGTGTTTTTCTTTGGGGATGGCACGCTTTCTGCTTGAAGCTAGGCAACTGCGTATTCCTTCCGCCCTCTGCGTTGGAACCGTTCGGTGGAGCCTGCAGAAACCTTATAAGGGATGCGTGTTAATGGAAGGGGACCCGGGATGAGAATTTTTTCCCGGTACATGGCAAGGGATTAGTAAAGATGCCAAAGCCTGGTGAAGATACTCCGGGAGCATCTTTAGCAACACAGGGGTTATATTATGAGCGGTCATCTCGATTACGAAATCAATAAAGAACTCGGCGAATGCTATCTTTTCATGGGCGAAATGGACAAGGCTGAAGAATACTACAAGAAGGCCGTGGCCAGTAACGGTGTTCATGCTGAACCATATCTCGGGCTTGCTACTATTGCCGTGCAGCTTGGCGACTTGGATAAGGCATATGCCCTGTACGTGAAGGCAAGCAAGATCGAAGAAAATGACCGCGCCCTTGCTGGCATGGCTTTGATTGAGCTTGAAAGCGGACGCCTTGATGAAGCCTATATTAATTTTTCCCGGGCAGTTACGTTGAATCCGGAAAATCATGTTGCCCTGTTCGGCCTGGTCCGTTTGGGACATATGGACAATAACCTGGAACGTATCATTCCGCATCTGCGCGATTGCCTGCAGAATGATCCGCTTCAAAATGACATTCGTTTCTCGCTGGCCGGTTGTTTGGTGAGCTTGGGCGAAGTCGAAGAAGCCTGCCAACAACTTGAATACATTCTTGAAAACGAACCCGGCCATGCTGCCGCGACGGAGTTGATGCAATACGTTGCAGCCGACGCTGCATAACAGACAGCGTCGATCACATATCCCCTCCCCATTTGATTCTTGGCCTGACATGCAGGGCGGATGCAAGCAGGCCAAGAATCAAAATAAAACGGGGAAATGATGTAATTGTGCCAAGGACCGGCCCTGTGGATGTGCGCAAGGATGCGCTGGGGGCTTGCCAAGCCGTCATGAATCTGGCATCGCCTCGTGAAAAAGCGAGGCATCCATGGAATTTTTGCCTATCAAACGCGCTCTTTTGAGCGTCACCGACAAAACCGGCTTAGTTGAATTTGCCGGTTATCTCCAAGACAACGGTGTTGAGTTGGTTTCCACCGGAGGAACCCGGAAAAAAATGCTCGACGCCGGATTGAACGTCATCTCGGTCAGTGATGTGACCGGTTTCCCTGAAATGCTCAATGGCCGTGTGAAAACACTGCACCCCAACATTCACGCTGGTGTGTTAGCGGATAAAGACAATCCGGAACACTTGACGACCCTTGAGTCATTCAATTTGCGGCCTTTTGATCTTGTCTGCGTCAATTTATATAATTTTGCCCAGGCGAAAGCCAATAAACTGCCGTTGAAACAAGCCATCGAACAAATTGATGTTGGCGGACCGACCATGTTGCGTGCTGCAGCCAAAAATTTTCACGGCATGCTGGTCGCTCCCGGCCCCGAGACATATGATGTGATCAAAGCCGACCTCGACGCGAATGACTTCGCGGCTTCCCTCAAGCTCCGTAAAGACATGGCCACCAAAACATTCGCCTTGACCGCCGAATATGATGCCATGATCACGGATTATCTGAGTTCGACTGACGCGTGAACTCAAAACACATCCGGGAGAAAATGAACACTCCCGGATGTGTTTTCTTTTTAGTGTCGACGACGATCTGTTTTTCATGCCCGCGTCACATCCCCCATCGTTGGTGTGCATATAATGCTGAGGTCTGGAGCATCCAAATACACTTGTTTTTTGGAAGGGAGCTTCGTAGCCCGCTCATGCCATGTAGAGCTGTGCTCATAGCCTTCATCTCTCGAATTAAATCCTAAAGAAACGTCACGGAGCAATCCTTTTGGGATTGGTATTCGTTTATTGTTCGATATATCCGATTTGCGATAATTCGAAGATACTCTGCTGTTTCGAATTCTTTTCCCGTCATGAATGCTTGGATGATGTCGTTAGCGGTATACATATCTGCTTCCGACAAGGCAGAGGAACTTTGCTGGCTAGAATCATTTTTTTATGACCCCATGGTCGAGTAGACCACGTCGGATCATTGAAAGGGGATTAAAACAACGAAACGGACTCTTCGTGGCATGATGTTTGATACTTGGTTGCTTGATAATGATGGGATAATTACCCGAAGGCCGACCGAGTGAAGCATGAAGATATTACAGGCGTCTTTAAGGATGCATTTTGAAAGTGTCCGATACACTGTGGTCTACAAATCTGATGTATATTGACCATTAAATGGGTTTATTGTCTGTTGCTTATCGTATGTTGAAGTGTATTCTTTGTTCATATGTCGGAAAGATGAGGTGTTTATTGTTCGTTTAGTGTCGATTTTATTGTCGTGATGATAATTGTTATTTTCTTTTATAAGAAATCATTCTGAATGATGTATGGTATGAACTTGTCGTTGTCTTTATGTGCCAACTACTTCTTTTTATATGTGATACGGAGAGAACTTCATGCAAGTAAAAATAAAGTTGATATTTGAAGATAGAGTTGGTGTTGTCGCTGACATATCGAGAGTTGTTGCTGGCATGGATATGAACATAAAATCTATTGAAGTTGTTGTAAAAAAAGGGCTTGCAAATGTTTTTGCAGAGATACATTCCATCAGAAGCATTGATGCCATTCGGCAATTATTTAAATCATTAGTACGTATACCTCATATACTCGATATCAAATTCATCAATACACTTCCTCGCGAAGAAAGTGAAAATCGTTTTAAAACCATTTTAGACAATATGAGCGATGGAATAATATCTATTGATGCATATGGAAGGATGCAAACGATTAATAAAGTTGCTGCGCAAATGTATACCGGCGGGGATCAGGATGTCATAGGGAGGAGTATAAAGGATATTATTCCAGGTGATGTTGATTTGTTAAAATGTTTGAGTGGTGGAGAGTTCGAAGATGTAAAGAAGATAATTAGTACGACAAAAGGGAATATGCATTTTTTTTCTTCTGTAAAAAAAATATGCGATGTTCGCGGAAGAGTGTTGGGAGCTGTTCAGATATCAAAAGACATAAAAACAATTCGAACATTAGCGAAGACACTATCAAATAAAGATGAAATTGATTTCTATAGCATTATTGGACAGCATCCAGCGATTTTGAACTCTATTCGAATGGCGCAAACTATTTCTAAAACGGATTCAATTATCTCAATTCAAGGTGCAAGTGGAACAGGAAAAGAGCTTTTTGCAAGAGCAATACATACAGAAAGTGGAAGGCAGGGGCCTTTTGTTGCTCTTAACTGTGCTGCATTGCCAGAACAGCTTTTAGAAAGTGAGCTGTTTGGTTATGAGCGCGGTGCGTTTACAGGAGGAAAAAGAGAAGGAAAATTGGGATTGTTTGAGGTGGCTCGGGAAGGAACGGTTTTTCTTGATGAAATAGGTGACATGCCTTTGTCGTCTCAAGTGAAGATTCTCAGAGTTCTTCAGGAAAACAAAGTACGAAGGATTGGTGGAGAGAATGAAGTTCCAATATCTGCCCGCATTATTACTGCAACAAATAGGGATCTGGGACGAGAAGTTGAGAAGAAGCGTTTTCGTCGTGACCTCTATTATAGGATAAACATTCTCCCACTGTATATACCGTCCTTACGTGATAGAATGTCTGATTTACCTTTACTGGCTAAATATTTCTTGGATTGCTTAAAGGCAAAGCTGGATATTCCGTGTCATAGTTTTTCCCAGGAAGCGATGGACAAACTTTATAATCATGATTGGCCTGGGAATGTTCGGGAAGTGAAAAATGTAGTAGAGCGTGCTGCAATTCTTTGTAAGAAAAGTTTTATCCAGGACGAATTCATACTTTTCAGTCATGAATTGCAAGGAAATTCGTCTTTTGATGGGATTCAGGATTCAGAAAAAGTACTTTCAGGAGGATTACGGAA
The DNA here is from genome assembly GCF_000429305.1 of Desulfovibrio inopinatus DSM 10711. Classification (NCBI taxonomy): domain Bacteria; kingdom Pseudomonadati; phylum Thermodesulfobacteriota; class Desulfovibrionia; order Desulfovibrionales; family Desulfovibrionaceae; genus Desulfovibrio; species Desulfovibrio inopinatus. Next base: position 147,387 of record NZ_AUBP01000017.1, read on the forward strand.
AGAAGTTGCAGACTTTGAAAAAGCATTACTCCAAAAAGCACTTGAAGCAAATTTGAGTATAAGAAAGACAGCAAGATCTTTAGGAGTTTCTCATACAACTCTGTTAAATAAAATAAAAAAATACAATATAGAGTGGAATGAAAATGAACCACTGGAATGATTTCGTTCCAAAATAAAATATAAATAAAAATAATTAGTTAATGAAAAAGTATATTTTGAGTTGGCACGAAAGGTTGCCACTGGGTTGATTGCTCAATCTTTCAAGAAAATGAGACGTGAGAAGTAAGATATGTTTATTGGAAGCTTTGTTGTTTTGTATCTATTTGATTTTATTTGGTAAAAAATTGTTTTATTCCTCTCTGCTTTTGGGGGGGACTCTTCTTCGATCTTTTCTCTCTCCTTTGGCAAGCCTCTTGCTTTATCAATGTACTTTCTCTCAAACAAGACTATTGTATTGAGAATTTGTGTTTATTCTCATGCCTAAAATACCAAAGGAGAACTTTAAATGATTGTTGGAATCCTTAAAGAAATTAAGTCAGAAGAGAATCGTGTATGCATGACTCCGTCTGGAGTTGAAGTTATGGTTCAGTATGGACATACTGTTCTCGTTGAAAAAAGTGCTGGTGAAGGAACAGGATTTACTAACAAGATGTATGAGAGCGCAGGAGCAAAAATTATTTCGACTCCTGATGAAATTTATCAAAAGTCAGAGATGGTAATGCATGTTAAAGAACCATTGCCATCGGAATATGATCTTATTCGTGAAGGGCAAATCGTCTTTACATATCTCCATCTTGCAGCAGATGAAGCACTGACAAATGCTCTTATAAAGAGTAAATCGATATGCATTGCATATGAAACAATAGAGAAAGATGATAAGAGCTTGCCTTTGCTTACTCCCATGTCCGAAGTTGCAGGCCGGATGTCCATCCAAGAGGGAGCGAAGTATTTGGAAATGAACCATTGTGGACATGGCGTACTGCTGGGAGGAGTGCCCGGCGTTGAGCCCGCTACTGTCGTGGTTATCGGTGGTGGAGTCGTTGGAACAAACGCTGCGAAAATGGCCTGCGGTCTTGGAGCAAAAGTGTATTTGCTCGACATGAATCTCGACCGTCTGCGTTATTTGTCTGATGTTATGCCGGCAAACTGTTTTCCCATGATGTCTACACCTGCCGTATTGCGCAAATTATGCCGTGAAGCAGATGTCGTTATTGGCGCCGTGCTCGTTACGGGTGCTAAGGCACCGAAGCTGCTGACAAAGAGCATGCTGAAAGAAATGAAGAATGGTGCCGTTATTGTCGATGTTGCTATTGACCAGGGAGGCTGTTTCGAAACCTCCAAAGCCACGACGCATGGAGATCCGGTTTATGCGGTTGACGGTGTTGTCCACTACTGTGTGGCGAACATGCCAGGCGCCGTTGCGCGAACTTCAACTATCGCTCTGACGAACGCGACACTGCCTTATGCCCTGGAGATTGCCAATAAGGGCTGGCGTAAATCCATGCAGGAAAATAAGGAAATCAAGCTTGGGGCCAACATCATAGACGGTAAAGTCGTGTACAAAGGTGTTGCCGATGCGTTTGATCTGGAATTCGTGGATGTCGGAACCTTTTTGCAATAAGTCGCAATATGAAGCCGGGGTTTTCGCTCCGGCTTTTTTTTATATGTAATGAGCGATTTTTTGTTTCCACGTCGTGTTCAGTGCAAGACGGCGAGTTTGAAGATGAGGAAGAGATATCACTGGGGGAATGTGATTGATTCAGCTTCCTGAAGAGGAAGGGGGGATTGTCGGAAAGCGCAAAGCCTCCGGCAGCAATGAAGATACAAAATTATCTGTCAAGACAGTAAGAAGAAGGAGTGGACCATGATTGATCCTGCATCCATACGCGCGTTTCTCCAACCGGTTGAAGTTTTCTTTGGGGAAGTGGGGAATTTTGTTTGGGGCCCACCGATGCTTATCCTGCTTGTGGGGACAGGATTTTACCTTACAATTATTCTTCGGGGGCTTCAGTTTCGGAAACTCGGCTATTCCCTGTGGTTGGCCCTCATAAAACGACGTGAAGAAGGGGCTGGCGATATTAGTCATTTTCAAGCGCTTATGACCGCGCTTTCGGCTACGGTCGGTACGGGCAATATCGCTGGCGTAGCAACGGCCATTGCTATTGGAGGGCCTGGTGCTCTCTTTTGGATGTGGGTTACGGGATTGCTTGGTATGGCTACAAAGTATGCTGAAGCTGTCCTTGCGGTTCAGTACAGAGAAATTGATGAAAATGGAGAAATGAGCGGCGGGCCGATGTACTATATTTCCAAAGGCCTCGGCTTCAAGTGGCTTGGTTGGTTGTTTGCGTTCTTCGCATCCATTGCCGCGTTCGGGATCGGCAATATGGTGCAAGCAAATTCTGTCGCGGACGCTCTTCATGCCACGGTTGGTATCGCCCCCTGGATCACCGGAATTGGTCTTATGCTGGCAACCGCATTTGTTATCCTCGGCGGTATTAAGAGTATTGGTAAAGTTGCCGGTGTGCTCGTTCCCGCAATGATTGTTTTCTACATGGGAGGGGCGTTACTCATTATTTTGATGAATATCTCCGGCGTGCCCGATGCATTTGCACTCATTTTTAAAGAAGCTTTTACGGATACGGCCGCCACAGGGGGATTTATCGGTGCAACCGTGATGATGAGTATTCGATTCGGTGTGGCACGAGGCGTTTTTTCCAATGAATCCGGTCTTGGTTCTGCGCCGATCGCGGCTGCAGCCGCACAAACCAACCACCCGGTAACCCAAGCGCTTGTCTCCATGACCCAGACTTTTATTGATACGATAATCGTCTGCACCGTGACTGGCCTTGTTTTAATTCTCTCCGGTGCATGGAATTCGGGTATTACCGGTGCTGAATTAACGACCATCGCCTTTGGAAAATCCATTGCCGGAGGCGAATATATCGTTTCGCTGGGGCTTTCTCTTTTTGCTTATTCCACCGTGTTGGGATGGTGTTACTACGGTGAGAAATCTATTGAATACATTTTAGGCGTGAAAGCAATTTTGCCCTACCGCCTTGTTTACATTCTGTTTGTGGGACTGGGCGCTATTGCAAAGTTGAGTTTTGTTTGGACGGTTTCCGATGTTTTCAACGGATTGATGGCGGTACCCAACCTCATCGGTTTGCTTTTACTCTCCCCGGTTATTTTGAGAGTAACCAAAGATTACTTTGGTGATCCGTCATGTAAAGAAGACGCGGCGGAGACTGCTGAAGAATCTCTTTCAGGGTGTCGAGAACAATCGTAATTAATTGGTATAAAAGTAAAAAAAGAAGATGGTGGCAGAGTGATAGATCGCCGCCTTCGTGAAACAGGCCAGAGGCGTTTTTCCTCTGGCCTGTTTTTATGAAAGGGGAGTAAAAAGGGCACGGTTTTGTATTTGCCTCGTTGTCATAAAATTGATAGCCAATTCGCCTAAGGAATGTCCTCATTATTAGGGCTACAGACAGCCCTGGTCAATGCAAGCGCCACTTCGACGTATTGGCGTCGAGTAAAATCAATACCAGGCTGTCTTGTTATGACGTCGAAATGCAACTTGTTCTTGTGATCCCTACAATTGACTTGCTTTCATACCTCTACTGGTTCACGCTGAATACATCTTCGTTTTGATGTTTCGTGATCCAGAGGAAATATGTTCTGGGTTCTCCCTTAGGGAGGGGGAAAGACCATTCTACGATTGTTTTTTTAGAGTAGCATGGGCTGACTGCTGAAAGAGCCCTGGCATAAGGAACAACGGCCGCGTGAGGTACACTCGTCGCGAGGCTTTTTGAAAGTCACATCATGAGTGGGAATGAAGCAACAAAGACGGTTTTCTCTCTGTGCCTGTTACGTCGCTCGGTCCTTTTGATCTGTGGTGACATTGTCCAAATAACGCTATTGAAAGATGAGGGATCATCATCGCTACGAAAGTAAAAGGTAATATCGAAGGCCTGAAAGCGAGTCAGATTCGGGCATTGGATCGACTGTTCCAGCGCCGCTATCCGTCGGTTGGCGGTGTCAGTAATGAGCAAGCCCGTGAATTGGCCGCCATTTCATTCGGTATCGGTCGGCAGGTCGGGGTGCTTATCGATCGTAAAGGCAGACCCTCAATGGTCATCGTAGGGACGCCGGACGGTATATATATTCCTGACCTCTCTCGATCACGTGTCGCTGGAACGCGTTTGCGTGGCTTACGTTTGGTGCATACCCATTTGCGTGGAGAAGGCCTTTCCGAAGAAGACCTGACCGACATGCTCTTTTTGCGCCTGGATAGCATCACAGCACTTAACGTGACGGCAATGGCCGAACCCGGCATGATGTATTGGGCTCATTTGTTGCCCCCTGGCCAACCTGGTCCGGATGATGAGCCGTATCGTATATTCGGACCGGTTCGTTTTGATCAGGTTGATTTTGATTTCGAAGGGCAGGCGATTGCTCTGGAAGATGAGCTTGGTCGAAGTGGCGAAGCTTTGGCCCGTGACGAGACGGGGCGTGAAGGTGTTGCTATTTTGGTCAATGTCTCAAGTCAGCCACGGGCAGAAGCCGAAGCCTCACTGGAAGAATTGGCCGACCTGGCGAAAACTGCCGGTTTGAGTGTGGCCGAAACGGTCATCCAGCGTGTTTCCAAGGTCAATCCCAAGTTCATCATGGGCAAAGGGAAGGTGGCCGAACTCGAAATTCTCGCATTACGTACGGGAGCCCAGACATTGGTGTTCGATCGCGAGCTGTCACCCGCGCAGATTCGCAACTTGGCCGAAGTCACGGAACGAAAAATTATTGACCGCACACAGCTTATTCTTGATATTTTTGCGCAACACGCCACTACCCGTTCGGGGAAACTCCAAGTAGAAATGGCACAGCTCAAGTATCTGCTGCCGCGTCTTGTACGGCAAGGCCATGCCATGTCTCGTCTCATGGGGGGAATAGGTGGACGCGGTCCCGGTGAAACCAAGCTGGAGATGGATCGACGCAAGGTGCGCGAACGTATTGACCGTATCAAGTCGGATCTGAAAAAATTGCGTAAGCGTCGTGGGAATACTCGTGCCAGACGGGCGAAAGTTGGGCTGCCTGTTGTTTCTCTTGTTGGATATACGAATGCCGGTAAATCAACCCTGCTCAACACCCTGACGAAAAGCAAAGTCTTGGCTGAAGACAAGCTTTTCGCCACCTTAGACCCTACAAGCCGACGATTGCGTTTTCCACAAGACAAGGAACTCATTCTGACAGATACGGTGGGATTTATCCGTGAATTACCTGCCGAATTACGGGAAGCGTTTCAAGCGACGTTGGAAGAACTTGAAGCAGCCGATCTGCTGGTTCACGTAGCCGATGCAGCGCATCCGGAGTTGGAAAATCGTATCGAGGCTGTGAACGGCATTTTGCATGAGATGGATTTAGGAGACATTCCCGTTATACTGGCGCTCAACAAGTGGGATATTGCTACGCCGGCCACTCGCGAAATTATTCTGTCCAGGTATCCCGATGCAATCCCTGTCTCTGCCTTGAGTCGCGAAGGATTGCGTCCGCTTGTACGCTACATCGTCGATCGAGTCCTTTGGCGTGAACGCGTCGATGGGGCCACGATGTACGATGGTACTTCTGCTTTTGCCGATGAACTCTATACCGTCTCGTCGGAATACGAGAACGAAACGGACCCGCTAAAAGATTGATTGTTTGGATCTTGGTTACCATGTAGTATGGATAAGCAGGTGAGGTGTTTAGGGAACCGATTTTTCTGAGACTGGGCATGCATTGCAGGGTGCACAGACACATGCTTACCGAAACAACATATCAAGAATATTTGGGGCATCTCATTTTCGGGCGCAAACGCGCATGTGTTGCCGTGGTTACGGAATTGCTCGACGAGGACATTGACCTCCATACGTTGTATATTCGCTTATTTCAGCGATCCCTCTATGAGATCGGTGCACTTTGGGAGACGGGAAAAGTGTCTGTTGCTATTGAACATATGGCAACGGCAATTACGGAACATGCCTTGACGTTGGTCTACCCTCGGCTATTTCAGGGTGAGCGCATTGGAAAGTCAGCAATTGTGGCCTGCGTGGCCAATGAGTATCATCAAATTGGCGCCAAGATGGTGGCTGATGTCCTCGAGCTTCATGGCTGGGACGCGTATTTTTTAGGTGTCAACACTCCCGTTGAGGAACTGTTGACTTTTGTCGAGGAAAAACGACCTGATGCCATTTGTCTTTCGCTCTCTATTTATTTCAATTTTTCTCACCTCGTTGATCTCATAAAACACATCCGAGAACGATTTCCAACGACTCCCATTTGGACCGGTGGTCAAGCGTTTCGATGGGGCGGTACTGATATCGGAACATTGTTTCCTGATGTCACGTATATACCGAGCCTCAGCGCCCTTGAAAATTTTATCCAAGGTAAATCGCTATGACGTTGTTGTCTGTGCCTGAGACCGTCTATGCGTTCGTTTGTGAAGCGTCCGGCCTGGTCTATTTTGAGTGTGATAGCCATGGTTGTATCCTGTTTGCCAATGACACCGCACGCCGGATGACTCAACGCGATTTTGAAAAACAAGACGTCCATTTCCATGATGTTCTGGTGGATTTCAATGGATATTTTCAATTCGAGGGCATGTTGGAACATTCCGGAAAACCACACTTGCTGCATTTTTCTGTCCCCGGAGGCTCACCTCAATCGTATCGAGTGCGTTTTTTCCCAGCCGACGGCAGGGTCTGTGTGATTGGAGAAGCCGACACCGCTGAACTGGCGTTCCTGCAGCAGGAACTTCTTTCCTCCACAACGGAATTGGCCACTACGACCAGGAAGTTACAAAAAGCAAATGCCGAACTCACCAAACTCAATGATCTCAAGAATCATTTTATCGGCATGGCTGCGCATGATTTGCGTAACCCGATTGGGGGGATTTTGGCCTATGGAATGTTTCTTCAAGAAGAAGCCGACGTCTTATCGTCAGAGCAAATAGAGTTTTTAGAAATAATCACATCGTCAAGCCGTTATATGCTGGGGCTTATTGATGATTTGCTCGATTTCGTGCGTATTGAGTCGGGAAGATTGAGTCTTGAATCAAGCCGGTCGATATTGTCGAGTTCGTCAAACATAATGTCAAACTCAATACGTTTATTGCCGCTGCGAAACAGATCGAGTTAGTCTTTGAGTGTTTTGAAAGCATTCCTCTCATCTCCATCGATTCGTTGAAAATTGACCAAGTGCTCAATAACCTTCTCTCGAACGCCATCAAATATTCTCATCCGAAAGGACGCATTCAAGTCAGCCTCTTTACGGCGGCAGGCTATGTAAACATCTCGGTTCGTGATCATGGCGTGGGCATTCCCAAAGAAGAGCAGGAGAATATCTTTGAGCCGTTCCATAAAACGAGAGACGAGGGGACGGCTGGTGAAAAAAGTACAGGTTTAGGGCTGGCTATTGTTCGACGTATCGTCACCGGGCACCATGGGAAAATTTGGCTGGAAAGTGCCTCGAATCAAGGATCGACATTTACGTTTTCATTGCCTTTGGATTTATCTCTTTAACATCTTATAATATATTGCCTTTATTGCTCTGTGAATTTTTCTTTCATAAAGAATTTTTTTCCTTTGTCGTGTAACCTCTCTATCATTTTTCTCAAAACTCTTGATATGTGGTTGAGGCTTGTGGGGAGGGACATTGTACAACGAACAAAGGAGCGAGTTATGTCGATCAGTGGTATCTCTGGTTCTTCCGCCTCTGGGTTCACGATGTCCCTGCAAGGACAACGCCCACCCAAACCCGATGCAAGCGATATTGCCAGCCGAGCCGTTACCGATCTTGATGAGGACGAAAGCGGGAGTCTGAGTATTGAAGAAAGCACACTCTCCGAAGAGGCTTTTTCCAGTATCGACACGGATGGTGATGGTGAGTTGAATGAAAGCGAACTCAGTGCGGCTGTTGAAGATGAAAATAGCGACCTGCGCACGGCATTGGAGAATGTCTGGGGAGCTCCGCCCGATCCCAACGCCATGGCGATGAATATGTCCGAAGGTGGTGAATCATCTTCGGAACAGATCACGACCCAGTCCAATCAGTCATGGTTTCTCGATAATGCTTCAGCGCCTTCACCGCGCAGGACGCGACATTAAACGTCGTTGCATCGGAAACGTGGAGTCTTTTGGTCTAATCGCCCACATAAGGCCACGGGACGAAGTTACTTACCCTTTTCCTGTATCATCAACCCCGTATCTCCTGAGACCGATCCGCCTTCGGTCTCAGGAGATACGGGCGTTTATCCTTCTTGAATGAGCTCTTCATAGGATTCTGGTTATTACTTTTGGCAGCCAGTAAAAAAGCCCCAGTGTTATCACTGAGGCTTTCGACGTTGTTGCCTTTGTTACTCACCTTTCTTTCCAGCCTCTTCGCTGGCGGCCAAAGCAGCCGCAGCCAAAGCCGCTTTGTCGACCGGTGCGTCCGACCCTGCTTCAGGCAGTTGCACCGTGACTTTTTTCGGCGCGAACTCAATGCCGTTCTTGGCAAAGTCTTGCTGGATATTTTTGTAGACTTCACGACGCAGAATAAATTGATCTCCTGGACGTGTTTTGAACTTCACGCGCATAATCAATGCGGAATCGTCAATTTCGCGAACGCCTTGCGATTTGAGTGGTGAAAGAAACTTTGGTCCGAGTTCTTCATCAGCCCCCAGACGCTTGCCGATTTTCTTGACGATTTTCCGTACCTTCTCCAGATCGGTATTATACGGCACACGAATATCAAGTTTCATCACCGCCCAGTCTCGGCTGTAGTTGGTAATGGAACCGAGAGAGCCATACGGGATGACCTGAATTTTCCCTCGTGGATGTCGTAAACGCAACGACCGAATGGATATGTGTTCCACTGTTCCGCGGTTGGAGCCGCTTTCCACGTAATCACCGATGCGAAAAGAGTCATCAAGTAAAAAGAAAATGCCGGAAAGAATATCCTTTACCAACGTTTGAGCGCCAAATCCGATGGCGACACCGGCAATACCTGCCCCGGCAAGAAGTGGGCCGATGTTGATGCCGATGGCGGACAGGATGATAAGTATTGTTGCCGAAAAGATGCAAAACAAGATGAATTTTTTAAAGAGGGTCAGCAGTGTGGTTTTCCGCGAACCGCCAGCGCCCATTTCTTCGGCTTCTTCTTCCTCTTCTCCTGGCTCAGGAGCAAGGCGTTTGTCGATGGCAGAGCGAATCCATTCCCAAGCAAAAAATCCGGCAACTGCCGTACCTATGATACTGAAGACGGCTTTAATGAATGTGTCGCCAAATTTGAAATCGAGTCCCCAAATGCGCATGAGCAGAAAGAGCAGGGAAAAGGCAAGGCACAATCGAAAACCAGTCTGAATAGTGATGGCGTGGTGATTGAATCGTGGCTTATCGTCATCGTGGTCATAGTCATGATCGTGGTCTTCATGAGGCGGCGGGGGAAGCGCCGACTTCAAGGTGTTCCAAGCCATACGGTCGAGAGTAATCACCGCGGGAACGCTGCAAAAGCTCAGTAACAATGTCCACCCCATATTGGGGACATTCATGATGGTGGCCGCGATTCGAACAAGCATCAAACCGAGGACATAGGCTGTGGCCAGCACATGCCAGGAATTGGCAAATGCCGGAGTGAAGCGGTCACGTTCCGGGTTCATTGCCATAGCGAGTATGGCGCGACGCCCTTTCTCTTTGCCGGCCCAAATCAAGAAGACAATAATGAAGCAGGGAATGATGACATTGATGATATCGAATGCATCAACCAGATTGGGGTTGATACCGCCGGATTTGAGGATGCTCTTTGCAAAACTGAGACAAGGGCTCAGGATGAATATAAACGCAATCCAACGGTAATAATAGAGGGCCGCCTTGTCAGAAATCGGCATGAGGCGGGCGGCTGAAGCGTTGGGCCCAAGAATAATGCGCAATCCCAACACGAACACTCGGATATAATAGAGATGCGGCAAAAAAAGAACGGCAAGATGTCGGGCCATGCTCTCTTTGGGAAGAAACCAGGAGATTAAAGCAAGAGCAATGCTGAAAAAGATGGCAATGGCGGCGCCATGCAGAAGGAGTAAAAGGAACGCGCGGAGATAATTGGAAAATGGATTTTCCGAAGGATAGGATTCGAGGCGTTGCCTGGCCGGACGGATAATCCGCCTGAAGATCCATTCAAAAAAACCGGCAAAAAGAAATATACAGGCGGCGACAATGAGCCCGGCAAAAATGGAGCCGCTGTATTGATCGGAAACACGCGATAACGCAATGCGCACTCCAGCCCCGGTATTGTTGATTGCGGCGATAATGGCATCGAGACGAGATTCGATTGTATCGCCGGTCTCATCAAGGTCATCAACGACCTCGTGGAAATATTCTTCGACGGTTTTGTCTGATTTCAGTGCCGGTATCTTCGTGGGCATTGGTTCCGGCGTTGCTTTTGGCGTTTCGGCCGCTTTTTTCGGGAGGACTGACATGGGGTTGAACGGCATGGGAGCGGCATGGACCGGGCAAAAAGATGCCGCCCACATGACAAAAAGAAGCAAAACAAACCCACCGACGCGTGCTGTACTGAAACGGGTATCGAGCATGATTTCTCTCTTTGTGGAGCATTGCGGCGCAATTGCGAGTTGTAGACAGATGTCGATTGCATAGCTGATTTGTCTTGTCGCGAAAAGTGCTTTCATTGAAAACACCTTTTGACCAGAGAGTACGGAAAGCCATGTGATTTCAAACTTGAAAATGGTCGTTGTCGTATCCGTTATGCCGCGACGAAGGAGGACGTATGGCAAAACAATCATTATGGAGCGCCATTAAGAATACATTCAAGACGACGGATCTTTCGGTCCCACGCCAATCCGTTACTTTGGCCCGGTTTCCTCTCGTCGATGTGGAGCGGGTTTGTGTGCCCCGTATTCGCAAATGTTTGCGTCGTGGTGATACCCTGCTGTTTGGGGCAATCGATGGAGAGTCTGGGCTTTGGCTGATGTACCGGGAAGCCCCTGTTGGAGCGGTCCCCCCTGAAGAAGAGGAACGGATCGCAGGAATGTTGTCGCAAGAGGTGCCGATTGAATGTCGAGTTATCGGCGTTGATCCCAATGGAGATGATACCTCGGCGGTGCGGGTCGAAATTGCATTTTTGACGTGATGTGTGGAGGGGCCTTGAAGGTTTTCAGCGTGTCCTATGACGCATGGAGTGAGCTTCAAAATGCTCCGTGACGGCGTACATCAGGCCGTGTGTGTTTTAATCGAGGCGACGGCGGCCATCTGGCTGGAAGCAATACACCCGAATTGAGGCGCGAGAAGTCGCGCCGGGGTTGTCGATCCGATAGTGAATGCCTCCTGTGGTGTCAAAGCGCGGCCTGCGAGATGTTCGAGAGCACTGAGTTCCTGGCCAATATCGAGATCATCATTGGAGGCGAGACTGTCCGTTCCCACACAGAGCGGGAGTCCGTGGTCAAGATACTGTCGAACCGGGGCCTCTCCGACGCCGATATACGCATTGGACCGTGGACACAAACAGACCGTGACGCGGCGCGCCTGTAACAGGGTAAGGTCGCGATTATCGACATGCACAGCATGAACGACAAGGGTGTTGGCGTCGAGGAGTCCGAGACTGTCGGCATAAGCGACCGGAGACATCCCCGGTGGCGTAAAATCTTTGGGGATAACCCGGACCCGCAGCATGTCGGCGAACGCGCCACGTCCTGTGGCCAGTGTTTCGATTTCGCCTGGATGTTCTGCTAAATGCAAGCTGAAAGGAAGGCCGGCAGCATTGGCGTAGGCTTTGGCTCGGCGCAGTGTCTCGGGATGGGTAGAGTAGAGAGCATGCCCGGCTGGTGCAAGACGCACCGAATCATATCGGGAAGTAAGCGCATGAAAACGAGCCGGAAAAGAGAAAGGGGTTTCGGGCGGCGGTGTAAATCCGAAAAATTCATAGAACAGCGTTGCATCCAGGGTATTTCGCGCAATTGCGGCGGCAACGTGTTCGACAGCGCGACTTGTAATATCGGCAAATGAGACGGTTCCGCTCTCTTTCGCCTGGCTCAATACCGTGTCCAGATGGACATCAAGTTCTTCAGGGGAAGCCGGTTTTTGTTGGATCAGCCAGGCAACCCATCCCTCAAATCCAAGCCCGCGCGGAGCCTGGCCACGAAGAAACGACAGTTCGAGATGGCAATGACTGTTGATGAATGCCGGTCCGTAAATATCGTTCGAGAGTTCGACAGGCTTGAAGGTATGCCGCGCAAGCTCTGCGTACGGCCCCACATCGGTGAATCGACCAGCATGGACAATGCAGCCCATATCTTCACGAAGACGGTCTTCTCCATGCATGGTGACGAGTCGGGGGATTCGGTAAAAACCGTCGGCAAGCAGCATAGTTATGCGATCCTCTGATTGGAGTGTGGGGAATCTGCTCCCTGCAAGGACATCTCCGCACCGGCGATGAGGGCAAAGTGTGGGTGCGACCAAGGGCGCATGGTTTTGGTCGTCAAGTGATGCAGGGCGTAAAGGGAGCGGCATTGTCCGCGGTGTCCGTACAGCATGCCCTGAAGTCGGGCGGGATAAAACAGGGTCTTAGGACCGGGAATGCGGTGAAGACGCGGCCTTATGGTATCGAACAGGGCAAGTCCGGCACTTTTGGCGGCAATTGCCGGATGGTGAGGACCGGCGATAAAAGCCGCCGATAATTCCTCCGTCGCTGCCAGTCCGATACGAGCAATGTGAATACGGGCGGCCCAGAGCCGAGGAAGAACTTGGCGTAATGCTTCCACGGTGTCCTCTTCCTTCCAGGGAACAAAGAGTCCTTTTTTATACAGCGTATGCAGACCGGTGTGACGCAGCACCAGACAAGGGTATATACGTATAAGATCGGGAGCCAAGCGAATCGATTCATCGATGTCAGCAAAAAAATGTTCAGGGGTGTGACCAGGAAGACCGGGTAAAAGTTGAATACCAAGTCGCAGGCCGGCATCTTTAACGAGCTGACAGGCGGTTCGTATCGTGTCGGCGTTGAGATGGCGTCCGGACGTTTGCAGGACGGTATCGTCAAACGTTTGCACACCGAGTTCGATGGTATCGAGTCCACACGGAGCGAGTTCAGCAAGGCGGGCAGGCGTAATGGCATCGGGTCTGGTGGAGCATCGGATTTTGGAAACAATGCCGTCAGCTTGAAAACCGGCAACGAGATGAAGAAATCGTTCCGGCCATGGATAAGGAAGCGCGGTAAACGTTCCTCCGTAAAATCCGACTTCCACGGGGGGGGCTGCGCGTCGGCGACGTTCTTCCAGTTCGGTTGCAATGACGGAAAGCGTTTGTTCCAAGGCGATATGGCTGGTTGCGGCGTCCGTTCCGGATTGCGCCGTCTGGTTGCAAAACAAGCATCGGCCAGGGCAACCGGCATGAGGCAGAAATATCGGGAAGATACGTGATTTTTCTCTTTCGGGCACGGGGTTATCCCACGCTATCACCCGTGGTGATGCGAGGAAAATGTTGAATAACCGCATGTCCTGCGAGGAAAGAGAACTGCATGATGTGAACAAACAACACCTTTTTTCCGTTTTTTTCTTGCCAAAAAAAAATCGCTTAGCTATTAGGTGGTTAGACTGAAACAAGATTGAGACTCGATACACCGAGTTTTCAATTCAGGCAAATACCTGTCCCTGTCGAGGGGGCCAGCTTGCTGTGTTCGAGGATCGCTGCTGAGAACGTCGAACAGGCCGCCATGAGGGTGAATATGAAAGATCCTGACTGTATTTTTTGCAAAATCGTGCGAGGGGAAATTCCCTGTGCCGAAGTGTATGCGACAAGCCGTGTTCTGGCATTCATGGACATTGGTCCCGTGATTAAAGGGCACACGCTTGTTATTCCAAAGGAGCATTATCCAACTCTCTTGGATATCCCGAACGATCTTGGAGAAGAGCTTCTGGACGCGATAAAACGCGTCGGCCGCGGTGTTATGGAAGCGACGAACGCGGCTGGTCTCAATGTCGGTATGAACAATCACGCAGCCGCAGGACAGGTTGTGTTTCACGCACATTTCCATGTTGTTCCCCGTTTCCCCGACGATGGTTTTAAGCTTTGGCCTCCTGGGAAGTACGACGATATGGAAGAAATGGAACGGCTGGCTGCTGCTATTCGCCAGCAAATCAAGTAGCGTCGAAACGACGTGGAGGACGGCATGAGCGGAAAAACGCTGACGAAAGCCGATATCGTTGACTACATCTATGAGAAAACCGAGCGCAACCGAGCCGAAGTCAAAGTGACAGTGGACAATTTGCTCGATCTCATGAAACAGGCCATCAAAAAAGATAGCTCACTGTTGGTCAGTGGGTTTGGTAAGTTTGAGGCCTACGCCAAAAAAGCCCGTAAGGGGAGAAATCCTCAGACCAATGACAGCATTATCTTGCCACCTCGACGAGTGGTGGTCTTCCGTCTCTCTCGGAAGTTCCGGGCTGAATTGAACCCTGACGAAGTCCTGTCCGATTCGTAGTTAGAAAGACGCGGGCTCGTCTAACCCACTGCGTTGTGGACGGAACGCTACCGCCTGGATTGTCTCTCGGAGAGTCCAGGCGGTAGTATCACGTATTGTGCAATGTCTTGTCTGTTCGAGCCTTTGATGAAGAGGCTTGGACAGTGTGGTGTGCGTGCTGACTCCCGGTTTGTCCATGCTATTGTGCAATGACAAAGGCGTCGGCAAAACGGGGTTCCAGTCTGTTGCGTGCGTGCTTGGCGGCGCCAAGACTTTTGAAGGCACCGGCATGAACCTGATTGTATCCCAAGCCATTGACAATGCCGTAGTGGAGGCGTGATCCGGTGTAGCCTGCTTGTCGGAGTTGGTTCAGGAGTCGGTCGGCATTGACTTTGTTACGAAACGCACCGACTTGAACATAAAATGGACCAGGAAGATCATCTATACGACCTCCCCCTGGAAGACTTTCCACGGTTTCCACGCGAACAAGGGCAGTACCGGTTTTCAGTACCCCTAGCTGGCTGGCTGCTCCGCGAGAGAGATCAATGATGCGCCCGGAAACAAACGGTCCTCGATCATTGACGCGAACAACCAGAGTCTTTCCGTTGTCGAGATTGGTCACGCGGACTTTGGTATGCATGGGAAGAATTTTATGGGCAGCCGTGATGCCTTCCATATCATAGACTTCGCCACATGAAGTGCGTTTGCCGTGAAAACCCGGACCGTACCACGACGCACGACCGACTTCGCTATAGCCTGAAGCATTCGAGAGAGGATAGTATGTTTTCCCTCGAACCGAATAGGGGCGTTGTGTGCCGGAACGGCGCACCGCCGTATTTTCACTTGTTCCACATCCAGAAGCAAGAAGTGTTATGAGCGTGAGAAGAATCATCCCATAACACTGTAGAATCGGCCAAGAAAATCTGCCGGTAAACCTCATGAATCCTTCCTTGCGCATGATGATGTATTCGTATATCGCACAATCGTTTTGTTGCTCAAATCGTCAAAGGCTGCAAGTTGTGATTATGGTCGCATGAAGACAAGGATAATGGTATTTCGTGGTCGAAGATAGCAATCGTAAACTCAAATCCCTTGTTGATTCCGGGGTAAGCGTAGAGCATCTCAAAATTGGGGAGTGCATCTTCACGTCGAGACCCCTTATCATCAGCACGGTCCTGGGGAGTTGTGTCGGGGCAACCCTCTATCATCCGCGGACCGGTTTTGCCGCCATGTTTCACGCAATGTTGCCATCTATTGAAAATGCCCGCAATCCCAACCAGCCCTGCAATTTTGTCGATAATGCGCTGGAAAGTCTGTTTGCTCGGTTCGAGCTCAGAAAGATCAGTGTGCGATCGTTGACCGTCCGTCTTTTTGGGGGCGGATTGACGATGTATTCAGACGAAAAGCGTCAATTCGGTGAGATATTGGATGTGGGACGAAAGAATGTGGAGATGGCGCGATCCATTTTGAGTAAACGCGGTCTTGATGTCGCGTGTGAAGACGTTTTGGGCAACCAAGGACGCAAAGTGTTGTTTTATACAAAGACGGGAGACACGTGGATGAAATTCGTCTCTAGCACACACAAGAATAGTTATACATTCCGCTAAATTTGCATTTCCTGCCTGTTTGGCCTCTCTTCTTCGATTTTTGAGAAAAAGTAATACTTTTTGACTTGAATCAACTCCTTCCCGTAGCCAGATTGCTATACCGGAATTACATGATGTCAACGACACATGAAGCACATGATGCTATGTTGATATCGATACAAAAAATTCCCCCGATGAGACCGCCTGCATGGTCCATCTGCAAGAACGCCACGGAAGGAGCGACCGATGAAAGTAATGCGTGATATCGTAAAAATAGATGAAGAGCTGTGTAATGGTTGCGGAGAGTGTGTACCTGCTTGTGCGGAAGGCGCTATTCAAATTATCGACGGAAAAGCTCGACTGAAAGCGGAAAAATATTGCGATGGCCTGGGCGCATGTCTTGGGAATTGCCCTCAAGGCGCTTTGACTATTATTCAAGAAGAATCCGATCCGTTCGATGAAGAGGCTGTGCATGATATGCTGGCCAAGGAAAACGCTGTGAATCCACAACCGAAAGCGCGTGGAGGATGTCCTGGATCGGCGCAAATGGTGTTTACTCCAAAACCGGCGACACCATCTGTTCAGCACGAAACGTCGGCTTCGGCATTGACGCATTGGCCGGTCAAGTTGCGTCTAATGAATCCCCAGGCACCGTTTCTCAAAGGGGCCAATTTGATGATCACGGCCGATTGCGCCACCGTTGCCTTGGCCGGTTTTAATCCTGGATATGCGGCCGGCCATGTCATCGCGTTGGCCTGTCCCAAGTTTGAAGAAGCCGAAGCCAACGCGGCAAAGCTGGCTGAGATCATTCAGGCTAACGACCTGACATCGCTTGTTGTGGTGGAGATGGAAGTTCCCTGCTGTCAGGCCTTGGATAATGTTATTTTAGCTGGTGTTGCTCACTCCGGAAAGACCATTGCCCTGGAAAAATGGGTCGTGTCCCGAACCGGGGAGGTCATTAAGAAAGGCCCCGTGGGAGAGCGACATATTTTAGGATAACACGCGAAAAATACGAATATTTGTCTTACAGAAAGCAGCCCCCGGAAAAAAATTTCGGGGGCTGCTTTCTGTTGTGATAGCTGTTTACCGTCACGGCACCGTCAGTGTTCATTGGGCGGTAAAGGAAAGATCGATGGGACTCTTGAATTGATGTAAAAATGAATTCTGCCGAGTGCAGACTGATTAAATGAGGTTGGTTAATAAGTTGACTCATGGTTTTCCTGATACCAAAAAATGGACGCGTCTGATAATAAAAGAAATTCTATATAATATGTGGAAATATAAATCAAAAAAAGGCGGAATAAATGATTCGAAGACGTATTCTTTCGTGGCTTGTCGCATGTGGCATTGTATTGAACGCTGGTATTGCATGTGCTGATTTTCCTGATGTGCCGAGTGGTACAATTCCTCTACATATTAAAGGATATATAACTACTCAATATGAGTCTGATGTGTATATATGGAGAGATACGTCAGAAAATATGTATATTCGATATGATCCAACGACATCAAAATTTTATATTGGATTATCTGACTGGACTGCTGCTCAAGATGATAAAACATGTATGATGTACACCATTGATGAGTATGGATTTAATTTTTATCAATATATAACATCATCAGTGACAACATTTTTTAAGCCTTCATCATCCTACTGCGGTATTAATTTTAACAATCCATTCTCTCTTCGCTATGATGATGGAACAGTATTTCAATATCCATCAGACTTTGGCAGTTCTGGACCTGATGAGCCAATATGTACTTGCGATGACACAGACTCCGACGGCGTTCCAGATGCATGGGACGAATGCCCATTGACACCTGCTGGAAGTCTTGTCGATGAGACGGGATGCCCAGGAACAATGAGCGTCATCGATAGTGACAATGATGGAGTCCAAGACTGTTGGGATCAGTGTCCAGATACGCCGACCGGAAGTCTTGTCGATGCGATTGGATGTCCAGGAACGACGCAAGTTGTCGACTCCGACGGCGATGGAGTTCAGGATAATTGGGATCGATGCACAGATACACCCGAAGGAAGCCTTGTTGATGCTACCGGTTGTCCTGGCTCAACACAAATCGCCGACTCCGATAATGACGGTGTTCAGGATGGGTGGGATCAATGCGCCGACACCCCAACCGGAAGCCTTGTTGATTCAGTCGGTTGCCCGGGAACGACGCAAGTTTCAGATGCCGACAACGATGGTGTGCCTGATACTTGGGACCAATGCGCGGACACTCCCGCAAAAAGCCTTGTCGATTCCACTGGCTGCCCCGGTACGCCGGAAACAGATTTGATGATTGTTCCTATGGTCATCACCAAATAGTTCTCTCGCATTTCGACGTGGGGCTGTTGTTCTGTACAACGGCCTCATCTCTCTTCAACGATGAAGGAAAAGCAATTCCGCGTTTAGTGCGTGCATGGGAAGAATTGAAAGTTTGATGTTCAAGATGCCATGCGGATAAAGTGAATATTCGCCTCACAAGAAAAACTGCCCCCGGAAATATTTTTCGGGGGCAGTTTTTCTTGTGATCTCTTTGTTTCCTGTCGCAAAAAGAAAGGAGCCAGGCATTAGTCTGGCTCCTTGAAATTTTTTGGCGCGCCCGGAGAGATTCGAACTCCCGACCTGCGGATTCGAAGTCCGACGCTCTATCCGGCTGAGCTACGGGCGCGCGGTTTGAGTGTATAGCAGTCAGAGAGATTCGTCGTCAACGGAGAGTTTCGTCGGTGACGTAAAAAATTTTGAATGAGCCTTCTTACGTGCTTTGATGAAAACTCAATTATTTCATGTTGTTGATTTGTGAATATGTGCGTGTTGTCTTCTCTTGTGAGTTGTTTGGGGAGATTTTCTTTTTTTCGATGAGGAGAATTATATCCTCATACCACATAAAAGTTTTGAGGAGATCGGTGTCGAAAGAGGGGAGAGAGGCGTCTTAAGTTATTGGTGTATGCTGTCATACGTGTTTCGAGCCATTGACAGACGATTTTTACTCGTTTAGACTTCGAGAAATGTCGAACTCTGAATTGTTGCTTTCCGAACAGGAACTGGAAGACGCTGCTCGCATGTTCAAGGCGCTCTCCAACCCACATCGGCTTCGTATTTTTATGGAGCTTTCTTCATGTTGGGCTGGGAATGTGGTCTCGAGTCCTGCTGAGAATTTTACCAATTGTCAGGGGGACTTTGCCGAACGTCTTGGTTTAGCACCGTCTACAGTTTCTCACCATTTCAAGGAACTTCGACAAGCAGGCTTGGTTCACATGAAGCGTGAAGGAAAAAATTTACTTTTCTGGGTGGATAAAGAGGCCACCGATGCCTTGCAGGCTCTTCTGAAAGTGTAAAATTTTTTGGTAAGTTAATTCGAAACATTTCGAAGTCTAAACATCAAGGAGCTTAGAATGAACGTTGTCACCGTACTGGGAAGTCCGAGAAAAGAGGGAAACTCCAGCTCTATCGCGATGGCCTTTACTCGCAAAGCGCAGTCGATGGGGGCACATGTTTCCGTGTACTACCTCAATGGAATGAATTTTCAAGGATGTCAGGGGTGTATGTCCTGCAAGAAACAACACGAACACTGTATACTCAAGGATGATCTCACCGCGTTATTGGAGGACATTGTTGAGGCTGACGCGGTGGTTATGGCATCGCCGATTTATTACCACACCGTTACAGGCCAATTTAAAACGTTTTTCGATCGTACCTTTTCCTTTCTGAAACCCAACTTTTTCAATCGTCCCGATCCCTGTCGACTGCCTCAAGGAAAGAAAGGGCTCTTGATTCTTTCGCAGGGGCAAGGAGAAACGGAATTTCACGATGTAGTCGATCAGTATCAGTACTTCATGGAAGCGTATGGTATGGGCGAGCGGCATGTCATTCGAGCCGTCAAACTTGTCGAATCGTCTTCCGCTGAGGATCGTCAACTTTATGTAGATGAGGCGGTCGCATTGGCGCAGACGTGGTGCTAGCCCCAGAGCGTCGTGTGTTTGCGGTGAGGTGAAGGCTCTTGGGCTCTTCCCTCACCGCCAATATCGTTTATGCTCGTCTTCCCAATCGTTCCATAAGCTCCAGCGCCATGGTGTAACGATTAAATGGCGGGATGAGGTAGACGCCAGCGAAGTGGGGCCAGCTATATTCAAGCAGTTCCCAGGCGATATCAACACCGACATGCATGCCGTTTTCTCCTGCCTCGTGCATTCGTTTGCGAATTGACTCGGGAATATCAATGCCAGGGAATTCGTTGTGGAGGAATTCGGCATTGCGCGAGCTGGCAAGGGGCATGATGCCGAGAAAAATCGGCGTTTTGATATGTGATGTCATTTCCAGGATGCGATCGACTTTTTCACGGGAATAGACCGGTTGCGTGAGGAAATAATTGGCTCCGCGTTCTATTTTGCGTTCCATGCGTCGAACTTGCAGTGCCATATTTGCCGTATTGGGATTGTACGCAGCTCCAATACAAAACGATCCCGGTTGTTTCATGTCTTCCCCGGAGGCGTTCTTGCCGTGGTTGAACGAATCGAGGAGTTTGATCAGTTCGTACGATTTCAAATCGTACACCCCGGTCACACGTTCTTCCCCGACGGAAGGGGGGTCACCGGTAATTGCCAAGATGTTTTGCAGACCAAGGGCGGCGAGCCCCATAATCACCGATTGCATACCAACAAGGTTGCGATCTCGGCCGGTCAGGTGGATGATCGGTTCAATGCCGGTTTTCTCCCGTGCAATAAGCGCGGCCGCAATATTGGAGAGGCGTGAAATGGCCAGGGGGTTTTCGGCCATGGTGACGGCATCGGCTCCGGCTTGAGCGAGTGCGTGCGACCCTTTGATCAATCCACTGAGATCCATGTGCTTCGGCGGATCGAGTTCGACAAGAATCATTTTCTTTGTGCCAAGCTTTTGTGCAAAGGCACTCTTGGTAGGTGCGGTTACCGTTTCAGATGCCTTGTGAGGCGCTCGGGCCGTGATAGAGATTCCCGGCTTGGCTTCCAGCGCTGTGCGCAGAGCGGCAATATGCTCGGCACTGGTGCCACAACATCCGCCGATCAGTCTGGCACCAAGGCTGGCGCACTGTGCGGTGACGCGGGCAAAATATTCAGGGGTGCTTTTATAAATGAGCCGGTCATTGAGTTGTTCAGGGAAACCGGCATTGGGAAAGACCGACAACGGACAGTCAATCGTCCCCGCATGAGAAAGGACATCAAAGGCGCCTTTGGGGCCGATGCCGCAGTTGAGACCGACAACGTCGGCTCCGGCTTGGCATAACGCAACGAAACAGGCTGCCGGATCACGACCATCCAAACTCTGCCCTTGGCCTGTAAAAACCATTTGCGCCACAACAGGAATGGAAACGGTCTGTTTGACCGCCTTGAGGGCCGTCAACAGGGTGGTCAGGCTGGAAAAGGTTTCCAAAATGAGTATGTCTACACCGCCAGCGACCAGAGCCTGTGCCTGCTCGATATAGATGTCTTCAATTTCTTTTGGGGAGGGTGCTATATCGCGCAATCGGCCAAGGGGACCAAGAGAGCCGGCAACCCAACGGTCTTCACCGGCGCGTTGGCGTGCAATGTGTGCTCCGGTTCGGTTGATTTCCTCGACGTGGCCTTCCAGACCGAACCCGGCGAGTTTGTATCGGTTGGCTCCGAAAGTATTGGTTTCTATAAGTTCGGCACCAGCATCAATATAAGCGTCATGGATGGAACCGACAAGTTCGGGGCGACTGAGATTGAACTCATCGAAGCACCGTGCCGACTCAGCTCCTTTTTCAAACAGCATGGTTCCCATGGCGCCATCGGCCAGTACAACTCGACTCTTTAGAATTGTCAGTATATTGTCACGCATTGATCGTAAAACTCCTTGCACGTTCTCATGGTATAACGACCAAGTGAAAAAAACCGGCTCTGCGAACAGGCCGGACGTAATACGAGCATACGACACTTACCCGCGGAAGGCAAAAAAGGGCATTTCGACAGAAATAAAAGTTTTGCTCGTTTGAGGCTTCCCGTCTACAGTGTTGAAAAAAAGTGGAGAACATGACCATGTCCGCTACGCAGTCCATGCTTATGGAGTCGGTCGGCATTGTTGCCGGCATGTGCACAACGTTTTCCTTCTTGCCTCAAGCGCTTAAGGCGCTGAAAACGAAAGATACCAAAAGCCTCTCTTTATCAATGTACTCGATTTTTGTATCGGGCGTATTTTTGTGGATAGTGTATGGGCTTATGATTGAGTCGTTTTCCGTTGTTGCAGCCAATGTTATCACTTTTCTTTTGGCAGGGATGGTCTTGTTCCTAAAAATTCGCCATGGGTAATTTTCATGTGGACATATTATGTCTTTTATGACATAAGAAATTCATCGCAGCCATAGAGATCGATGGTTGCCACCCCTCTTGGCATCAGCCTCCGAACAGCCTCCTAGCGAAAAGGTCCCTACCTCGGGACCTTTTCGCTTTTGTTTTTAGAAAACAGACTTTACATGCCGAGTGTCAAGTGTATTGTCCTCTCCATCGTGCGGAATTAATTTGCATCAACGCATCGATGGCAACCTCGTCATCGTTAAGGAGGAATCATGAAGGAATTGGACGCTATGCTTGCAACGTGGGAGGCGTGCGACGCGAAAAACGCTTTTTGCACAATCCGTGAAGAGTTGGAAAAAATGGACGACGTGACCTTGACTGTGAACGCTCGCCCTGGTGTCAGCTACTCCTTGCGTGCAACGCATAAAAACCAGAACGAAAGACCTCTTTTTGCGCTGGTTGACATTATTGACGATGATCCCGAGTTTCGGTGGCTTTCGGTCTGCTTTTATCAGGACATGATTTCCGACCCGGACGACCGCGGCGATACCGTACCTGGTGGATTGGCAGGGCAGGATGGATATTGTTTCGATCATGACGATAGCGAAGAAATGACGGGTTACCTTATTCAACGTATTAAGGAAGGATATCGTGCCGCGCAGGGTTAATACTGTGTTACAGCCTGTCGTTATAAAAAATAGCCTCAAAACGTGGTCTTGCTTGGATTGTGATTTCCATGCATAGTGCCGCAGGCATCAACTGCACCGCGTTGATGTGAAAAAAAAGCCGTGTCGTGCGTTGACGAATCAAAGGGCCTGTGGTAGTCGGACCCATCTTGTGAATCATTGCACGATCTCGTAACCGGGCATGAGTCCCGCAGAGAGGATTCACATGTTTTTAAAACGACCGAAAGACGACAAATCCCGAGAAACTTGGGATATGGTGCAGAATGCATCGGTCGTGGGCTTGCACCTCGTGTCGGCGACATTTGTCGGGCTGCTTATGGGGTATTGGCTCGATAAGTGGCTTGGCACAAAGCCTTGGTTGACAATTCTGCTTCTCGTTTTCGGTGTGGCAGCCGGGTTTAAAAATGTACTCCTGGAAGCCAAAAAGATTCAAAATGCGCAAGAAAAAAGCGCACCACCACGGGTAAACGACACCAATGGAACGGATTCTCAGTAGTATTGACAGCGCCTTGTATCGGATGGGTTACACTCATTCGGACGTGCGTTCACTAGTTCGCAATCAAGTGCTGATTGCGCTGGCGAGCAGCATTGGGTGTTTGGTGGCTGCCGGGATGAAGCCATGGGGATGGTCGTTCGCCGCCGGCGCAGTGCTCATCACGCTCAATTTCTTTTCGCTGGCCAAATTTGGTCAGCACGTCGTTACGATGACGACGAAGGGCGCGATCGCCTCCGTGCTCGTGAGGTTCTATCTTCGCCTGGGATTGACCGGAGTGGCGTTGTTCGCCCTGGTCGTTTGGGCGGGAGCCTCCATCACAGCGCTTCTGGCCGGCATTTCGACCATCGTGGCAAACTTCGTGTGCTGGGCCATTGCCCGGTACGCCGGTTCTAACGTGAAGGAGGCTTAAGGGATATGGCTGGTGGACTTCCACATCCGGTTCTTCTTGTAGAAGAAGGATTCAAACTCGTCGGATTGCCGGTGCCTGCGCATGTTGCGTATGCCTGGTTCGTCATGGCCCTGCTCATTTTCCTGGGCGTCATGGCTACCCGCAAACTGTCTATGGTACCGCGAGGAGGGCAGAATTTCTTCGAGTTCGTTATTGGCGGGCTAGAAGATTTTGTCGTCGCCAACATGGGCGAATCTGGCCGTAAGGTCTTTCCGTTTCTGTGTGCGCTGTTCCTCTTCATCATTTCTGCCAACGTCATCGGGCTTTTCCCCGGCATGGACTCTCCGACCAATAACGTAAATACCAACGCCGCCATGGCGCTGACTGTTTTCGTTTATTACAACATCTGGGGCGTCATCAACTGGGGGCCGGGCTACATCAAACATTTTATGGGCCCCTTCTGGTGGTTGGCGTGGTTGATGTTCCCCATCGAAATTATTTCTCACCTTGCTCGTCCGCTCAGCCTTACACTCCGTCTTTTCGGGAACATCCGCGGCGAGGAAATCGTTTTGATTCTCTTGTTCAGCTTGGCTCCGATCCTCGGTACCTTCCCGATGTACTTCCTCTTCGGGCTGGCCGACTGCATCCAGGCCTTCGTCTTCTTCATGCTGTCGATGATCTACCTGAAAGGTGCGTTCGAACACGCTCACTAAGCCGAATGAACGAACGATCATCGTCGTACACACCCATATAGGGGAAATGGTCCTAAGACCAACACAATACAACCTTTTTGGAGGAATCCACAATGCGTAAACTGCTTCTTACCGCCCTGAACACCGTTGCTCTGGTTGCCCTTGCTGGCGTTGCTTTCGCCGCTGAAGCTGCTCCTGAAGTTGTCTCCATGACTTCTCTCGCCACCGCCATTGGTATGGCCATTGCTGCCGCTGGTTGTGGTCTGGGTCAGGGCCTGGGTCTGCGCGCCGCCTGTGAAGGCACCGCTCGCAATCCTGAAGCTGGTGGTAAAATCACCGTTACCCTCATTCTGGGTCTGGCCTTCATCGAATCCTTGGCCATTTACGCCTTGGTTGTTAACTTGATCCTGCTCTTCGCCAACCCCTTCATTGGCTAAGACTTTATTGACAAAAAAATGGAGGTCGACCTTGTCGGCCTCCATTTTTTTGTATAGATTGTTCCTTCTTTCACATTACTCATCGAAACATGTAATAAAAAGAAACTATCGTGCCCCTCAAAAGCGAACATATCCCCAGAGCGACTATCAAGCGGCTTGCCCTTTATGTCCAGATTTTGGAAACGTTTTCTCGAGAGGGTGCCGAAGTCGTTTCTTCGGAAACATTGGCTAAGGCGTGTAACGTCAACCCCTCTCAGATACGCAAAGACCTTGCGTATTTTGGTGAATTTGGCGTCCGTGGCGTCGGCTATTATGTGAAGGATCTCGTTTCTTCCATCAAGCAGTCATTGGGTATCAATCGCCCGTGGCGCGCAGCGCTTGTTGGTGTTGGCAATCTAGGGAAGGCACTGTTGCGTCATCAAGATTTTAGACGTCGCGGTTTTCATATTGTTGGCGCATTTGACTGTGATCCATTTAAGATCGGTGAAGAAATTTCTGGTCTCGAAGTCATCTGTTCCCGTCGCCTCAAAGATATCGTCAAAGAAAAAGATATTGAGATGGGACTGATTACGACGCCAGCCGAGCGAGCTCAGCGGGCATGTAATTATCTTACGGAAGCGGGGGTGCGTGGTATTATCAATTTTGCTCCTGCCCGCATTGAAGCTCCGGATCATGTCCATGTTGAATATGTTGACTTTTTCCATCATCTCTACGCTGTTGCGTTTAACATAACGCTCGACAGACAGTCAGACTAGTTTTTCTCACCCGAGGAGCACTGCGGTGCACTCTCAGCGCATCACATACTGAGCGCTTTTTCATCGACTCATGCCGCGGTCATGCTTTCGAATTCGCCGCGGTATCTATCCATTGCTTCTTACCGTAAAGCGAATCCTTTTCTTATGATGCAACGCCTGAAACTCGTTCTCGCCTTTGATGGAACACGATATCAGGGCTGGCAGATTCAAGCCGGAACACAGGGGCGTACGGTGCAGGCCGTGCTTGAAGATGCTGTAGCCAAACTTGCAGGACAGCCGGTACGTGTCCAGGGATCGAGCAGAACCGATTCCGGTGTGCATGCGTTGGGGCTTGTCGCGCATGTTGATATCCCGGCAAACCGATCTGGCTTGCCATGGAGAAAAGCGCTGAATGCGCATTTACCTCACGATATTTGTGTGGTTGAAGCCGCTCCCGTGCCAGATACCTTTCATGCCCGATTTGGTGCCAAGCATAAGACCTACGCATACGTCCTCTGGCACGATATGGAGTTTGTCTTTCCCCAACGTCGAAAATATGTTTGGCGGGTGGGAAAGGTAGATTTTGCAGCCATGGAGGACGTTGCTGCCGTACTTGTCGGAGAAAAAGATTTCTCTGCATTTCAGAATCAAGGAAGCATTGTAAAAGATACGGTGCGAAAACTTGTTGCTGTCACGCGATGTCCGGGGCAAAGTGAATTTGAATCTGTTTGGCGATTTACCGGAACCGGCTTTCTCAAACAGATGGTGCGAAATATGGTTGGTTGTCTTGTGGCTGCTGGCAAAGGGAAGCTCTGCGCCGAGGATGTCGAGGCCATCTTGCTCTCAAAGAATCGAGCCTTGGCACCTCCGACTGCTCCTTCCAAAGGGTTGACCCTGGAGTCCATCGTCTATGACACGTCCCCCTAAACTTTCTCTGCGTGTTGTCCGATGAAGAAGACACGATAACTCTTCAATCTTGTCATCCAGCAAGGCGGGGCCGGTATGACTTCACGGATAACCGTATGGATATCTCTAACTTTTGGAAAACCGGGCAAATAGCTCCCCTGACTGAGGGGGAAAAACAAGTTCAACGGGAAATCGATGCGATTCGGAGAGTAGACCGATCGTTTGATCGAGAGCCTTTGTCTGCGCCGGTTACCGGGTTGACGACGAATCTCACCGCGACTCTCAGCCGTAAGTTATCCAACCTGGAATCCGCACTTTCTCGATTCTCCTGGCCGCAATCCACATCACCGTGGGCACAATCTCGCCTCATTACAAACTCCAGCAGTAATGGACCGGTGAAAGCCACTGTCCTGACGGCATCGCAAGCCAAGCCCTATTTCAAATATTTTTCTCGAGGATTTCAGAAAGACGATTTCGTCAATAGCGAAGAGGCAAGAACCTATAGCTTTGAAGTCCAACGTGGGTCCACAATAGACTCTTTGAGCGTTGACGCCACGGAATCGGAGAGTTGGGTCGATGTGCTCGATGATGTGGCCAGTGCCATCAATGGAGGTGATAGCGGAGTATATGCACAGGTCGTCAGTCAAAATACAGCGTTTAGCCTGGGGACTTCGGCTCCGGGGACGGGGTATATGCTTGCCTTATCGGTCAACCCTTCGAAAACGGATCAAGATGTATCGTTAGCAGACACTTCGGGACATCTGTTAGCCGACGAATTGAATATGCGCGAAGAGCGGAGTCCGATTACTCCGGCAAAACTTCTTCCATACTCGGTGTCGAGTACGCAGTTGGCAAAACCTACAACATATGCTTCCAGTGTTTTTGATCGTGAGGGCGATACCACGTTAGATATCGGTCGCTATGATTTCGGCATTAGTCTTAATGATACTGATGCGCGTACATCGTATATTTCGGATGTGTTCGATCCGGAAGAAACCTCCACAGTGGCCGCTGGAACCTATGATTTTTCCTTTACGCTCGGTGACGAGACACGCACGGTTGCGCTTGAAATCGGTGCCAATGCGTCCTGGGGAGATATTCTCCGACAAGTGTCCGGTGCGATTAATGCCGAAGCGGCCTATGCGCTGACGACAACGGGAAATTCTGGACCCCTGACCAGTTATAATACGTCATTTCCCATGCCTGGGGTCGACGCCGAATTGAAAGATGCCAACATTCCGTCTTCCACCACGGAATTCAGTTTTAGCGATGGTCAGGTGCTCGACATCCATACTGTCGACCCGTTTCTTGGTGAAGACTTCAGTTTGACAGATGGATCGGGAGGATTGCTGAGCACTCTTGGATTGACTGATCCTATTTATGGTGAAACCGCGCATATTACGGTGCAGGCCGGGTGGACTTGGGAGGATGTTCTTGATGCTGTGAGCCGTTCAGCAATGAACACCTCTGATCAAATTGCGGGCCAACTTCTCGATATCACCCAACGTAGCGAGTTGATTACGGATCATACCGTCTACTTTGACAATGCCATCTCTTTGGAATTGAGTCTTCTCGATGCAAAGATCGGCCAACGACTTGGCCTGGATGATGGTGGCTCCGGTTTTTTGAGTAGTCTCGGACTCGATGTCAAACAACCAGGGCAAGATGGGAATCTCTTTGTGAACGGGGAGGAATATACGTCATCAAATAACGTCTATTCGCAGGATTCCGGACGCGTTGTGTTCGAAGTTGAAGATGAATTCGCTGGCGGACTTCCCATGACTGTGGTCAAGGGAATTAATGGCTTGGAAGCGCAAGTCAATGACATTGTAACGGCAATGAACGATCTCAATGGATTTCTTTCTGTCAATACAGCCAATTTCAAATCCGGCTTGAGTTCGACACTGAATGATCCTATTTCTTCCAATATGTCCGGTCTTTCACAGCTCGGGTTTGTGCAGTCGGAAAAGAATAAGACGCTTTGGGTTGGTTTTGAAAAACTTTGGCAAGGGTTGTCGCAGTATCCGGCCGAAGCGCGTGAAACGCTGTGGGATGAGCCGAATGGATTGGTCCCTGCGTTGACCTCCACCATTGAAGATGTTCGTTCAGTGGGGCTTGAGTCGTTTCTTATTCCCCAAACAACGTTTATATCGGCAACCCGCTTGCCACAGACTGAAAACGACCTGGCAAAACGATCACGGTTGGTTGATTTGTTGGGGTAGAGTGTGAAGATCAATAGAAATCATTGAGAGATCTTCCTCCCATGGGGATGCTGCGGCTCGTCGCTCAATGCGTGATGTTCGGTTGCGCAGTATTGGGACTGACTTCCACACGATTACGACCGCTGTTTTTCGCTCGGTAGAGGGCCGTATCGGCACGCTCAAGAAGCTGGTCGAATGTCGCTCCTTGATGCTGCGCAACACCGAAGCTTGCGGTAATATGTTGATTTTCAGGGAAATGATGCGCAGCAAGGTTCTGACGAATTTTTTCTGTGACAAGGCAGGCGTCTTCAAGGCAAGTTTCCGGCATACATAACGCGAATTCTTCCCCTCCTATGCGTGCAACAATGTCGGATTTTCGCACTGAGGATCGGATAACAAAGGCGAATTCTTTCAAAACACGATCCCCCATCACGTGTCCCAAGGTGTCATTGATTCTTTTGAAATAATCGATATCAATCATGACCAGGGACAGGGGTTTATCGTAGCGGTTGCTTTGTGCCAACGCCAAACCGACTGTTTCGACAAAAGCGCGTCTATTGGAGAGGCCGGTCAATTCATCTTTGATAGCAAGGTCATGAATCTGTTGGAAACTGGAGCGTAACTTTTGGCGCATCGTTTCAAAGGTTTTCCCCAGGTTCGTCAATTCATCGGAGCCTTGCCAGGTAAATGCGACTTCCAAGTGACCAGCGGAAAGAATTTGTGCCTGTCGTGTCAAACAATTAATGGGGCGGAGAATCTTGAAGTAAATAGCCGGGACCACGACTGCAAGACCTCCCATGAGCATGGCAAGGAAGAGAATCAATATATTTACTTGTTCACGATCCAACTTGTCAAAAAAATACTCGCGATCAATCGTCACTTTTACATATCCAATCTCTTCGCCTCCAGCGACAATATCTTTTTGGAGTGTGAGCGGATACGCATCAGGATCAATGGGCTGTTTGTCCAATTGGACAAGAAACATGTCGTACAGTGACGAAAAAACTTCAATTTGCAATACGCGCGGGTCGTGAATGATGACTTTAGCGGCATTTTGCGCGTCGTTCGGAGAGAATGAAAGGAGGGCATCTTCAACACTAAGTGATAAAAAATTTACTGTATTGCTGTGAAATCTCTCGAGTTCGGATTCAATGCGTCCTCGTTCAACAAACCAAGAATATGTTAACCCGGCGGATAAGGGAATTAAAAAACCAAGGATAAGGGCTGCCGCAATGAATGATGCGATCCCGGTAAACTTTGTTTTCATAAATTTCAACATCGCTACTCTTTGGCGAGAGTCTGCCTGCTGGTCGCTAGGGGCAGCTATTATCAGTCACATAATCGTGTATGTGGATTTCTCCCAAAGCAATTTTACTTCTGAGAGTTTCAATACGCTGGCGCATATCGTCTGTGACGAGATTGGCATTGTTTTCATCAAAAATAAGCCCGATGGCATTTTGTACAATACCAAAGTGCTTGATGTTATCACGCCAGACTCCTCGCCAGGCATGCATAAGGGCGGCGTAGACAACTTGGTCGGTGCGTTTGATCATCGACGTCAGCACATAACCGGGAAAGAGACCATTTTGATTGCGATCAACCCCGATGCCGAGTTTCCCTCGCTTGGCTGCGGCCTCAAGAACAGCCGGACCGGCACCGCCTGCAGCCTGATAAATAGTCGAGCCTGAAAAAACCGTTTTAGCGCCTATGTGATGCTTGCCGCCGGTCTCTGGTTCGCGCCTCCTCCGAGGAGCAGAAACGCCAGGAGCGCAAAAAGACTTCCCAGCTTCCGCATCAGCTTTCTGAGATTGAACGCCGCACATGCCATGAACAGATTGATGGTGTCCCCGACCGCGCCCTTGAGGTAGCTCCGCGCCATGCGGTGGTCGTGCTTGAGATGGCCGATCACCGGCTCGATGCCTGCTCGACGGCGGAAGCGTTGCCGGGCCTTCTGGCGCTGATGTCGCGAGTCTTTCTTCTTCGGCGGCTTCGGGATGAGGATTTGTGTATCTCCAACCTGTTTTAGG